>JAHBYP010000005.1:300843-601686 GCA_019635875.1 Alphaproteobacteria bacterium
ACTGGTCCACCTTCGGTCAGGCCGTGATCCTGGTCCTGTTCCAGATCGGCGGCTTCGGCATCATGGCGACCGCGACGTTGCTGGGATTGCTCGTCGGGCGCGGTTTCCGGCTGAGCGACAAGCTGCGCACCCAGGTCGAGCGCAGCCATTTCGATGCCGCCAGTTCGCGCAGCGTCCTGCGGCTGATCCTGCTGGTGACGGTCGTGGTCGAAGGCCTCCTCGCGTCGGTGCTGACCTTGCGGCTGCATTTCTTTCATGGGCTGGATTGGCCGGCGGCCATCTGGCACGGGATTTTTCAGGCCGTATCGGCGTTCAACAACGCCGGCTTCTCGACCTTCTCCGACAGCCTCATGGGCTTCCAGAAGGACTGGCTGTTCCTGGTGCCGATCATGCTGGCGATCGTGGTCAGCTCGCTCGGCTTTCCCGTCATCCACGAGACGCTCAACCGGTCCAGGCGGACCGGCCCGTGGAGCCTGCACACCAAGATCACCGTGGGCGGCACCGGCATTCTCCTCGTCGCCGGCATCCTTGCCGTGCTGGCGGCGGAATGGGCCAATCCCAAGACGCTGGGCGCCATGGCGCTGGGCGACAAGCTGCTCAACAGCGCCTTCCAGTCGGTCACCACCCGCACCACGGGCTTCAACACCCTGGACATCGGCGCCTTTCGCGAGGAGACGCTGGCCTTCACCTATGTGCTGATGTTCGTCGGCGGCGGCAGCGCCGGCACCGCCGGCGGCATCAAGGTCACGACCTTCTTCCTGCTCGGCATCGTCGTCTGGTCCGAGGTGCGCGGGCAGCGCGATGCCCATCTGTTCGGCCGCCGCATCGGCACCTCGATCGAAAGGCAGGCGCTGACCATCGCGCTGATCTCCATCGCCCTGGTCGGCATCGGCACCATGGTCCTGCTGTCGGTCACCGAGCACAAGCTGACGGTGGTGCTGTTCGAGACCATCTCGGCCTTCGCCACCGTCGGGCTTTCCACGGGCATCACGAATCAGCTTCCCCCGGCGGGCGAACTGGTCTTGATTGTCCTGATGTTCGTCGGACGCGTCGGCACCATCACGATCGCAACGGCGCTGGCCATGGGCAGCGGCCCGACCGCCATCCGCTATCCCGAGGAGCGGCCCATTGTTGGCTAAGCGTTCCGCCAAGAAGCGCGCCGAAACCATCCTCGTCATCGGCCTGGGTCGCTTCGGCACATCCGTCGCGTCCTCGCTCATCCGCATGGGCCACGAGGTGCTCGGCGTCGACGAGAACCTGCAGCGCGTGCAGGAGACAGCCGATCGGCTGACCCACGTGCTGCAGGCCGACACCACCAGCCCGGAGGCGCTGCGCCAGCTCGGCATCAGCGACTTCAAGACCGCGGTCATCGCCATCGGCAGCGACATGGAGGCCAGCATCCTCACGGCGCTCGCCCTGATCGAGGCCGGCATCCCCTCGATCTGGGCCAAGGCGACCAACGAGCGGCACGGCAAGATCCTCAAGAGCATCGGGGTGCAGAACGTCGTCTACCCCGAGGCGCGGATGGGCCAGATGGTCGCCCATATCCTCACCGGCAAGATGATGGACTACGTCGAGCTCGACAACGACTTCGCCATGGTCAAGACGCGCGCGCCCGCGCGGCTGGTCGGCCAGACGCTCGAGCAGGCCCAGGTGCGCCAGCGCGACGGCGTGACGATCGTCGGCATCAAGCGCCTGGGCGAAGTCTTCACCTACGCGCAGGCCGACACCGTCGTGCAGCACGACGACCTGCTGATCGTGCTGGGCGAGGTCAACCTGGTCGAGCGCTTCGCCGCCGGGATCGAGTAGTCGCGGCGCAGGGCTTTCCGCCCCCATCGCCGCGCTCAGCCACGACCTGCCAGCTCCGTCCCGGCCCGCAGACGGTCCATGTAGGCGCGATAGGCGAAGCTGCGGTCGCGTTTGCGCCCCGTGGTTTCGACGAGGATGCCGGATTCGCTCAGCGCGGCGATCGCCCGGATCGCCGTCGGCTTGCTCGCGTCGATCAGCTTCATCGCCGAGCCGACTGTCACGATCGGATGGCGCGGCAGCCGCTCGAGCAGTCGCAGCGCCGAGACGGAGGCGGACTGCGCCGCCAGCAGCCGCGTCCGGTCCGCGCCGACGAGCGTGAACAGCTCGCGCGCCGATGCGACGGCCTCGTCGGCGATCGTGGCGACCCCGTCGAGGAAGAAGTCGGTCCAGCCCTCCCAGTCGCCTTCCAGCCGCACGAGGTCGAGGCGGCGGTAGTATTCCTGGCGGTGGCGCTTGAAGAAAAGGCTGAGATAGAGGAGCGGGGCCTTCAGCAGCCCCCAGTGCTCCAGCAGCAGGGCGATCAGCAACCGCCCGATCCGGCCGTTGCCGTCGAGGTAGGGATGGACGGTCTCGAACTGCGCGTGCAGCAGACCCGTCCGCACGAGCTTCGGCAGCTTGTCGTCGGCGTGGATGTATCGCTCGAATTCGCCGAGCAGCCGCGGCAGCCTGTCGGGCGGCGCGGGAACGAAGGCGGCGTTGCCCGGCCGGCTGCCGCCGATCCAGTTCTGGCTGCGGCGCACCTCGCCGGGCCGCTTGCCGGAGCCGCGCACGCCGCGCATCAGCCGGCGGTGCGCCTCGTTGAGCAGCCGCATCGACAGCGGCAGGCCGCGCTCCGCCGCCAGCTGACGGCGCGCATAGGCGAGCGCGTCGAGGTAGTTGGTGACCTCCTCGATGTCGGCGTCGGGCGCGGGCCGCTCCCCGGCCTCGAAGGCAAGAAGATCGACGAGCGACGCCTGCGTGCCCTCGATCTGCGAGGAGATCACCGCCTCCTTGCGCACGAAGGCGTAGATGAACCAGTCGAGCGACGGCACCATCTCGCCCGCCAGGTCGAGGCGGACGAGCGCCTGCCCGGCTTCGCGCAGGCGATGCTCGAGGTTTCCCGCGACGGCAAGCGCCGGGCGCGCGGGCGGCAGATCGAAGGGAACGAAAGCCGCGACCTTCTCGCCGGCGACGGTCACGCTTTCGTATCGTCCGGTGATTCGCTTCGTCATCGGTCCGCGCGGCCGGGATAAGGCACGAGCGTGTTCCCTGCAGCCGACGCTGGGAACGAAGTCTTTACTAAGGTCGATCCTTAGTCAAGGAATCGTTCCTGACGGCGGATGCAGGCCGCGAGATCTTCACCGATGGGAAAGGTGCGGCGGAGCCGCTCAGGCTGCGCGTGACACGCTCCCTCGGCGATGCGCTGGCGGGGGTCTCGCCCAAGGGCGAGGCCGCCTCATAGCGCCAGAATACGGCGGATCATTTCACGCTTCTCCTCGGACAGGCCGTTGAGCCGCGCCTCGTCGAGATGGCCTTCACGGATGAGACGGGCGAAGACAAGGATGAGCTGCGAGTAGCGATAGTCGAAGAGGTCGTCGATGTGCTGGCGCCGTTCGCGCAGGTAGCCTTCGAGGGCCCACATGTCCTGTGGTGCCGCGACCGCGGCGGCCTTCGCCTTGAACTCCGCCAGGAGCGCCGCGAGGGCCGACTCCAGGGCATGGTCATAGGCGCGGCGTGCGACCTTCTTCTCCGCAGCAGACCACGCCAGATCGCGCATGGGACTACCCTCTCGCTTGCACCCGGCCGGGAGAGCACCGGCTCGATGGAAGAGTAGCAGGCAATGGCGACGGCACGACGGCGAAAGCCGCCGGCCGGGTGCCGATGATCTTGCGCTTCAACCAGAACCGTCTGTCATCCCTCGCTGCGCTGGGGATGCCAGGTCGGACTCGATACGATCGGAACGTGCCCTAGACGTCGGGATCGGACTCTTCGAGGACGTCGGCGAGCAACTCGCCAAACAGCGCCACCGTGGGCTGCCAATCCCCCAGCATGGCCTTTCGGCTGACAATACCGTAGCTGCCATCGGGCCTGGGCCGCAGACGCACGAAAGGCGGCAAGCCATAGCGCATCGCCAGGCTGTTGGCCCAGAGCCGGGCGGTGCGGCCGTTGCCGTTGGCAAAGGGATGGATGCGCACCCACTCGGCGTGCGCCCATGCGCACAGCTCGATGATCGCGCCGACCTGATCATCGTTGGGCTCGGCGCCCGGCGCAATCACATCGTCGAAAAGCGCCACGGCCGACTGCAGGCGCCGTTCAAAGTCGTGGAGCGCACTCGAGACGTCGTCCGAGGCCACACCGTAGATGTCTCCGACGCGGACCTGTACCCATTCGAGGCCGGGTTCCCCGCGGAATGCGCCAACATACTTGGGCTCGACCGCGAGGCCGCGCATCATGTCGGACTGCCAGCGTCGCGCCGCCTCGACGGTGGGCTTTACCCGTCGTCGCGCATCTTCTTCGACCGACTCCAGGAGCCTCGTGAGAGTCGCGCGCAGCTCGGGACTGTCGTCGTCCCAGTCAGGAGGCATTCAACAGGCGGCGCAGTTCCGCTCGCAGCGGATTGACGCCTTCGGCCACCGGCGCCTCGATCAGCTTCCCACCGACCAGCTTGCCCATGACGACCTTGCCTTCGGCCGGATCGTCCCTGCCCAGGGTGGCTTCCGCGTCCACGGCGGCAGCGATGGCATCCTTGAAATGCGGATCGCGCCTGCGATAGGCGCGAAGGCTCGCCAGGGTGCGTTCAAGGTCGCGCTCCGCGGCGCTGCTGCGCCGATCGAGGTAGTCTTGCAGGGCCTCGTTGACGAGCTGGTTCATGGGACGCCGCAACACGCGGCTGAGGTTCTCCAGCGCCGCTTGGAGGGGCGGATCGATCCGGAATGTGGAAGCCTTCCTCGCCATGATCGCAATGTAGGTATCCGATGCCTGATGTCAATATCGAATAATGACGTCATATATGCCATCATAATTCTAAAATGACGTCATTGTCCTCCCACATTGCCCCTGCTCCCACTGACGAATCGAGGCCGCCGCTCAGGCCTCACATCACACGGCGCGAAATCCGCCCTGGTGGCCCGGATGCAGCCCCGGCGGATGCGATTTCCGCCGCTAGCGGCGTCGTATAGAGGGCTCCGATGCAGCTATGATCGCATTTGCGCCTGCGCGTTCCGTGGCAAATCGGACGAGGCAATCGGAACGCGCAGGCTCTCGCCGATGCTGTCGAGACGAAGCATGAGGTCGGGACCGACTTGAAAGCGCGGCGGCGCACGTCCTACGCCACGCGTGCCACGGAAGCGCTTGGCACTGGAATTCACGGGCCGGATGCACTACATGACCATCTAGATGGTCAGGGGCGAAACATGAGCGCGATCACGCTGGCGGATGCCAAGGCGCATCTGAGCGAGTTGGTGGCCCGGGTCGAAGCCGGGGACTCGATCGACATAACCCGGCGCGGCAAGCCGGTCGCGCGGCTCACATCAGTCGCCAGGCCGCGTCAGCCGATCGACGCCACCCTGCTCCAGGCCCTGACGGCGACCATGCCGCGGCAACGCCAGAGCGCCGCGGAACTCGTCCGATCGATGCGGGACGACGATCGCTACTGATGTTCTATCTCGACACGTCGCTGATCGTCGCGGCGCTCTCGAACGAAGCGGCCACGCCGCTCGTTCAGGCCTGGCTGGGGAAGCAGGAGCCGACGCGCCTTGTGATCAGCGACTGGACCGTCACCGAGATGTCCTCGGCTTTGGCGATCAAATTGCGGACCGGACAGATCGGCGTCGAGCAGCGCGCAGCCGCGCTCGCCATGTTCAACAAGCTGGTCGTCGAGAGTTTCACCGTGCTCGCCGTGACAGGCGCGCAGTTCCGGGTGGCGGCGAAGTTCGCCGACCAGCATGCGCTTGGACTGCGCGCCGGGGACGCTCTGCACCTCGCCATCGCCGCCGAGCACGGCGCGACGGTTTATACGCTCGACCAGAAGCTTGCCGAGGCCGGTCCGGTACTGGGTGTACCGACGCAGTTGCTGGCGTAAACCAGGCGCGCCGCGGCCCGCCTGCTCCCACTCGATCGCCCCTGGCGGCTTGCTGGCGATGTCGTGGGTCGTGAGCGAGTCCTCCAGCCAGATCAGGCTTTCGAGGTCGAGATGGTTGCTCGGCTCGTCGAGCAGCATGCCGTCGGGGCGCATCAGCAGGATGCGCGCGAGCGCCACGCGCATCTTCCAGCCGCCGGACAGCAGGCCGACGTCGCCGTCCATGCGCTCCTGGCTGAAGCTCAGGCCCGCCAGCACCTCGCGCGCCCGGGCCTCCAGCGCGTAGCCATCGAGCTCCTCGAAACGCGCCTGCACCTCGCCATAGCGCTCGACGAGGGCGTCCATGTCGCCGGCCATGTCGGGGGCTTGGGCCGGATCGACCATCGCGACCTCGAGCCGGGCCATCTCGATCGCCAGCGCGCTCACCGGCCCGACGCCGTCCATCACCGCCGCCACCGCGCTCTTGCCCGACATCTCGCCGACGTCCTGGCTGAAGTAGCCGATGGTCATGCCGGGATCGATCGTCACCTGGCCGTCGTCGGACTCCTCCTCGCCGGCGATGATGCGGAACAGCGTCGTCTTGCCGGCGCCATTGGGCCCGACAAGCCCCGCCTTCTCCCCCTTCTGGATGCCCATCGAGGCGTCGATGATCAGGATCTGATAGCCGTTCTGCTTGCTGATGTTGTCGAGGCGAATCATGAGGTCCGTGCTGACTGGAAGACGCGGCCGCGCAAGTCACACGTAACTCAAGATGTTGCAACTACCATTTCCCTCACGCCCATTCGATCGTGCCCGCTCGGGCGCGCTCGTCAGTGACGCCGCCTACCGCAGTGTTTCGGCGATCGCATGAAGGAGAACGGCGTAAAGCCCCGGTTCGCGGGAGTTCTTTATTCGGCCGCGACGTTCGCCTCCGCAACGCGACTACAGTACCCACGGAACGACTGTATCGACAGCGAGGAGCGGTCAGGGTCCTCCTCGTAAAACTGTTTGATGCGCGCTTCTGTCACGAACGCTTTGCCCTGCGTCAGATCGCAGTTGAACGCCACGATCGCTTCGCTCGGCGGTGTGAGCTTTGCAGCATTCGGCGTAAACTCGCTCCGGATACAGGCATCACGGATCTCATCAAACGCTTCCGTGAGCAGCGACTTTTCGTTGTGGGATCCGACGATATCGTCGAGGTACACCGACATGGTAACACCGCGTTCCATGACGCGATCGATAGTAGGCGTCACAGGCGATTGCATCAGCACCAGGCTCGCGAGAAGCGGCGACTGCACGAATCCGATCGGGAGCACGAACTGCGGCTTTGCGCCGATGATGGGATTGCGGACGCAAGACCACTTCGCGTGCGTCTGAGCGCCCTGCATGCGCCATCGCCGCAACGCACGATGCACTCGCTCACGAGCGATCGAATAGTAGAAGCTCTTGATATCGATCTTGAAGAAGTAGCGGTTCTCGATGTGCTGGTGCAGCGCCGCCACATGGCCGCCCGGCGCGTAGTGAAAGAAGTAGGGTGGAAGTTCGACGCTCTTAAGGTGTTCGAGGATGCGGTGCGCCTTGCGCTTGCAGCGCTCGTTTGGAACGAAGACCCACTTACCGCGCGAAATGTACTTGTGAGTGTAATTCTCGATCATAGTTGGCGGCCTTGTTCACGATGCTAATCACCAGGTCAACCACCCGCAAAACGGGCAGCAGCACCAGCGCTACATCGCGAACAAGGCGCGCCGTACGGGCAATCTTCTTGCTCATAGGCGCCTCCACTGTTCTCCACCGGCTACCAGCGACCCATTAATATGGAGCCGTCAACCGAGACAGGTAACTTGCTACGTGGTGCTACGCAGCAGGCTATGTCGAACCGTCGCTCCGCCGAAGCGTCGCGCCGGGGTCGCCAGGTCATCGCCAGTGGACTGCCCTTACTTGGGACAAAACCGTGATCAATCAAGGGCCATGCAAATTCCAAAGCGGCGCGCAACCCGGCCGCTCCACAAACACCTGGAATCATTGAACAAAAAGCACGCCCTCTCCGCCACCTCACCCCAGAGTCCTCCCGCTGATCGCGCGGCTGATGGTTCCCCTGCTTGAGCCAGTGCACATCGCGACGGGCGGTTTCATCGCCGGCCCGCCACTCAGCGCGATAGCGGATTGCACGAAATTGAGTGAGGTCGCGCGATCAAAGCGTGAATCTGCACTCGTTCAGATGTAGAATTTGAACGGCTGCCTGTCAGCGTCCTTTGCTGAGCCCATGACGAGAATGTCACCGACTTTGTCGGCAAACCTGATCGTAACCGGCAATCCGTCGCTGTAGTTGCAGGCGTTATAGTTAATCTTCGTCAGGCCCATGATGTCGGAGAGCACCGTTTTGATCTCGGGCATGGCGCCGGTGCTTCGTTGAATGTTGATATGCAGAGGGTTGGGCGTCTCGGGCCCGATATAGGTATCGAGACGGGGCAAGAACCCACTCGTCCATAGATATGCGCTTGCCTTGCCCAGAATCATCGCCGTGCCGCGTAGAACCGGATAATCGCCGTCGCGGAATAGCTTGACCTCGCCGCCGGTGGTCCTGATCCGGACGCCGACAATAGTTGTGCCCTCCGGAGCCGCGTCCTTGAAGGCATCCCACTCCTCGTCATTGAACCGAGCTCGCCCATGGATAAAGAGCTCTGTGGGCGGCACACCGTGCTTTTCCATGTATGTCCTCAGGACCATGGCGACGAGATTCTTTGCTTCCGGACCCTTCAAATGGAATTCGTGTTCGGAAGTTTTGTAGGGGCCATTGGCCCCGCGGAAAACGACGCCATCACCCTCGCTGAGAAACATTTGCGCCGCACAGCACGCGTGCTGCTGCGGGTGATTAGGAATGAGCTTGAAGACTAAGCCAATGTAGCAGACGCCGGGACGTACATGCGCGAGCTTCCACGGCGGCTTCGGCTGTGTCTTGTAATAGAGGCCCGTCGCGAGATTCCATGCGACCGAGGCGGCATCCTGAAGGCGGCGGGTGTTGTAACCGGCACTGTTCTTAAAGCTATCCGGCGAGAGCGTCGTCTCGCGGACGAGTTGGGACGGAATACCAACCTTCAGCAGCTTGGCTTTCACCTGCCGGTGGAAATCCGGAACGTCATCGAAGATGCCTTCCTCGGACTGGTCGAGCACGCCGGCGAGAAGCGGCAGCTCGGTGCGCGCTTTCTGTTGCTTGCCAAAGCTTCCCTTTGTCAGGCCAAGCCCGGTGCGCTTCGATTGTGGCTTGCACCGCTCAAACACGATTTCCGGCAGGGCCAACACCCAAACGTCGATTTTTTGCTCTTCGTTTCTGCCATGCGCGTCGATTTCGGCGAGGAAGAGATCGACGGCAGCCCTGACGGCCTCATGGTGATTGAGCGTGCGAGTGCGTTCATCCAGTTCCTTGCCGTCGATCGCGCGCGCGACGACGCGAGGATCGATCACGAGACCGAAGGCTTCTTCGAGGCCCGGAAAGTCGGAGAGATGTAGCCGATTTTCCTTGTCACGCTCGCCGCGCGGCGGAATAGGAACAAGTGCGGTCGCTTTGGCGGCCCATGTCTTGAAGTGCGCAATTCCGTCGATAGTGCCAATCACACCGACGGAGATTGTCTGGCTCTTCGGCTGCCCTTCATGCGGCCCGTAAAGAAAGAGGCCGTCTTTGGGATGATCGCACACCTGCCCATGACCGAACTCGAGGTAGGGTTCGGGGATGTGCTGGATCTCCAGAGATTTCTCCGGCAACTCCATTATGCGTCATCCTCATCGTCAGGTGTGGTCGCGCCCAGCGTGTCGGCGTCGCGCTCTTCGTCCTCGTCCTGGAGGATATCTGGCAAGGCTGTCGAAACAGGCGACGTGAAGAGGATGGGGGTCGCGTCGAGCTTGACATGCCGGTCGCCACCGACCGGCAGCTTGATCGCGGCTTCCTCTCCCGACATCAATTCCAGAAACGCTAGCAAGCGGCCAACCCATTGCTTGTTGCGCCATCCCTTACAGATGCTACGGCGGAGCCGGTGCTGGAGCTTCTTGTCGTCAATGACCTCGCCTTCGCTATCGCCATTACCAGCCGCGAAGAGGACGCGGGCCTTCAGCCGGAAATGCGGGAAGGGATAGATGACCGGGTTGCCGCTGACGCCGAAATTCCAGATCTTGCCTTGGGCCTTGTTGCGCAGCATGGCGGATCGCCGCTCACCCTGCCGACCCCACGGTATTTTCTTGCCCGTTGAGATGAGACCTTCGGCGGCGTGAAAGCCGGTAGCCGCCGAGTATTGGTAGGGAGCGAGGCCCTTCGCCCGGCAATAGTTCTCCCATGCCCGACGCAGCATCGAGACAATCAGATTGGACGCTTCCTGCGGCTCGATGAAATCGGGAATCCCATGCTGAAGGAACTGCTGGAACGGCACTTCGCGCCCGACTTCAAACTTGCCAACGGTTTCGAAGCCCACGGCCACGTCGTCAAAGTTGGCGAACGAAAAGAAGCCGCGCAGAAACGGTTCGGCAGGGAATTGGAACGAGCCGCAGGCCTTCTGAAGCGCGCCGAGATTGGCAGCTCCGGTCGGCTGGAAATACAGGACGGTGTCCGGTACTTCAACGATACGCAGCCAGTTCGATGTCAGTCGTTCGGGTATTTTTTCAAGCTGGATAGCATGCCGGCGGCGGTGTGCGTCCCACGCCGGGTTGATGGTGGCCGTGCCGTCGCGCGGCACGCCGAGTTTCGCGAGCTGGTCGAGCAGATCGGCGAGGCCTTTCGACCAGCTCTTCTCGAAATCGACGCGCTGGAGTTCGCCCACGCCGAATAGCTTCCTGTGCTTGCTGAGACGGAGCGGGATGGTGAAGTTCGTGTCCTTCAGCAGCTTGCCGACCTCCTCGGCAATGCCGATCTCCTCCATCACTCCCGCCTTCGCGAGTGTCACTTCGGAACAGCAGAGCAGCATCTTCACGGCCTTGTCCTGCAAGGTGTCCGTGATTTCCTTGCGCCAGCGGTCGCCTGCCTTCAGCGTGAGAACATCGGCGAAGACCTCATAGCCGTGGGCTTCGAGACGTGGCGCAAGCCACAGGACGAACTGGTCGTCGTTCGGCGTGCCCTTACTAATAAAAACGACACGTCGTTCAGGGGGTGGGTTGGCGGAAACGGTCATGCATTGTTGGAATTTGTTGCTTCGACTTGTGTACGAGGGGAAGCAGAAGAGTAGCACAACCTTCGTGAAAAGTCGCGCTGCGGTGGTGAGGCGCGATCCAAGGTCGGTCTGAGGCAATCAAGTTGGTAGAAGTCGATAGGTCGGAAGGTAGATCGGAGTTCAGGCCACGATGTGGCAATGGCGAGACCTGAATAGCCTTCTTACCCCCGAAAGGCATCATACGGCCCCTGTAGCTTCCTCCCATCACTCCCACTCAATCGTCCGGGCGGCTAGCGGGTGATGTCGCAAGCTTTAATCGAGCGAGTGCGATCTAGCCCTTTGATCGTGGGTTGCGACGCGTTTCAAGGTCAACAGCAAGTTCAAATGGAAGCCGAGCCTCTGTTCCAAGCTTCTCGATCGAAGCGAACATTCGGTTCATTGAGTTGGCCCCCGCCTCAACCGCGGTCATTCCCAGCGCGATGAGATCAAAGTCGATTATTTCAGCAGGCTTAGAGAGCAAGCGCCAATGGTATTGATCCGCACGGGCGACGGAGATTTGCTCGTCGCGCCTCATTGCCAGAGCAAAGAGGCTGTCCTGATCCCGAACGGACACCTCACCCGTCCCGAACGCATCGTAGAGTCGGAGATAGCCTGCGAGCGGCATTCCGGTTACCCCAACTTCCGTACCACTGCTCGGGCCAAGACGCTTTGCCGCAGGCAAAGCTAGCCGAGACGCCCGACCTGAACGTCGTCTTCCACCACCAGCCGCCTGAAACAGGCTAAGCAATTGGCGCGGCGAACTGTTTGACATCGCTCCCAGTGTAGTTTGGCCAGCTTTGCGTGAGAAATCCTTGGCGGCCTGCTCTGAGGTCAGTGACCGCTCGATATCATCCAACTCAGTATCGTTTTCGAACCATGATGCGCCGCGAGAGCGTCGGGCTAGGCTCATCAAAAAGTAGCCGGAGTAAACCCCAAGGTCAGCCCATTGTCGACCCGCTGCCGAAAGCAGATGCAATGCTTCCTCGGTCTGACCAAGGAGTAACGCAATTGCGCCAGCATCCCGTCGTAGCGTTGCAGCACATGCGATGTGGAGTTCGGATTGGAGTGCATCATGGGCTTTAGCGCGGTCGTTCAAGAACAAAAGCCGACGCCTGAGCCGTTGAGAATCAAGTCCAAGCACTTCGGCATAGCCAGCCATCAGAACAGTTCCCGCACGTTCGCGATCGGAGCAGGGTTGACGAATGCCGGATTTGCAATCGTCTCAATTGCGCGAGTCGAGTCAACAGCGCCGTCCCACCACTCCACCTTCGATATCTGATTGGCGGGGATGTGAATTTTGGCAGTGATTTCACCTTCAAGCTGAAACGGTGACCAGCGATGATAGACATTCAGATCGCGTACAGTTTCAGCCACAGATCCCAGAGATACAGCAGGGTTCAGCCCTGCAAGCACCCATCCGTAAAACAATGCCCCGGGACGACCCCACGCGTCAGTGGCGAAATCGAGCGCAGTATCCACTGCAGAATAAACAAAGTTTCGTGCGAGGGCCGTATCCCGTTCCACGCAACCGGAAGCGAGCGAAATGAACGGCGTTTCATGACCAAAATTTTCGTAGTCATGTATATGCCGATCGAGATTGTACTCCGTCAGAACAGCTTCGACTTCGGGCGGTGAAATCTTGGTCTTGGGCTTATTGCGCCACCAATTCGAGATAATTCCCTGTCCATCGAGGATCATTTCGAATGCTTGAGATCGAGTAATGCCTTCGGTACTGGTCGCCGTGTCTGCTCGTCCAGCGATGCCCTTGACGAACCACTGGATGTACATCGAGGTTAGCCCCTTCGTCAGATGCCGTGATCGAGATCACTCCCACTCGATCGTGCCGGGTGGTTTGCTGGTGATGTCATACGTCACGCGGTTGACGCCCTTGACCTCGTTGATGATGCGCGTCGCCACGCGGCCCAGGAACTCGTGCGGGAACGGGTAGTAGTCCGCCGTCATGCCGTCGGTCGACGTCACCGCGCGCAGCGCGCATGCCTGGTCGTAGGTCCGCCCGTCGCCCATCACGCCCACGGTGCGCACCGGCAGCAGCACGGCGAAGGCCTGCCAGATCTCGTCGTACAGGCCGGCCTTGCGGATCTCGTCGAGATAGACGGCGTCGACCTTGCGCAAGAGGTCGAGCTTCTCGCGCGTGATGTCGCCGGGGATGCGGATGGCGAGGCCGGGGCCGGGGAACGGGTGGCGGCCGACCAGCGCCTCGGGCAGGCCGAGCTCGCGGCCCAGCGCGCGCACCTCGTCCTTGAAGAGTTCTCGCAGCGGTTCCACGAGCTTCATGTTCATGCGGTCGGGCAGGCCGCCGACATTGTGGTGGCTCTTGATGGTCACAGAGGGCCCGCCGGTGAACGACACCGATTCGATCACGTCGGGGTAGAGCGTGCCCTGGGCGAGGAACTCCGCACCGCCGATCTTCTTCGACTCGGCCTCGAAGACGTCGATGAACAGCTTGCCGATGATCTTGCGCTTGGCCTCGGGGTCGGTGATGTCGTGCAGCGCGTCGAGGAACAGGTCCGAGGCGTCGGCGTGCACCAGCGGGATGTTGTAGTGATCGCGGAACAGGCGCACGACCTCCTCCGCCTCGCCCAGGCGCAAGAGGCCGTGGTCGACGAAGACGCATTGCAGCTGATCGCCGATCGCCTCGTGCAGCAGCACCGCGACCACCGATGAATCGACGCCGCCCGACAGGCCGCAGATCACCCGGCCCTTGCCGACCTGCTTGCGGATATCCTCGATGGCGCGCGCCTTGAAGGCGCCCATGGTCCAGTCGCCGGCGCATCCCGCGATCCTGCGCGCGAAGTTGCGCAGCAGCTTGGCGCCGTCGGGCGTGTGCATCACCTCGGGGTGGAACTGCACGCCGTAGAATCTGCGCTGCTCGTCGGCGACGGCGGCGAAGGGCGCGTTCTCCGAGGTGGCGATCACCTTGAAGCCCTCCGGCAGGCGGGTGACGCGATCGCCGTGGCTCATCCACACCGGCCGGTGGTCGCCCGGGCCCCAGACGCCGTCGAACAGCGCGCTGTCGGTCTTGACCTCGATGGTGGCGCGGCCGAACTCGCGGTGATGGCCGCTCTCGACCGCGCCGCCCAGCTGCGCCGCCATCGCCTGCTCGCCGTAGCAGATGCCGAGCACCGGCACGCCCTGGGTGAAGACGCCCTGCGGCGCGCGCGGCGTGTGCGTCTCGGTCACCGAGGCGGGGCCGCCGGAGAGGATGATCGCCCTGGGGTCGAAGGATCTGAGCTTGGCGTCGTCGAGCGCGTTGAACGGATGGATCTCGCAATAGACGCCCGCCTCGCGGACCCGGCGCGCGATCAACTGGGTGACCTGGGAGCCGAAATCCACGATCAGGATGCGATCGGTCATTTTGGGGGGTGGTCTCCGGGAGGGGCGGCAGAGACGCAGCCGTTTAGCAAAGACTCGGCGAAGCCTCAACCTGCCTTCCCCTGGAGGGGCGGATGGGGGATGTCGAAACCGAACACCGAGTGCGTTGAGGCATCCCCCATCCGGCGCTGCGCGCCACCTTCCCCCTCCGGGGGAAGGTAGGGAGCGTCTTGCCTTCCCCCGGAGGGGGAAGGTGCCCGAAGGGCGGATGGGGGATGTCGAAGACGGACACCTGATGTGTTGAGGCATCCCCCATCCGGCGCTTCGCGCCACCTTCCCCCTCCAGGGGAAGGTAAATCCTAGGACGACATCGAGGATTTCAGCCGTTCGCGCGCCGCCTTCAGGTCGTTCCAGCCATAGGCCAGCTCGTGCACCGCGGTGCCGCCCATCTGCTCGGTGCGTTCGCCGAGCCTGATGCCGCCCAGGCGCTCGTAGAAGAAGCGGGCCGGGTTCTGCGCCACCACCCAGACCATCGCCGCGTCCAGCCGGCGCGCCAGCATCCAGTCGAAGCTGGCCAGCATCAGCGCGCGGCCGACGCCGCGGTTCTGGAAGCCGGGCGAGACGTAGAGGCGATAGACCTCGCCGCCATCGACGAAGCCGCCCGGCCCGCGCCGCGTGGCGCCGACGGTGCTGAGCCCGACGATGCCGTCATTGGGCAGCTCGGCCGCCAGGGTGTCGCCGAAGCGGTCGCTGGCGCGCAGCTCGTGCGTCCAGGCCGCGGCGTGGCGCATCTCGGACATGCCGACCAGCATCTGGTCGGGCAGCACGCCGGCATAGGTATCGCGCCAGGTCTCGACATAAATGCGTGCCAGGGTCGCGGCGTCCTCGAGCCTGGCGGGGCGGACGCTGATGCTGGTCATGCGGCCCTCCTCCTCAGCACGGCGGCGAAGAAGCCATCCGTACCATGCCGCGCCGGCGTCAGCCGCAACGATGATCCGGCGCGCGCGTCGTCGGGAAACCGGGTGCCGACGCTGTGCGCCCAGACCTCTTCGACCGGCAGCGCCTCGAACTCGGGATGTGCCTGCAGGAAACCCTCGATCACCCGCTCGTTCTCCTGCGCCAGCAGCGAGCAGGTGGCGTAGACCAGCCGTCCCTCGGGCCGCACCAGCTTCGCCGCCGCGTCGAGGATCTCGCTTTGCTTGGGCGGCAGCTCGGCCAGATCCACCGGCTGAAGCGTCCAGCGGCCGTCCGGGTTGCGCCGCCAGGTGCCGGTGCCGGTGCAGGGCGCGTCGACCAGCACGCGGTCGAACTTGCCGGCGTTGCGCTTGAGCCATTTGCGGCCCTCGGCGTCGATCGGCCGGCGCTCGACGTTGTGCACGCCGGCGCGGCGCAGGCGGGTGGCGGAGCGCTCCAGCCGGCCCTCCGATACGTCGCAGGCGACGATGCGGCCCTTGTTCTGCATGCCGGCGGCGATGGCCAGCGTCTTGCCGCCGGCGCCGGCGCAGTAGTCGACGACCTGCATGCCGGGCTCGGCGCCGACCAGCAGGGCCACGAGCTGCGAGCCCTCGTCCTGGACCTCGACCAGCCCGTCGCGGAAGGCCGGCGTCGTCACCACCGACTGCCGGCTCTTCAGCCGCAGGCCCAGCGGCGACAGCGTGGTGTCGAGCGTCTCGACCTCCTCCGCCCTGAGCGCCTTGCTGGCCCGCGCGCGGTCGGCCTTCAGCGGGTTGACGCGCAGGTCGACCGGCGCGGACTCGGCCAGGGCGGCGACCTCGGGCTCGAAGCGCTGCCCGAAGGCCTCCTCGAAATAGGGCTCGATCCAGCCCGGGATGTTCAGGCGCACGGCGCGCGGCTGGGCCGGGTGGTCGTAGGTGTGGCCCTCCAGCCGGGTCAGCACGTCGCGCTCGGCCGGCGCCAGCGAGGCCGGGCGGTAGCGGCCGGTGTCGATGGCGTGCTCGAGCTGGTTCACCCGCCAGCCGTCGTGCAGCAGCACGTCGACGAAGACGCGCAGGCGCGGCGAGACCGGCAGCTCGGATTTGGCGCGCTCGAGCCACCACTCGATCTGGGCGCGGCGGCGCAGCACGCCGTAGATCCGCTCGGTGATCGAGCGCCGGTCGCCACCGCCGATATAGCGCCGGCCGCGCAGGAACTCGCCGACCACGGCGTCGGCCGGCTTGCGGGGGTTCGCGAGGATCTCGGCCAGGGCCTCGATTGCCGTGCCGATACGGGCGCCGGGGGTCATCTTGGTGTCGTCCTGAGCGCAGCGAAGGACCCTGCGGTGGTGCGTCGAGACGCCGCGCATCCGTCCGACCGCGATACCGCCGGGTCCTTCGCTGCGCTCAGGACGACGGGGTGCGATGCAGTCGCAGGGGGCGGATCCGGCATGCTCATGATAGATTGGCCGCTCTAGTTCCACCCGCTGAGGCGGAAGTCAATCGATGCACCGAAAAGGCGGGCGTGGCCGCGAGGCGCTGATCGGCGCCGGGCTGGTCTTCGGCAGCCTGCTGGTCTGCTTCGTGGTCCTGGAGGCGGCGGCCCGCATCGCCGCCCAGCGCGCCTCGCTGTGGCGCTATCCCAACTACATCACGGCCTACCGCACCGCCCTGGGCTCGGGCGTGCCGAGCCAGCACGACGCCAGGCTGGGCTGGGTGCCGCGCGCCAACTACAGGGGCACCGACCACCAGGAGGCGGTGATGTACACCGCCGACGCCGACAGCCTGCGGCAGCACAATTACGACCGCCCGAGGCCCCCCGCCGGGAGCACCATCCTCGCGGTCGGCGATTCCTACACCGAGGGCGGCGAGGTCGAGGACAACGCCTCCTGGCCGGCGCACCTGGAACGCCTCGCCGGCCGCCGCGTGATCAACGGCGGCATGGGAGGCTACGGCATCGACCAGATCGTGCTGCGCGCCGAGGCCCTGGTGGCGAAGCTCAGGCCCGACGTGCTGCTGGTCGGCTTCATCGCCGACGATATCGGCCGCGCCGAGCTGACGCGGCGCTCGGGCGCCGCCAAGCCCTACTTCGTGGTCGAGGACGGCGCGCTCGCCCTGCGCAACGTGCCGGTGCCGCCGCCCGAGCCGGCGCGGCTGGATCTCGCGCGGCGCGTGCTGGGCCATTCCTTCCTGGTCGACCTGCTGATGCGGCGCCTGGACATGCTCGACTACTGGTACGCCGGCATCACCCTGGAGCACCGCGCCCATCGCGACGGCGAGCGGGTCGCCTGCCTGCTGATGCAGCGTCTCGCCGTCCTGCCGACCCGCACCGTCCTGGTCGCGCAATACACGCCCGGCGCCTGGCGCAACGAGGCCGACCGGCGCGAGCAGCGCCGGCTGGTGGCCCATGTCGCGGCCTGCGCGCAGGCGGCGAAGCTGGAGGTGCTGGACACCTTCGATGCGGTGCAGCGCGCGGTGGCGAAGGACGGCGTCGCCCCGTGGTACATCAACTGGCACATGAACGATGCCGGCAACGCGCTGACGGCGAGGCTGATCGCCCGCCACCTGGCGAGGGTGCGCTGATGCGCGCCGCATTGGTCAACGCCGCCGTCCTGCTGGCCAGCATCGTCGTCGGTCTGGTCGGCTGCGAGATCGGCGTGCGCCTGCTGAGCGGCGGCGACAGGCTGTGGGAGTTCCGCAACTACGTCGCCGACCAGGAACAATGGTACGGCCGCTGGCGCACCATGCGGCCCGATCCGCTGCTCGGCTACATCCCGCGCGACGGCTACGCCGGCACCGACCACGGCTACAGCGTGCACATGACCTTCGGCGCCGACGGCCTGCGCCTGCACCACCAGGGCCGGCCGCCCTCGACGATGCAGCCGCCGATCCTGGTCGTCGGCGATTCCTACGCCATGGGCGCGGAGGTCGCGGACGACGAGAGCTGGGCGGCCTACCTGGAGGAGGCGCTCGACCGGCGGGTGCTGACCGGCGGCGTGCCGGGCTACGGCATCGACCAGGCGGTGCTGCGCGCCGAGACGCTGATCGGCAAGTACCGGCCCGACGTGCTGCTCGTCGGCCTGATCGCCGACGACGTCGAGCGCGCGCGCATGCGCATCCTGTGGGGCCTGCAGAAGCCGTATTTCGAGATCGAGGACGGCCGGCTCGTGCTGCGCAACGTGCCGCTGGCCGAACCCGTGCTCGATCCCCGCCTCGATCCGCTGCGCCGCGTGCTGGGCTATTCCTACCTGATGGACGTGGCCATGCGCCGTCTGGGCCACGTGGCGTATTGGCGGCGCGGCCAGCCCAGCCATGTCGAGCCGGCGCACGACTACGGCGGCAAGGTCGCCTGCCTGCTGATGGACCGCCTCGCCGCGCTGCGCGATCGGCACCGGGTCAAGGTCGCGCTGGTCGCGCAGTACTCGCCGCAGGCCTGGGAGGCCGAGCATTTCCGCCGCAACGAGGTCGCAGTGGTGCAGGCCATCGCCGCCTGCGCCCGCGCCCGCGGCATCGACACCATCGACACGTACAATGCCGTCGCCGCCGCGGTGCGCGCGCGCGGCATCGCCGGCTCCTACACCGGCATCCACATGAACCCCGCCGGCAACCGCCTCACCGCCGACCTGATCCTCGACTGGCTCAAGGCGCATCCCTAGGCCTGAAGACACACACGACACAATTCAGCGGGCGGCACGACACGCCCAAGGCATCGAGCGCTGGCATCCTCCGACCCATCGAACAAGCGCCCACGGGAGGAGATCATGTCCATCGAGTCGACCCTCGCGTCCTTCGCCGCCGGCAGCGGCAACGGCGCATTCCCCTGGCTCAACCGCGGCCAGGTCCTGCTCGGCATCCGCAACCGGCTCGCCAACCCCGACATGATCGATCAGGGCGACGCGAGCCTGTGCGGCCCCGCCAGCTTCCTCTACTGCCTGATCAAGGATCACCCGGAGACCTGGGTGACCTACGTCACGCAGATGTACCTCACGGGCAGAGCGCGGATCCACGGCCTGGAGGTCAAGCCCTCGCGCGACTGCCTCAACGCCAGGCCGACCGGCATCAAGCCGGTCGACTGGGTGGCGCTCGCCAGCCTGCGCGACTCGGAGAACACGTTCTTCGACTACCAGAGCTCGTCCAACACGGTCGGCGGCATCACCATGCCCGGCACGCTCGCCAGCTGGTTCGAGAAGGCCGGCTACAAGGGGGTCGCCAACGAGACCAACGTCTTCTTCACCAAGAGCACCGACACGATGAAGACGGCGCTGGGACTGGCCGGGCAGCGGCGCCGGGTCTGCATGTTCATCAACGACGGCATGGTCAACCGCCCGACCCAGGCCGGTGGCACGTTCTCCACCGCCAATCACTGGGTGGTGCTGACCGGCGGCGACGGCGTCAAGGGCGACAAGATCGGCCTGAAGCTGTGGACCTGGGGCAAGACCAAGAACATGGTCGGTTTCGACACGGGCAAGATCGTCAGCAATTTCTACGGCTACGTCGCGGCCTCGCCGTTCCACGGGAGCTGACCATGGCCGACGACCAGATCCCCTACGGCCTGTGGTTCCGGCGCTACGCGCCCTTCGCCACCTTCGGCAGCATCGGTATCGGCGAGTTCGAGGGCGACACGCGCACCCAGGCCTCGGGCTCGATCAGCGACACGTCGCGCACCTATGGCTGCGTGCTGTTCAGCCGGACCGAGGCCGTGCGCGCCTATGGCGGCAGCAGCGGCACGATCCTGTTCCCCAAGCTCGGCGGCCCGATCCACGGCATGGCGGCCGTCAAGACGACCTTCCGCAAGGGCGCATCCAAGACCTCCGGGACCATCGCGTTCAGCGCCGGCACCGAAGGCGGCAATCCGCTGGTGCCGGGTGCGCCCGAGATCGACACCATCGTCAGCGTCGAGGTAGACTTCTCCCGCCCGGGGCGCATGGAGATCAGCGGCGAGGTGTTCGGCGACAACTTCCCGAACCTGGAAGTGTTCGTCTACTGCTACCGCTCGCGCACCAGCGCGATTCTCGTCGACGGCCGCACCACCGGCGGGCGCAATTCCGGCCCGGGCTCCCGCCTGTTCGGCTCGCACGCGACCCATCGCATCGCCAGGTTCGATGTCTCGCTGTCGCTCGATTCCTCGGGACGGCTCACGGGAGCGTACAAGCCGCCGGCCACATCGCTGACCGAGTATCCCTCGGTCAAGCCGCTGCAGCGGGAGATGGGCCTCAAGCTCTAGCCAGGAACGCGGCCTGCCGCGCCTGCGCCGCCTCGATGCGCGGTGCGCGCGCGGCACCATCGCCGCCGCTGGTCGCCATCGCCCCCCAGCCATGCCAGCAGTCGATGGCCTGCTCGTAGATCCATGCTGCGCGATCGAGATCGACGGCCGACAGCTCACGGGCGACCGCCTCGAGACGCTCGGCGAGCGCCTGGAGATTCTCTCCCGCGTATCGCGGACGCATCGCGAGCTCCCGCACCCTGGCATCGGCCGCGCCGATGTCGCCCAGGCGCAGCTCCCGCGCCAGAGTCGACAGGCCTTCGGGTTCGCGCGAGGGCTCGGGTCCGGACGGGACGACGCACGGCGGGTCGACGACCTCGAACCACTCGCGCATCCGGCCAAGCCGCGGCCCATCGGGCGCGCGCAGGTCCAGGCGCATCGTCGCGTCGCTTCCGACGGCGTATAGTCTCAGTGTGACGATCAGCGTCGATGTGTCCGCGGCGATGGCGTCGATGCGCCACGTAGCGCCCGCCGCGAAGGTGAGACCCTCGGCATCCGACACCGGCCGCAGCAGGCGGATCCACCGACCGACGGCGAGATGATCGACCTGGATGGCCATCGCTATTGGCGGTTCATCGGTGGACCGACGCGACCACCCGGCGCACGAGATCGATCGAAGCGGTCGGCCCGGAATCCTCGACCCATACCCGGTGGGCCACGACGATCGCCCGGTCCTCGACGACCAGCACCGTCAGCCGCGAGTCGCGCTCGCGCGTGTTGACGACATAGGTTCCTTCGCCGCGCTCGATGTCGCCGTCGGTGCGCCAGCGCAGCTTCTCGACGCGTTCGGCGACGAGCCGGCGCGCCGCCGCGATCGCTGCCGTCCGCTCACCGACGTGCCGATCCCAGGCCACGATCACGAGGCGCTCGCGCACGGGCGTGATGCTGCCCATGAACGCAAACCCGCCGGCGATGCGGTCGAAGCGGAAGACGGTGAAGCCCGACGCAGCTTCGGGCGCGCGCGCTTCGAGGCGCTTGGGCACGTCGACGTGACCGAAGCCCGGCAGATCGCGCCGCGCCATCACGTCGTCGGATCCGCCGAGCAGCCACCACAGGCCGGCGATCGTCAGGGCCGCGGCCGCGCCGATCCCCAACCAGACCAACATCCTCGGCACGGCGACGGGACGGCGTCGGCTACATGTTCTGCCGGTAGTTCGGCGCCTCGCGCATGATGTCGACGTCGTGCACGTGGCTCTCGCGCAGGCCCGAGCCGGTGATCTTGAGGAACCGGGTGTTGCTCTGCATCTCGGCGATCGAGGCGTTGCCGGTGTAGCCCATCGCCGCCTTCAGGCCGCCGACCAACTGGTGGATCACGTTGCCCACCGGGCCCTTGTAGCCGACGCGGCCCTCGATGCCCTCGGGCACCAGCTTCAGCGTGTCGGCGACCTCCTGCTGGAAGTAGCGGTCGGCCGAGCCGCGCGCCATGGCGCCGAGCGAGCCCATGCCGCGATAGGATTTGTACGAGCGGCCCTGATAGAGGAAGACCTCGCCCGGGCTCTCGTCGGTGCCGGCGAGCAGCGAGCCGATCATGGCGACGTCGGCACCGGCGGCGATCGCCTTGGCGAGATCGCCTGAATACTTGATGCCGCCATCGGCGATCGCCGGCACGCCCGCGGCGTGGCAGACCTCGGCCGATTCAATGATCGCGGTGAGCTGCGGCACGCCGACGCCGGCGACGATGCGGGTGGTGCAGATCGAGCCCGGGCCGATGCCGATCTTCACCGCGTCGGCGCCGGCGTCGATCAGCGCGCGCGTGCCTTCAGCGGTGGCTACGTTGCCGGCGATCACCTGGGCGTAGTTGCTGAGCTTCTTGATGCGCGTGACCGCTTCCAGCACGCCCTTCGAATGGCCGTGCGCTGTGTCGACGACGATGATGTCGACATCGGCGTCGAGCAGCGCCTCGGCGCGGCGGTAGCCGTCGTCGCCCACGCCGGTGGCGGCGGCGACGCGCAGTCGGCCCTTCTCGTCCTTGCAGGCATGGGGATGGCGGTTGGCCTTCTCGATGTCCTTGACCGTGATCAGGCCAACGCAGCGGTAGTCGCCGTCGACCACCAGCAGCTTCTCGATGCGCCGCTGGTGCAACAGCCGCTTGGCCTCGTCGCGGCTGACGCCCTCCTGCACCGTGACCAGGCGGTCCCTGGTCATCAGCGTGCTGACCCGCGCGCTCTCGTCGGTGGCGAAGCGCACGTCGCGGTTGGTGAGGATGCCCACCAGCTTGCCGTCCCTCTCGACCACCGGCACGCCGGAGATGTTGTGCGAGGACATCAGCTTCAGTGCGTCGGCCAAGGTGGCGTCGGGCTCGATGGTGAGCGGGTTGACCACCATGCCGCTTTCGAACTTCTTGACCTTGCGCACCTGGTTGGCCTGCGCCTCGATATCGAGGTTCTTGTGCACCACGCCCAGGCCGCCGACCTGCGCCATGGCGATCGCCATATCGGCCTCGGTGACCGTGTCCATCGCCGCCGAGATCAGCGGGATGCCGAGTTCGACCGTGCGCGTGAGCCGTGTCCTGGTCTGCGTCTGATTGGGAAGCACCGCCGAGGCGGCTGGCTTCAGGAGGACGTCGTCGAACGTCAATGCTTCCTGAATGTCCATGGCCGCCACCTCGTCCAGCAATGGGTGGCGCCCTCGCCACCCGCGTATCCCTTGGGATGGCGCGCCATCATACACATCGCGGCCCGGAAGCCAAGGAGTTCACCAGATATTGTGTCCCGCTTGTTTTGCAAGGGGTCGGCGATTCGTTGCGTCCGGTCAGGTTCCGGCGCAATGAACCATATATGCTGGCGATGCCGCCATCAGCGTCCAGGTCAGATCGGGCGGCGACGGGCAGCTACAGTCAGTCGGGGCGCTCGGTGGTCGGATCGATCATCTTGCGCACCTCGGTGATCTTGCTGGCCGGGAAACCACTGATCTCGGCGTGCTTGCGGATGATGCCCTCGTCCTTGGCAAGATAGACGCAGAACGTCTTGTCGTTGGCGACGTAGCTCTCGAGCCACTGGATGTCCGGACCGAGGTCGCGCAGGACCTCGTTGGATTTCGCGGCGGCGCCGCGCAGCTGCTCGCGCTCGAAGGTACCGACCTTGGGTATATCCCGCTCGATGATGAACTTGCGCAAGGACATGTCCGCCTCCCTCGCAACGGCTCCGGTGCGGCGCCGTGGCCGCGCCGGAACCCTGGGCCTTTTCATCGCCAGCAGCAACCCCGCCTCCGCCGCCGCTACTGCAGGCCGCCGATGAAGTCGCGCTTGCCGACCTCGACGCCGATGCCGCGCAGGATCGCGTAGGCCGTGGTGACGTGGAAATAGAAGTTCGGCAGGGCGAAGTGCAGCAGATAGACCTCGCCCTTGAAGGTCATCGGGTTGCCGGCGATGGTCCGCGTGATGTCGCGGCCGTCGCTGCCGTCGATCTGCTCGCGCCGGAAATCGCCGAGATAGGCCAGCGTCCTGTCGATGCGCGCCCTGCACTCCGCCAGGGTCGCCTCGTTGTCCTCGAACTTGGGCGGCTCGATGCCGGCGAGCAGCGCCGGCGTGTTCTTGGCGAAATCGGAAGCGATGCGGATCTGGCTCACGAAGGGCAGCATGTCGGGATAGAGCCTGAGCTGCAGCACGACATCGTCCTTCATCTTCTTCGAGGTGGCGAAGGCCGTGCCCTTGTCGAGCACATTGCCCAGCGCGCGCAGCTGGCGCTGGAAGACCGGCACCGAGGCCGAATACATGCCGATGGTCATGACGATCTCTCTCCTCCTCTCATTCCTTCTCCCCGCGAAGGCGGGGAGAAGGTGCCCGAAGGGCGGATGAGGGGCTTCACGGTACCTCGACGACAACAGACGCTGTTGTCGCGCGAGGAAACCCCTCATCCACCTCGCTGGCGCTCGGCACCTTCTCCCCGCCTCCGCGGGGAGAAGGAAGTCCTATCTCTGCCCGCCACCGCGAAAGCCGGTGGCGACGACGTACATCTCGGCCGAATCGGCGCGGCTGGCCGGCGGCTTGATGTGCTTGACCTTCTCGAAGTCGCGCTTGAGCTGCTCGAGCAGCGCGCGCTCGGTGCCGCCGCGCAGCACCTTGGCGACATAGACGCCGCCCGGACGCAGCACCTCGCGCGCGAATTCGTGCGCCGCCTCGGCCAGCGCCATGATGCGTGCGTGGTCGGTCTGCGGATGGCCGGTGGCGGCGGCAGCCATGTCGCTCAGCACCGCGTCGGCCGGGCCGCCAAGCCTGGCGCGCAACAGGTCAGGCGCGTCGTCGGCCATGAAGTCGTGGTGCAGGATCTCGGCGCCGGGAATCGGATCGATGGCGGTGATGTCGATGCCGACCACCTGCCCGCCCTTCTCCGGCTTCACCCGCTCGACCGCGACCTGGGTCCAGCCGCCGGGCGCGCAGCCGAGATCGACGACGCGCGCGCCGGGCTTGAGGAAGCGCAGCTCGTCGTCGATCTCGCGCAGCTTGAAGGCAGCGCGCGAGCGATAGCCCTGGCGCTTGGCCTCCTGCACGTAGGGATCGTTGAGCTGGCGCTCGAGCCACAGGGTCGAGCCGATCTTGCGGCCGCGCGCCGTCTTGACGCGCACGGTCTGGCCGCGGCCGGTGAAGCGGGTGCCTCCCTTGCCGCCCTGCTTTCTGCTCGCCATGCTCAGCAGTCGTCGCGTGCGCAGAGCGGATCGGATTCGCGGTCGGCCTCGCGCATCAGGTCGACCAGCACGCCCTCGCGCAGGCCGCGATCGGCGACACGGATGCTGCTCACCGGCCACATCCGGCACACCGCCTCGAAGATCGCGCCGCCGGCCAGCGCCAGATCGGCGCGATCGCTGCCGATGCACGGCACCTGGGTCAGCTCGCGCACCGACATGCGCGACAGCTCCGCGCCGATGCGCAGCACCGTGTCGCGCGCCAGCGAGGAGCCGTCGACCGCCGCGCGGCTGTAGCGGCGCAGGCCGAGATGGTGGGCGGCCATGGTGGTGACCGTGCCGGAGGCGCCGATCATCTGTACCTCGCCCGAATGCGCGCGCTTGTGCACGCCGTTGGCGGCGCAGAACGGCTTCAGCGCGTTCTGGATCAGCTCGACCATGCCGTCATAGACGCCGTTGTCCAGCGGCCGTTCCCTGGGCTGGCCGCAGAGCACGCCCTCGGTCAGTGTCACCACGCCCCAGGGGATCGAGATCATGTCGACGATGCCGAGCTCCAGGCCGCAGGGCAGGTCGGGCCGCGCCCGAACCATTACCCAGACAACTTCGGTGGAACCGCCGCCGATATCGACCAGCAGGGCATAGGGGCGGGCCGGATCGATCAACGACTGGCAGCTGGCCAGCGCCAGCCGCGCCTCCTCGGCCGGGCTGATGATCTCCAGGTCCAGCCCGACCCGCTGGCGCACCGCCGACAGAAAATCCGCGCCATTGGCGGCGCGGCGACAGGCTTCGGTGGCGATGTGGCGCGAACGCGTGACGCCGGCGCGCCGGATTTTCGCGGCGCAGACCTCCAGGGCATCCAGCGTCCGGTCGATCGCCTGCTCGCACAGACGCTCGCAATCGCCGATGCCTTCGCCCAGCCGCACCGGGCGCGAAAAGGCGTCGATGACGTCGAAACCGGTGGCCGACGCGCGGGCGACCAGCAGGCGGCAATTGTTCGTGCCCAGATCGATGGCCGCATAGGTATGGGCGAAGCGGCCCCGCCGCCACCCGCCTATGTGCTCGACTGCCGTCACCGCCACCTTGTCCCTCGGCGCCCCATGCCAGTCGATCATGGTACCGCCAAGGCGTTCAGGCGGCGAGGAAAATCCTGCCCTGCGTCAACGGAACAGGCGGTCGACACAGGCCGCGCCGAGGCCGACCTTGTCGTAGTGCGCCCGGCAGAGCGCGATGTACTGGTGGACGTCGAAATGGCCGGCCGGCTCGCCCTGCTCGTCGAGCCAGATCAGCGGGCCGGTGACGATGAAGAATACCTTCATCGGCTGCTCGCTGTCGTAGGCCACCAGGGTGTGGCTCTCGCCCGGCGTCTCGTAGACGAAGTCGCCGGCCGTGGCCGTCCAGTCGTGCTCGAGATAGCCCCATTTGCCGGAGATCGTGTAGGCGAAGACCTCGTGCGGGTGGTAGTGCCGGTTCACCAGCCCGGCGCTCTTGGCCATCAGGATGTCGCACCATTTGTTCTGCGACGGCGAGATCCACAGCGGCCGCGACGAGACTGTGTCGGTGAACGGCACGTAGTAGCGCTCGTCGTCGGTCGGCGCGCCCTGGAGGTAGACCTCCTTGAGCGCGTCGGGCTGGAAGACCCTGGCGATTGGCTTGATGTCCTTCCAGAACTCTGACGTCGCGGCTTCGGGCATGGTGGTTTCCTCCTCCAAGTTCATACCTTCCCCCGCTGGCGGGGGAAGGTGGCGCGAAGCGCCGGATGGGGGTGGTTGGTGCAACACCTCCATCCATCGTGACTGACCGCGATACCGCGCACCCCATCCGCCCTTCGGGCACCTTCCCCCGCAGAGCGGGGGAAGGTAGGTGGAAGCCATCAAACGTGCATGCCGCCGTCGGCCATGAAGACGCCGCCGGTCGAGAAACTGCCGAGGTCGGAGGCGAGGAACAGCACCAGGCGCGCGACCTCCTCGGCCCGGCCGTGGCGGCCCAGCGGGATATGGGAATCGAGGAACTGCGTCGCGTCCCGGCCCAGCGCCACGCTCAGCCCCTGCTCGACATTGCGCTGAAACTCGTTGTCGATCGGCCCCGGCGCCACGACGTTGACGCGGATGCGGCGCGGTGCGGTCTCCTTGGCCACGGTGCGCATCAGGCCGATCAGGCCGTGCTTGGACGCGGCATAGGCGCTGATGCCGGGATCGCTGGTGACGCCCACGACGCTCGAGGTCATGACGATGCTGCCGCCGTCGTTCATGCGCGGCAGGGCGTATTTGCAGGCGAGGAACGAGGCGCGCAGGTTGACCGCCAGCACCGTGTCGAAGACGTCCTCGGGATACTCGGTCACCGGCCGGATCACGCCACTGATGCCGGCATTGCTGAACAGCACATCGATGCCACCCCAGCGCGACACGGCATCCTCGACGTAGCCGCGGGTCGCGGCGGAGTCCGCAACGTCGGCGACGGCCGAGGCAACGCGGCCGCGATGCGCGTCGAGCCGGCACATCGCGTCGCTCAGCGCCGCTTCGTCGCGATCGACCAGCAGCACGCGCGCGCCCTCGGCCAGGAACGCCTCGGCGCCGGCCAGTCCCAGGCTGCCGGCGGCACCGGTGACGATGCAGACCTTGTTGTCCAGCAGACCCATCACAAGCTCCCGACACCGAGATAGGCGCGCTGCACCGCCTGGTCGGTGCTCAACGCCGCGGCGCTGCCCGATCCGACGATGCGGCCATTGGCCATGAGGTAGCCGCGATCTGCGATCGCCAGGCTGCGCCTGGCGTTCTGCTCGACCAGCAGCACGCCGATGCCGCTGTCGCGAATCCGCTGCAGCGCCTTGAACAGCTCGCCGCAGAGCAGCGGCGAGAGGCCGAGCGACGGCTCGTCGAGCAGCAGGATGTCGGGTGCCGACATCAGCGCGCGGCCGATCGCCACCATCTGCTGCTCGCCGCCGCTCATGGTGCGCGCCGGCTGCGCCATGCGCTCGGCCAGGCGCGGGAAGAGGATCAGCACGCGCTCCAGATTGGCCTTCTCCCCTGCCCGCGCCCGCCTGGCGAAGGCACCGAGCAGCAGGTTCTCGCGCACGCTGAGCTCACCGAAGATGCCGCGGCCCTCCGGCACCAGCGCCAACCCGGCCTCGACGATCTGGTCGGCGCGCAAGGCCGCCAGATCGCGCCCGCCCAGCGCGCGCCGCGCGCCCGGCGCCGCGATCAGCCCGGCCACCGCCTTGAGCATCGACGTCTTGCCGCTGCCATTGGCGCCCAGGATCACGACGATCTCGCGCGCCGCGACGTTCAGCGCCACGTCGTCGACGGCGACGTGCTGGCCATAGGCGACGGTGAGCCGGGCGACCTCAAGCATCGTCCGATCCGAGATAGGCGCGCACGACTTCGGGATCGGCAAGCACGGCGTCGGGCGTGCCCTCGGCGATGGCGCGCCCGACATTCATCACCACGCAGCGGTCGCAGAGCGAACGGATGGCGTCCATCACGTGCTCGACCATCAGGATGGTCATGCCCTCCTCGCGCAAGGAGCGCACCAGCGCGATGCCCTCGGCCAGCTCGGTCGGATTGAGCCCGGCCAGCCACTCGTCGAGCAGCAGCAGGCGCGGCCGCTGCGCCAGGGCGCGCGCCAGCTCGAGCCGCTTCTGGTCGATATAGGTCAGCGCCGAGGTCGGCGTGTCGCCACGACCTTCGAGACCGACGCGCGCCAGCAGGCGATCGGCGGCGCGGCGCGCCTCGCTGCCCCAGTTATTCGTCGTGCCGAAGGCGACGCCGACCAGCACATTCTCGTGGCAGGTCATCGAGCCCAGCACGCGCACCAGCTGGAAGGTGCGCGCCACGCCGAGCCGCGCGATGCGATGGGCCGCCAGGCCGGCGATCGGCACGCCGTCGAGCACGATCGCGCCGTCGTCGGGCGCCAGCGCGCCGGAGATCAGGTTCAGCACCGTGGTCTTGCCCGAGCCATTGGGCCCGAGCAGGCCCAGGATCCGGCCGCGCGCCACGTCGAGCCCGACGCCGTCGACGGCGAGCAGGCCGCCGAAGCGGCGGGTGAGGCCCGATACGGCGAGCATCGAGGCGCTCATCGCCAGCGCTCGATCAGGCCGGCGACACCGCGCGGCACGGCGTAGACCACCAGCATGAAGGCGATGCCGACCAGGATGCTGAAGTGGTTGGGAAAATTGGCCTGCAGGAACTCGAACAGCAGGGCCAGCGGAATCACGCCCAGGACCGGCCCGTAGAGCCGATGCGCGCCGCCGAGCAGCGCCATGATCAGCACCTGGAACGACACCGTCGGACCGAAGGCGATCGCCGGGTCGATATAGGTCCAGCGCGGCGCCATGACCGCGCCGGTCACGGTGATGAAGGCGGCGCTCAAGGTGAACAGCGCGACCTTGGCCATGGTGGTGTCGATGCCGACATGGCGCGCCACGGTCTCGTCGTCGCCGATCACCCGCAGCGCCAGCCCCAGGCGCGAGCGGCGGATCAGCAGGCCGGCGGCGAAGACCAGCACCGCCAGCGCCAGGAGCTGCCAGTAGATCTGTGCCGTGCTGATGTCGACGAAGACGTAGCGGCCGAGCGTGCGGGTGATGTTGACCTCGTACCAAGTCACCAGCTGGCGCACGAGCTCGGCCAAGCCGAAGGTGAAGATCACGAAGTAGACGCCGGAGAGCCGCAGGGTCGACAGACCGACGATCAGCGCCAGCACGATGCCGACGCCAAGCGCGATCAGCAGAACGAGGGGCCAGGCGAGCTGCTCGCCGAAGACCGCGACGGCGTAGGCGCCGATGCCGAAGAACGCCACCGTCGCCAGCGAGACGTAGCGCGTCGGGCCGGAGAACAGCGCCCAGGCCGTCGCCAGCACGGTATAGCTCATCAGGTTGATCGCCAGGGACAGGCCATAGCCGTCGAAGGCCAGCGGCACGGCGGCGAGAACCGCGACCAGGACGAGCGCGGCGAGCGCGTGCCACGGCTTCATCGCCGGCCCGCGCCGAACAGGCCCTGCGGACGGATCAGCAGGGTGAGCAGGAAGATCGCGTAGGTCGCGGCCAGGGTCAGGCCGGGATCGACATAGGTGGCGACGAAGGTCTCGACCAGGCCGAGGATCAGGCCGGCGATCAACGCGCCCATCATGTTGCCGACGCCGCCCATGATGACGACGATCAGCGCCTTCATGGTGAAGACCACGCCGAGATTGGCGTTGAAGGTCAGGAACATCGACACCAGCACGCCGCCGCTGGCGACCAGCGCGCCGCCCAGGGCGAAGGCGAAGGCCGCCGCGGCGCGCACGTCGATGGCGACAAGCTGCGCCGCCACCGGATCGACGGCGACCGCGCGGATCGCCGTGCCGATGCGCGTGCGGGTCAGCCCGACATAGAGCGCGACGCCGATGACGGCGGCGAAGGCGAAGGCCAGCAGCCGGTTGGCGGCGACCGTGGCGCCGAACACGTCGACCGGCACGGCGAGGAAGGCGTAGCTGAAATAGCCGCCGCCGAAGAGCACCAGCATGACGCCCTGCACGACGAAGAGCAGGCCGAAGGTGGCGAGGATGCTGTCGACCTCCAGCGCATCGCGATTGGGCGCGCGGACGACCAGCGGCACCAGCAGCACGCGATAGACGACCCAGCTCAGCGCGAAGGCCGCCGGGATCACCAGCAGCAGGCCCGGCAGCGGCGCCACGCCCTGCGCGGTGAACAGCCACCAGGCGGCGAAGGCGGCGGCGACCAGGATCTCGCCGTAGGACAGGTTCATGATCCGCGCCACGCCGTACTGGAGCGTCAGCCCCAGCGCGAACAGCGCGTACATGCCGCCGAGCGTGAGGCCCGAGACGAGCGCGTCCAACATGGCGAGTATGTTAGCAGCGCCCCCTCACCCCTAGCCCCTCTCCCGCAAGGGGAGAGGGGGACATGAGGAGCGAGTCTTCCTCCCCTCTCCCCTCGCGGGAGAGGGGTCGGGGGTGAGGGGGCGGCGCAACAACTACTTCCAGGCCGGCTTCGGCACGACCACCGGCGCGGCGCCGGCGCGGCCGGCCGGCGCGACGCCGGTGTAGAAGCCGCCCTGCCACTGGCCGATCAGCCAGTAGCCGTCGCGCAGCATGTTGTCCTTGAACTGGATCTTGCCCAGCACGGTGTCGAAGGTGCCGGTCTGCAGCTCCTTGATGATTGCCGGCCGGTCGATCTTGCCGACCTTCTCGATCGCCTGCTGCAGCGCCTGCAGCGAGGCGTAGCCGACCTGGCTGCCCCAGTAGTCGGGATCGCGATTGTGCATCGCCTTGTGCTTGTCGCGATACTCGGCCGTGGCCTTGTTGTCCTTCGACCAGCCGCCGAGCGACATCACGCCCTCGGTATTGGCGGCGAAGCGGCCCGGGTACAGCGGGAAGCCGACGCCGACGCCGAGGAACATCACCTTGGGCGCGAAGGAGGCGATCTTGGCCTGGTCGGTCAGCGCCACGGTGTCGGGCGGATAGGAAAAGGCAACGAAGGAGTCGGCGCCCGAGCGCGCGGCCTCGCCGATCAGCGGCGAGAGATCCTGGGTGCCGATCGGATAGCTCTTGTCGTAGGCGAGCTTGAAGCCGGCCTTGGTGAAACCCTCGCGCGCCGCCTTCGACAGGTCGATGCCGAACCCGTCGGCGATGGAGATCATCGCGATGCTGTCGTTGATCTTGCCCTCGGTGCGCATCTTGGTCAGCAGGCCGACCAGGGCATCGACATACATGCCGCTGGTGCCCAGCAGCCAGAAGCTGTTGGGCCAGCGCTTGCCGAGGTCGGGCGCGCGGTCGGTGACCGCGGTGAAGGCGAGCTGCGGATAGCCGTACTTGTTGAACACCGGCCCGACCGCGAGGTTGAGCCCCGTGCCCCATGGCGGGAACAGCAGGTCGACCTTGTCCTGGGTCACCAGGCGCTCGACGGCGCGCACGGCCTCCTCGGAGTTGGAGCGGTCGTCGTACTCGACGATCTCGATCGGCACGCGCTTGCCGCCAAGCATCAGGCCGCCCTTGTCGTTCACCTCCTTCACCCAGAGCTGGTAGTTGGGGATCTGGGTGATGTTGGCGCCGCCGGCGTTCGGCCCGGTCTTGGAGATCGCCCAGCCGATCCTGACCTTGTCCTGCGCCAGCGCCGCCCCGCCCGCCAGGGCGAGCGCGGCCGCGCCGAGCACGGCGGACGTCATCAGCGCGCTCAGTCTGCCCATCAGTTCCTCCCGTCTTGTCGCGGCGGCCCCGCGGACGGAGCCCACCTTGCCGCCACGTCTAGCCGGCAGGCCGCCCGGCGGTCTTGCCTAGGAGCGAACTGCGGCGTCTACTGCCCGGCAAAGGGAGGGCAGGCGGTGCAGGGGCAGTCGATCGCATTCGGCCCGGAGGTCGCGACGGCGGATCGCCTCAGCCTGTGGGGCGAGTTCGTGCGCCGGCATATCGGCGAGCTTGAGGCCGACACCTTCGGCGACCCGCATTTCGACGGCCGCCTGACGCTCGCCGAGCACCGCGAGGTCAAGATCTTCGAGATCGCCGTCAGCCGCCACCGCGTGGTGCGCACGCCGCGCACCATCAGGCGCGACGACCAGGCCTATGTGAAGGTGCTGGCCCAGCTGCAGGGCGTCGCCCGTTTCGAGCAGGCCGGGCGCCGCGTGGTGCTGACGCCGGGCGAATGGAGCATCTACGACGCCACCCAGCCCTACAGCGTGTCGAACGTCGAGAGCATCCGCCAGGCGGCGATCTTCCTGCCGCGCGACCGGCTCACGCGCATCGGGGTCGATCCCGGCCGTGTCGTGGTGCGCCGCTTCAGCCGCGACACCAGCGCCGGCCGCGCCGCCTTCAACCTGCTGGTTGAGGCCCAGACGGCGACGGCGCCGGACGACGATCTCGGCGAGTCGCTGGCCGATCTGGTGGCGCGCGCCGCGCGCGAGCTCGATGTCCAGCCGCGCGACCGCTCCCTGGCCGAGACGCTCAGGCGGCAGGTGATCGCCTTCATCGCCGCCAACCTGCGCGACCCGGCGCTCTGCCTCGACGGCATCGCCGGCGCCATCGGCTGCTCCAAGCGCTACCTGCACAAGCTGTTCGAAAGCGAAGCCGACACGCTCAACGGCTACATCTGGCGCCGGCGGCTCGAATGCGTGCGCCACGACTTCGCCGATCCCGCCCACGGCCGCCGCACCATCACCGATATCGCCTTCTCCTGGGGCTTCAGCAGCTCCTCGCATTTCAGCCGGCTGTTCCGCGCGACCTTCGGCGTCTCGCCGCGCCGCTTCCGCGCGCTGGCCAGCGGCGCCGTGGAGCCCTAAATCCGCCCCACGGATCCGCCATAGTCGAGCGCTTGCAAAGCGGCGTTCCGGCCGCTACATCGTGCCCGGCCGATGGCCCCTGCTGGGGGATAGTTTAACGGTAGAACAACCGGCTCTGACCCGGTTAGTCTAGGTTCGAATCCTGGTCCCCCAGCCATTTCCATAAAGTGAGTGTTTTCAGGACCTTATAGGGAGGCAGAAGGCCCGCGGCGCAATGGGCGCCGCAGATCACAGCCTCATCCCTTCCGCCGATTGCATCAGCATGGCGGCACGAGCAGCACGGCAAGGCCGTTGGCGATTACTGCGAACACCGAGAGCCCAGCCAGCCACCGCATCAGCGACAGCATGAACCGTCTCTCCTGTGCCGAGGGCGCAATGAGAAACATCGCGGCGAAGCGCGTCGGAAACGCCAGTGGCAGCGAGGCGAGAAGGAGCGCAAGCGCCGTCGCCAGCCCGAGCCCGGCCACGAGCGTGCCGGGCGGCACGCCGGCGCGTCCCGTCATTGCACAGACGCTCGCATGCGAACCATAGAGAACCGCCAGATGGGCAAACCACACCAGCGGCCCAAACAGAATGCCGATGAACTTGCCCATCAGTGCACGAGCCTCGGGAACCCGTGCACCAGCACGAGGCCGACCAGCGTTTGCGCCGCCGCGTAGTATCCGAGCAAGGCGGTGTGATCGAAGCTGTTGCGACGCTCGCGATCCGTGCGGCCGGCGAGCAGCCGCGCGACGGTGAACAGCCCCATGAGTACCACGGCAACGACAACCTGAGCGGCCAGCAGACCCGCCAGATAGACCATCGCGCCATAAGCCGTCGCGTCCGGCCGTAGACCGGCCTGCCAATGGCCGGCGATCTCCATGATCACGGCCGCCGCCAGCGCGCCACAGCCCAGCAGGACACCCGTGATCGTCGGCAGGATCGCCGGCGTACCGGGGGCCGGCAACAAACGGTCGCCGACGCGGAACGCCGACGCGGCGAGGGCGCAAAGCGATGCCGACAGCAGGGGCCGACCAAGCTCGGGAAGCGCCGGCGAGCCGTGTGGAGGCCAGACCTCGGGCGAGACTGTCCAGAGATAGAGATAGGAAAAGAGATACGACAGATAGAGCGAGCCTGCGACCAGCATCAGCACAACCATCGCCCACCAGCCATGCGATTGAGGTCCGGTCATGTAGGTCGGCAGACGGAGGTTCGCGCCGACGTCGACCCGGCCCTTTGCCGGACCGGGATCGAGCGGCCAGAGCCAGATCACCGCCGACGCGATCGCGAGCAGGGCCGCGACGATCGCCGGGATGACCACCTTGACGGTGAGCAGCAGGAAGCAAGCCGCCGTGAACGCGGCCGCCAACACCTGCGGCCAGCCGGCGCCTGGCATCTGCAGCACGTATTGCGGTTTTGCCTCGACGGCCGACGTCACCAGCGTCTCGCGGCCGCCGGTCGGCGCGTTGGGAAGGTAGTGGGCGCCCGCGGCGACCTCGTCCGAAAGCCCGGGCTGATCCCACAGCGGATCCCGGGTGGTGACGTGGGGGATGCTGCGCGTCGAGTAGACATCGCTGGGCAGCCATTCGAGCGTTCCTGCCTTCCAGGGATTGCCCGCGCCGCGTCGGGATATGCGGAAATTGAGGGCGAGATCGACAAGAAAGACCAGCACGCCGCCCGCCAGCACGAAAGCACCGAGCGTCGAAACAAGGTTGAGATCGTCCCATCCAAGGCCACCCGGATAGGTCCAGACCCGCCGCGGCATGCCGGCGAGACCTGTGATGTGCATGGGGAAGAACGCGACGTTGAAGCCCACGAACATGAGGCCGAACGACCAGCGGCCCAGCCGCTCGGACAATCGCCTGCGGCTCACCATCGGCGCCCAGTAGTAGAAGGTGGCGAACAGCGGGAAGACCATGCCGCCCACCAGCACGTAGTGGAAATGGGCGACCACGAAATAGGTGTCGTGCACCTGCAGGTCGAAGGGCACCATCGCCACCATCACGCCGGTCAGACCGCCCAGGACGAAGATGAACATGAAGCCCAGGATGAAGAGCGACGGCGTGTTTATCTGCCACCGCCGACGGCCGGCCGCCATCGTGGCGATCCAGGAGAAGACCTGGATGCCCGACGGGATGGCGACGGCCATGCTGGCGGCGGAGAAGAATGCGAGGCTGAGGCCGGGAATGCCGGTGGTGAACATGTGGTGCACCCACAGGCCAAAGCTGAAGAAGCCGGTGGCGATCAGCGCCACGACGATCAGGCGATAGCCGACCAGGGGCGTGCGCGCGAAGGTCGGCACCATCATCGATACAAGGCCCGCCGCGGGCAGGAAGATGATGTAGACCTCGGGATGGCCGAAGAACCAGAAGAGATGCTGCCACAGCAGGGGGTCGCCGCCGTGCGCCGCGGTGAAGAACGGCCAGCCGAACGCGCGCTCGATCTCGAGCAGCATCGTGGCGAGGATGACCGCCGGGAAGGCGAAGATGATCATCGCGGCGAAGATCAGCATCGACCAGGCGAAGATCGGCATCTTCGACAGCGTCATGCCGGGCGGGCGCGTGCGCAGTACGCCGATGACGATCTCGATGGCGCCGGCGATGGCCGAGATTTCGATGAAGCCGATACCCAGCAGCCAGAAATCCGCGTTGTCGCCGGGCTGATACTCGGTCAGCGTGAGCGGCGGATACATGAACCAGCCGCCGGCGGGCGCCAGGTCGTACAGGATGGTGGAGAAGAAGACCAACCCACCGATGATGTAGGCCCAGATGGCGAAGGCGCTGAGCCTCGGAAAGGGCAGGTCGCGCGCCGCCAGCATCTGCGGCAGCAGCATGACTCCCAGCGCCTCCATCGCCGGGACGGCGAAGAGAAACATCATCGTCGTGCCGTGCACGGTAAACATCTGATTGTAGAGTTCCTGGCCGACGAAGCGGCCGTCCGGCTGCGCGAGCTGCACCCGCATCAGCAGCGCCAGGATGCCGGCAAGGACGAAGAACAGCAGCGCCGCCCCGAGGTAGATCAGGCCGACCACCGTGTTGTTGACCGCACTAGGCAGACGCCACCCCTTCGGTGTCGCCCAGATGCGCAGCAGCTCGTCCTCCTCGCCGGCCGGCCGCGGGGTCGGGTTGATGGGGCGGGCGGGCTCGGGCATCGAGCTCATCGCAGGAAGTAGAGGACGACGAGTCCGGCGAGGTACGTCACCAGGACGGCGGCGGAATCTATGCCCATGCGCATTACCGTGCGATCGCGGCGCTCGGCGACGCCAGCAACGAAAATCATGGTGGTGATAATGCCGATGATGGCGGCAAAGGCCGAGAAGCGGCCGGCGCTGTTGAGCACCGGCTCGCCCGCCGCGACGGCGTCGACCAAGGGCAACAAGGCCACGTTGATCAGGTTAGTGCCGAAAACGTCGGACACCGCCATGGTATAGAGACCGGCGCGCGCCGCCGTCACCACGGTGCTGACCTCGGGCAGGGAGGTCGCAATGGCGACGAGGACCGCTCCCACGAAGCTTTCGCCCAGGCCTGTCTGCTCGGCGATGGCATCGCCGGTGCGGGAAAGCACGTAGCCCGCGGCGATGATCGCGGTTGCCGCGATCGCGGCGCCGATGATCGTGGACCGCAGATCCCGGGACTCATCGGACTTCGCTTCGTCCCTGGCCTTCCGCTTTTCCTGCTCCTCCAGGTCCTCGTCGTCCACGACGCGCCACGGACGGCGTCCCTTGGTTTTCGCCAGCGTCCAAATCGCGAACAGGAAAAGGAAGAACAACAGCCACATCCACAGGCCGACGCCGAGAACCGCCACATCGCCGACGATGATGGCGGCGGCCGCGACGGACAGAAGGAAAACCTTGAAGGCGCCCTGAAGGAAGACGATCGGATTGGGCACCACAGCTGTCAGCGCCTTCTTGCCGATCATCAAGTCAGCCACGGCGAGGATGGCCACCTGCATGGCGATACCGCCCAAGCCCATGTTCACCGCAAGCGCCCCATCTCCCTGCGCGGCCGCCGATACTGCCACCGCGACCTCCGGCAACGACGTCACGCCACCCAGCAGCAGCATGCCGACAACGGCCTGGCCGATGCCGGTTCGCACGCTGATGACGTTGGCGTAACGTGTGATGCGCACGCCCGCCACCCACACGATCGCCGCCGCCAGCGCGAAAATGCCCAGGTTGGCCACGAGGCCAAGCGAAGCGAAGTCGATCATGTGGCCCTCATTCGAGTCCATCAAGGTAGGCGGCGAGCACCGCCAGTTCCCGATCGGTCAACATGCGGTAGGGCGGCATGCGGCTGCCCGGCTTGATGTGGCCGCTGTCGCGGATCCAGAGCGCGAAGGCCTCTGGATCGTTGCGCAGCGCTGCGGCCGCGAGCGACTGGCGGCTTCCGACATGGGTGAGATCCGGACCGACTCTGCCGTCGGCCGACGGCAAACCCCGGATGCGATGGCAGGCACCGCAGCCCGAAGCGACAAACAGCCTAGCCCCTTCGCCATCGGTGCGAACGGCCGGCCGCTGCTCGGCGCGCAGCCATTCGGCGAAGTCCGGTCGCTCTCGGGCGACGACATGGAAGGACATCAACGCGTGCGCGCCACCGCAGTATTCCGCGCACTGGCCGCGGCTGATGCCGGCCTTGGTGGCGTGCAGCACCAGCCGGTTCGAGCGGCCCGGTATCATGTCGACCTTGCCGGCGAGGTTGGGCACCCAGAAGCTATGAATCACGTCGGCCGTCCGCAGCGTCAACGCGACCCGCTCGCCGGCCGGAATGACGAGCTCGTTGGCGCTTTCCAGATCGGTACCGTCCGGCAAGTGATAGGTGACGCGCCACCACCACTGCTCGCCGACGACGGTGGCCTGCAACGCGGCGTCTTCCACGCGCGGCGTGGTCCGGGTGGCCATGGCCGCCAACCCGTAGGCCAGCAACACCAGCAGCGAGGCGCTGGGAAACACTACGCCGGCCGCGACGACGAAGCGCTCGGCGGAAAGCAGCGACCGCAGACGGCGGCCTCCGCCGATCGCACCGCCCATGGCGACGACGACGCCGACGAGAACCATGCCAAGAAAGGCGGTCATGACCCAGAACAGGCGTGCGACCTCGCTCGCCTCCTCGCCGCTGGTCGAAAGCGCCGATTGCTCCCCAGAACAGCCGAACAACAGCGGATGCAGCGCCAGAAGGAGCACGATGCGCTTCATGGCGTCGCCCGCGGCTGCTGTCGGGCGAGATAGGCGGCGACGGCCTCGATTTCCTCGTCGCCGAGTCTCGCCGTCGCCGCCTGCATGATCGGCCCGTACGTCGTGGCCTGGCGATGGCCCGCCTGGAAAAGCCGGATCTGCTGCCCGATGTATCGCCGCGACAGGCCGAGGATCTCCGGGAACGCGGGATTGCGTGCGTCGACATGGCAGGCGAGGCAGGCCGGCACGCCCTTCGCCGGCACGCCCCCGCGCGCGATCGCCTCGCCACGGTCCAGAAGTGCGGTATCGATACCCGGTTCATCTCCAGACGGCGCCGGCGCTCCGGCATATGCGCTCGCCAGCGACTCCAATTCCTTGTCGTCGAGCCACGTGGCGACGAGCTGCATGTAACCGCTGGGCCGCCTCCCTTCGGCGTAGTCGCGCAAGGAACGCAGGAGGTAGTCGCGGCTTTGTCCGCTGAGCTGCGGGACGATGTCGATCGGCGGCGGTGCGCCGGGCAACCCGTGACAGCGCGCGCAGATGTTCAACCGTTCCCGCGACGCGCCCGTCTGCAGGCCGGAGGTCGGCCGCCCCACTTCGATCCCGGCGAGCTTGCGATAGCTGGTCGCGTCGAGCTCGGGGATGCGACCCAGGAAAGCCACCACGGGCCAGACTTCGTCCTCGCGGCGCCGGGCGATCCATGCCGGCATGCCGGTGTTTTTCCGTCCGTTCAGGACGACCAAGAAGAGATGCCGGGGCGACCACAGCGAGGCGGCTTCGGCGAAGGACGGTGGCGAGGGTCGCATCGCCCCCTGAAGCGCGCTCGCCGGACGGCCGGGCGCCCCGTGGCAGGCGGCGCAGCCCAGCTCGTAGTGGGCGGCGCCCAGCCGCACCGCATCGGGCGGCTGAGGCGGCGGCTCGCCGACATCGAGGCTCTGGACGTGGACATAGATGCTCGACAGCACAAACAGTGCTACCGCCGCAAGCGCAAGCACCATCGAGGCGGTGCCAACCAGGACCTTCCGCAAGGAAACACCGAGCAACCTAGGTCACCCTGACGTCTTCGGGGTGGTGTCCGGCTTGGGCGGCCGGCGCCAGCCAACGCCACGCGACGACGACCGCGGCCACCAGATAGCTGAGAGGACAGGCGACCAGCATCATCAGGCCGGCGAGTTGTTGATCCGCCAGCGGGTCGGCAGCCATCACGTCGTGATGCGTCATCGCCGGATAGAGCGGTCGCGCCGCGAATGTCAGCAGAACACCGAGCAGGCAGAAAAGCTTGCTCGTGAGGAGCAGAGCCGCGATGGCGCGCCAGGGGCAGGTTGCCATCGCGCGAACGACCGCCCTCCAGAACCAGACGGCGGCAAGCGCCAGCGAAAGTTGCATCACGAAATGCAACGCCGGTTGCTCCATTGCCGCTGCCAGAGATGGTGGCGCATGCCATCCCCACAGAAGCAGGAGTTGCACGACCGAGGCCGGCACAAGCCCGTGCATTCGGCCAGCGGCGGTCCCCGAGACCCTGACGCTCCCCAGGGCGGCAGCTGGTGCAAGCAGGTTCATGAGCAGGATGTGCACGCCCATCCCGGCACTGAGGGGCCCGTAACCGGCGAGAAGAACCTGCATTTGCTCGTGCATCGCTCTCTGGCCAGGGCGCAATCGCAGAATCCCGCAAGCGGAGTCTACGCGGGCGGGTGTACGGGCGCATGGCGAACGTCGCAGGAGACACGGGGTTGCACTCGCAGCAGCCAAGGCATCCAAGATCGATCCGCCCCATCCGCGAGCTGTTCGAATGACTGGAACGATGGCCAAGACCACTCGTTGCACGCCTGCGTACCAACCAGCGCGAGGTCTGGCATGTCAGGCACCCGGCCCGTGGTGCTGATCATGGGCGCCGGCGGAACTCTCGGAAGCGCGCTCGCCGCCGCCCTGGGACGGAACTATCGCGTCGTCGGCCTGGACCGGCACGAAGGCGAGCTCGCCGGCGGCGTTCCCGTCATAGCCGCCGATATCACATCCGATGAAAAGCTCGCCGCCGCCTTGAAGGAAGTGCGCCGACGCTTTGGCGGGCGCATCGCCAGCGTGATCCATCTGGCGGCATATTTCGACTTCAGCGGCGAGGACAACGAGCTCTACCGGACCGTGAACATCGAAGGGACACGACGGCTGCTGCGCGCGCTGCAGGAATTCGAGATCGGGCAGTTCGTCTATTCCGGCACGATGCTGGTCCACCGCCCCTGCCGGCCCGGCGAACGAATCGATGAAAGCCAGCCGATCGAGCCGAAGTGGGTGTATCCGAAGTCCAAGGCCGACGCCGAGGCGGCGATCCGCCAGGAGCACGGCGGTATCCCGATCGTGCTGCTGCATCTCGCCGGGCTGTACGACGAGCGAACGGCAGTGCCGACGCTCGCCCAGCAGATTGCGCGCATCTACGAGCGCACCCTGCAGAGCAAGCTCTATTCCGGCGACCCGACTGCCGGCCAAAGCATGCTGCACAAGGAAGACATGATCGACGCGTTCCGCCGCGTGGTCGACCGGCGCGCCGAGCTACCGCGCGAGGTGACGCTGCTGATCGGCGAGCCCGAAGCGATGGGCTACGACGAGATCCAGGACGCGATCGGCAAGGCGATCCATGGCGAGCAAGACTGGCCAACGATCGAGGTGCCAAAGCCGCTGGCCAAGGCCGGCGCCTGGGCGCAGGGAGTGATCGAGCCGATCGTGCCCGACGCCTTCGACCAGGGCGAGAAGCCGTTCATTCGACCGTTCATGGTCGACATGGCCGACGATCACTATGCCCTCGACATAGCCGCGGCCCGGCGGCTGCTGGGCTGGGAGCCGCGGCGCCGACTGGCGGACGAACTGCCGATGCTTGTCGCGGCACTCAAGGAGGACCCCGCGGCCTGGTACCGCGAGAACAAGATCACGCCGCCACCCTGGATAGAAGCTGCGGACAAGGCGGGCCACGATCCAGAGGCGCTCAGGCGCCGGCACGAAAGCCAGTACCTGGACGAACACCGCCGCTTCCGCTGGGCACATCTCGCAAACATCTTCATGGGCTTCTGGCTGGCTGCGTCGCCACCGCTCATTGGTCTGGAAGGCGCGCTGCTCATCTCGAGCGACGTCGCGGCGGGACTCGCGATCATGATCCTAAGTGCGATCGCGCTCGAGCCGCGAAGGTCCTGGGCGCGATGGACCGTCGCGGCCATTGGCATCTGGGTAATGTCGGCGGCGTTCATCTTCTGGACGCCCAACGGCATGGCCTATCTCAACGACACGCTGGTCGGTGGGCTTGTCGTCGCCTTCGCCGTCGGCACGCCGCCCGAACCGGGACCATCGCCGCTCGCGGCCGCCAGCGGTCCCGCGGTGCCATCGGGCTGGGACTACAACCCATCGGCATGGACGCAGCGCCTGCCGATCATCGCCCTGGCGGTCATCGGCCTGCTTACGTCGCGCTATCTCGCGGCCTATCAGCTTGGCCACATCGACTCGGTATGGGAGCCGTTCTTCGCCGGCGGGCCGGATCCGAAGAACGGGACGGAAGAGATCATCACCTCGGAAGTCTCCCGCGCCTGGCCGGTGCCGGACGCCGCGGTAGGCGCCCTCACCTATGCGCTGGAGATCGTGACCGGGATTGTCGGCTCGACGCGGCGCTGGCGCACGATGCCATGGCTGGTGCTTCTGTTCGGCCTGATGATCGTGCCCTTGGGCGTGGTGTCCATCACCTTCATCGTCATCCAGCCGATCGTCATCGGTACCTGGTGCACCCTTTGCCTGATCGCGGCCGCGGCCATGCTGATCCAGATCCCCTACTCCCTCGATGAACTGCTGGCGACCCTGCAGTTCCTGCGCCGGCGGCAGCGCGCCGGCCGCAAGGTGCTGCGAATCCTGGTGTTCGGCGATACCGACGAAGGCACGCCTCCACCTGCCGTCGACAACGAACTCGACAGGCCGCTGCCGGCACTGGCACGCGAAATGGTCGCGGGCGGCGTCTCCCTGCCCTGGAACATGGCGATATGCGCCGCGATCGGCGTGTGGTTGATGCTCAGCCGCCTGGCCCTCGATACCGGCGAGGGAACCGCCAATGCGCACCATGTCATCGGGGCCCTGGTCCTCACGACGACGGCGATCGCCGCCGCCGAGGTGGCGCGGCCGGTACGCCTGCTGAATTGTCTATGGGGGATCGCATTGATTTCCGATCTCTTCCTCAGAGAGGAAACGGCAATGGTCCATACCGCCTCCGTCATCGCCGGCCTGGCCCTGTGCTCCCTGAGCCTGTTCCGCGGCCCGGTGCGAAGCCGCTACGCCGGATGGAGCCGGCTGATCGTTTAGCGTCGGGGCACGCCGGGGTGCTGATTTCAACTGCCCGCGATCAAGATCGTGCCGACACATTCGCGGAGGTCGAACATCCGGGTATCCCTGGTGCCCGTGGGACGGGGCCCGCGAACTAATCCTGGGTCTGCGCCGATACGCTGCCGAACAGCACCGCGACCGGCCGGCGGCCGAACAGGCTCGTCAGCGGCACTCGGGCGGCATCGAAACGAACCTCGCGCGAGTCAAGAATGTCGACCAGCGTCGCCGGCTGGAAGGAGGGCCGCAGGCATGCTCCGCCCAGCACCTCGGGCGAGATCGCGAGCGACGCCAAGTCCCCAACCATGCCGTAAGCCAGGCGAGGAACGGCGACGACGACGACCTCGCTGCCGAGTCGTCGCGCGAAGGCGACGAACTGCTCGGCCTGGGCTCCCTGGACCTCGATCGGCTCGTACGCGCCCCTGGTGAACACCTCCGGCATCCGCGACCGCAGCGCCAGCAACGCCGCGACCATCCGCTGCTTCACGGCTCCAGCCCGCCAATCCCCGCCGGGCGCTCGCAGGGACGCGGCCGCCCGCGCGAAGTCGACCGGCCGGCGGTTGTCGGGATCGACGAGGCTGAAATCCCAAAACTCCGTGCCTTGGTAAATGTCCGGGACGCCGGGTGCCGTGAGCTTGAGCACCAGCTGCGCCAGGCTGTTGATCGCCCCCGCCCGCGCGATGCGCTCGACGAAGGCGACGATGCCCTCCAGCAGATCGGGAATGGCGCGCCCGGCGATCAGCCGCGACACGAACGTGCGAGCCGCTTCCTCGTAGGCCTCGTCGGGATCGATCCAGTCGCTGCGCAACTTGGCCTCGCGCAGCGCCTTCTGCTGCCACGCCGCCAGCCGCTCGGCGAACGCCGCGCGGCCATCGTCGTCAGCGGGATCGAGATCCAGCGGCCAGGCACCGACGATTGTCTGGAACAGCATCGCCAGATCGGCATCGACAGGCATGCGCTCGCCACGCAGCGGGGCGCTCCACACCAGCCACCGCCGCAGATGGGCGATCCACTCCGGTGCGATCTCGCTCAGCACCGCCAGGCGCGCACGCACGTCCTCGCCGCGCTTGTGGTCGTGCGTCGCCGTCGCCAGCATGCTCAGCGGCGCCATCCATAGCCGCCTGGCCATGCGCGCATGGAAGGTCGCCGGCAGATCGGCGAAGCGCGACGCATCGAAGCCGACGTCATTGCGCGACAGCAGACGGCCGTACCGATAGAAGGCCGTGTCCTCGACAGCCTTCGCGGCGATCGGCGCGCTCAGCTGTTGGAAGCGCGCGACGGCGCGGCCGCGAGCGTCGCTGTCCGCCCCGGTGCCGAGCCAGCGCAGCACGTGCTCGAGGACCCAGCTGTCGTGGCGACGGATGGTGGCACGCGCGTCCGCTCCTGCCCGCTTCAGCACCGCGACATCGGCGTCGCCCGCGCCATAGATTCGATAAACCGGGAAATGCGCCAGCAGCTCCACCAGCACGCGGCGCAGGGCCGGACGGGTCACGTCGGCGCTGGTTCGGTCGTCTTGCGCCACCATGTGGAAAGCATCGACGCAGGCCTCGAGCTGCCCGCCGAAGCTGCGATCGAGCATCTCGCGGCGTGCCGCCTGCTCCTCGACGGCAAAATCGGCCGGACGGCCGCTGAGTTCGGCCCAGGCGTCGGTCAGCGGTGCCTCGCCGGCCGGATCGTGCTGCAGGGCGCTGACCTCATCCATAAAATCGTAGCCCGACGTGCCGTCGCAGCTCCACGAAGGCGGCAGCGTCTCGCCACCGAGCAGGATCTTCTCGACGACGATGTAGGCGTGCGGACCGAGGCGCTGACGCAGCTTGCGGCAGTAGGCCGCCGGATCGGTCAGCCCGTCGATGTGATCGATCCGCACGCCGTCGATCGCGCCCTCGCGATGCAGCCGCAGGATCAGCGCGTGCGTGGCGTCGAAGACCACCTCGTCTTCCTGGCGCAGGCACACAAGGTCGTTGATCTCGAAGAATCGGCGCCAGTTGATGCGATCGCCGGCGCTGCGCCACCACGCGAGGCGATAGTGCTGCCGCCCGAGCTCGGCGTGCTCGTTCAGCGGAAAGCGATGCCCGTGGTAGCGCAGCGTGCCGTCGCCTCGCACCAGTTCGCCGGCCTCCAGCACGTCCGTCAGCGGCTTTCCCAGCACCGGCAGCAGCACCTTGCCATCTTCGCGCTGCCAGTCGATGTCGAAGAAGCCGGCATAGCGGCTGGCGGGACCATGGCGCAGCACGTCGACCCACCAGGCATTCTCCCAGCCCGCCGCCATGTGGTTGGGCACGATGTCGAGGATCAGCCCCAGCCCGCGCTCCTTCAGCGCCGCGACCATGGCGCGGAAGGCAACCTCGCCGCCGAGCTCGGGATTGATGCGGGTGGGATCGATGCCGTCATAGCCATGCGTCGAGCCGGCGCGCGCCGCGGCGATCGGCGAAGCGTAGACGTGGCTGATCCCCAGCGCGGCGAGATACGGCACGATGTGCGTTGCATCGGCGAAGGTGAAGCCGCGATGGAACTGAAGGCGGTAGGTGGCGCGCGGCGTCACGACGAGCGCGCCGCCAGACGCTTCAGGCGTGCCTGTACCGGCGCCGGTTCCAGCAGCTGATCAACGGGGAACTTCAGGCGGCGACGCCAGTTGGGATGCTCGTCGACCGTGCCGGGAAGGTTCGGCTGCTCGGAGAGGCCCAGCAGATCCTCCAGCGGCACGATCGCCAGCGGCGATGGCGCGGCAGCCACCAGGCCGATCGCCGCGTCCACGGCTGGCGCCGGATCATGCGGTGGCGGCTCGACACCCTGGGCGACACCAGCCTCGACACAGGTGCGCCACAAGGCCGAACGGTCCTGCGGCCGTTGCGCGTCGGCCTCCGACGCCAGGCCGAGCCCGGCGCGCAGCCCGATATCCGCGCCCTGCCACCAGCCCGCAACGGTCGGCAGATCGTGGGTCGTGGTCATGGCGATCGCATCACCGCGCCATCGCCGCGGCGGCAGAAAGCCGCTGTCGTCGCGCTGGAACCACATAACGTCCATGCCGGCGATACCGGCCTCGCGGCAGCGCTCGCGAAACGCCGGCGGCACGGTGCCGAGATCCTCGCCGATCACGACGGCGCGGTGGCGATGCGATTCGAGCGCCACCAGGCGCAGCAGATCGTCAAGCGGATAGGCGAGATATGCCCCTTCGGTGGGCGGGGCTCCATCGGGAATCAGCCATAGCCGCATCATGCCCATGGCGTGATCGATGCGCACGCCGCCGGCGTGACGCAGGGCGGCGCGCAGGGTCGCGAGGAACGGCTCGAAGCCCGAGTCGACGAGGGCGCGCGGCGAGAGGGCGCCGAGGCCCCATCCCTGCCCCTTCATGTTGAAGGAATCCGGTGGTGCGCCGATGCTGACGCCGTCGAGCATGTCCTGCGGGCGCGAGCGCGCCTGGCTGCCATTGCGATCGAGCCCGACCGCCAGGTCGGCGATCAAGCCGATGCGCATGCCGGCATCGCGCGCCGCGCGCTGGGCACCGGCCAAGGCGCGGTCGGCGATCCACTGCTCGAACAGCAGGTAATCGATCTCGGCTTCCCTGCCGCGCGCGTCGAAGCGTGCGTGCTCCACCAGACGTGGCCCTGCCTCGCTGACGAACCGTCGCAGATCGTCGGCCGGCAGCCCGTCGCGCACGAATTCCTGGTGCAGACGCCGCAGCAGGATGCGCTTGGCTCGCGATACGGCCGGCCAGTCGATCAGCTCGCCGTCATCTATCTGGAGCCCGGCTCGGGCGCGCCGCACGCGCTCGTCCCCCAGCACGCAGGCCGGATCCGCCATCAGGGCGTTGAGAAACAGTCGGCTCGACGGCGAGTACGGCGTGAAATGCGAAGACCCGTCGGTGGCCAGCGCATGGGCCGGACTGACCGTCAGCGCGTCGGCGCCATGTCGCGCCGCCTGACGCGCCAGGTCGGCCAAGGCAGTCGTGTCGCCGATGCCATCATCGCCGGCACGCCTCAGCGCATAGGTCTGCACCGCCAGCCCGAACATCGGCCGGCCGGCGGCGACATCATCGAGAGTGACGCAGCGGCGGGGCGCCGCCGCTACCAGGATCTCGCGCTCGGCCGTGCGCAGGACATGGTAGCCGGGCTGTACAATGGCCGGCAGCTCATTGCCGACGAGCGCAAGCCCCTCGCCGCTCTCCAGGCGCAGCTCGGCCGAACCGCTCAGCCCTGGAACCCTGCACGCCACGCCGATTGTCGTTGTGATCATCGGCGGCAGCGGAGGCGGCGCGCACAAATGATCGCGGCTCAGCGCCACCTGTTCCGGCGAGTCGGCGGGCAGGCCCAGCACCGCGAGCATGCGGCGCAGCACGTCGAGCGAGACGATCTGCGGCTGGCCGGAGGCGTCGGTCCACTCGACCGCAATGCCGGCCTCGCGGGCCAGCGCGCGCACCGCCTCGTCACTCATGTCTGGAGGAACGCCACGGTGCAGCGCGCGGCCAGGTGACCGTGCTCGCTGTTCGCGCGGCTGGCGAAAAGCAGGTCCCCGGCGATGGTGGGCAGCACGCAGGGCTCGCCGCCGAGGTTGGCGGCGATGGTCAGGACCTCGCCCGCCCGTCCGCGCCAGCGCGCCAGGACGGCGGTGGCCGACAGGGTGGCGGCGCCGAGGCTGGTCATGCCTGCAAGGCGCGGAACGATCGCCTGGCGCCGCAGCGCGAGAATCTGGCGGTAGAAGTCGACCCACTCGGCACTGGGCGGCTCGTTGCCCAGGCGGCAGCGCTCGAAGGTTTGCGGATCGTTGGGATCGGGAATCTCGCCATCGCCGAAGCGCGTGAAGGCGGCGAACTCGCGGCGCCGTCCTTCGCGCACGGCCACCGCCAGCTCACCACGATGATCGGTGAAGAACTGGAACGGCACGGTGCTGCCCAGCTCCTCGCCCATGAAGATCAGCGGAATCTGCGGGCACAGCAGCTGCAGCGTAACCGCGGCCCGCAAGGTCTCGCCCTCGACCAACGTCGTCAGCCTGTCGCCGAAGGGCCGGTTGCCGACCTGGTCGTGGTTCTGCAGAAAGAAGACGAAAGCAGTGGGCGGCAAATCGGCCGAGATATCGCCGCGCTTGCGACCGCCGCGATGGGCCGAGGCCTCACCCTGATAGTCGAAGCCCTCGGCAAGGCAGCGGGCCAGGCGATCGGCCGGATGCTGCGCGTGATCGACGTAGTAGCCGTCGGTCTCGCCGGTCAGCAGAACGTGAATCGCGTGGTGTGCGTCGTCGTTCCATTGCGCATCGAAGGCGTCCGGCCGCAGGAGTCCGGCGCTGTTGGCGTCGTTCTCCAGCACCAGATGAACGTGGCGGCCGGGTTCGACGGTAGCGCGCACCTCGCGCGCCATCTCGACCAGCCAGTCCTGCTCGGCGATGGCGTGCACCGCGTCGAAGCGCAGGCCGTCGAAGCGATACTCCATCAGCCACATCAGCGCATTCTCCGTGAAGAACCGGCGCACCTCGGGACGGCGGAAGTCGATGGCAGCGCCCCAAGGCGTGGCGATGTCGTCGCGGAAGAAGGATGGCGCGCAGGCGGCGATGCAGTTCCCGTCCGGGCCGAAATGATTGTAGACGACGTCGAGGAAGACCATCAGGCCCAGGCCGTGCGCGGCGTCGATCATCGTCTTGAGATCTTCCGGCGTGCCGTAGCAGCAGGCCGGAGCGAACTGCAGGACGCCGTCGTAGCCCCAATTGCGCGTGCCGGGAAAATCGGCGACCGGCATCAGCTCGATCGCCGTTATGCCCAGCCCGGCGAGCCGCTTCAGCTCGGCCTGGATCCCCTCGAAGCCGCCAAACAGGCCCGGATGCAGCTCGTAGAGCACGACCTCGTGCCACGGCCTGCCGCGCCAGTCGGCGTGGCGCCACGTGTAGGACACCGGATCGACGACGACGCTTTCGCCGTGCACGCCGCCCAGCTGCGCGCGCGAGGCCGGATCGGCTATCGTCTCGCCGCTGCCCAGCCGATAGCGATAGCGGGCGCCGGGGCCGCAACGCGCCTCCGCCTCGAACCAGCCCCCGGCGTCGCGGCGCATGGCGACGGACGCATCGTCGCCAAGCAGGACCTCGACACGCCGCTGCCGCGGCGCCCACAGCCGGAAGCGCACTCGATCGGCGTCGACCAGCGTGGCCCCGAAGGGCAGTTGCCGCGCGTGGATCATGCGACCTCGCTTTGGGTCAGCACGAGGCTGCGGGCGCGCACGAGGAGCGTGTCGCCCTCGACGGCGCGGCGCGACGCTGTCGGCTGGGCGCTGTCGAGGATGATCGCCGTGGGCATCGCCGGCGGCGGAAGCCGGAACGCGCGATCCTCTGCGGCGGCATTGAAGAATGTCGTGAGCACGTCGACCGTGCCGTCGTCGCCCTTCGATGCACGGCGCAGCACCAGCAGATGAGCCATCGGATTCTTCCAGTCCTGCTCGCCGATCGGGCGCCCCTCCTCGTCGAACCACGCGATATCGAGGACGCCTGGCACCGGCTCCTCGCGGCCATGCAGGAATGTAGTGCAGCGCAGAACGGGATGGGCACGCCGAAGCGCGATCAGCCGCGCGACGAAGCCGCTCAGCGCGCGTCCCTTGTTGCTGGCCGCCAGCTTCCAGTCGAGCCACGAAATCTCGTTGTCCTGACAATAGGCGTTGTTGTTCCCATGCTGGCTACGGCCGAACTCGTCGCCGGCCAGCAGCATGGGCGTGCCCTGCGCCAGAAAGACGGTCGCCAGCATGGCATGCAGCACCCGGTCGCGAATCGCTTCGATCTTGGCGTCGTTGCTGGGCCCTTCAACGCCCCAGTTCGATGAATAGTTCTCGGCGTGGCCGTCATTGCTCGATTCGCCGTTGGCCTCATTGTGCCGCTCGGCGTAGCGCACGATGTCGGCCGCAGTGAAGCCGTCGTGCGAGGCGACATAGTTGATCGAGGCCCAGGGACGCCGTCCGCGCCGGTCGAAGAAGTCGCTCGAGCCGGCGATCCGTGCCGAGAAGTCCGAGCGCATGTTGTCGTCGCCACGCCAGAACCGTCGCACGCCGTCTCGGAAGCGATCGTTCCACTCGGCGAAGCCCGGCGGCTGCTGGCCGAGCTGATAGCCGCCCGGCCCGACATCCCAAGGCTCGGCGATCAGCTTGACCTGCGCCAGCACCGGGTCCTGGCGGAGCACGTCGAAGAAGCCCGATCTCGGATCGAAGCCATGCGCCTCGCGGCCCAGCGTGACGCCGAGATCGAAGCGGAAGCCGTCGACGTGGAAGTCGTTCACCCAGTAGCGCAGCGAGTCGGTCACCAGCTGCAGCACGCGCGGGTGTGAGAGGTTCAGCGTGTTGCCCGTGCCGGTGTCGTTCACGCAGTAGCGCGGATTGTCGGCCACCAGCCAGTAGTAGCTGGCATTGTCCAAGCCACGAAACGACAGAGTCGGACCGAGCTCGCTGCCCTCGGCGGTGTGGTTGTAGACCACGTCGAGGATCACCTCGATGCCGGCTGCGTGCAGCCGGCGCACCGCCGCGCGCATCTCGTTGGCCCCGCCCTCGCCGACATAGCGCGGCTCGACGCAGAAGAAGCCGATCGAGTTGTAGCCCCAGTAGTTGCGCAGGCCCTTCTGCAGCAGATGGCGATCCTGCACGAACGCGTGGACCGGCAACAGCTCGAGCGCGGTGATCCCCAGGCGGCGCAGATGGTCGATCAGCTTGGGGTCCGAAAGCGCGGCGAAGGTGCCGCGATCCGGCAGGCGCAGATCGTCGCGCAGCATGGTGAGCCCGCGCGGGTGGGCTTCGTAGATCACCGTATCCGACCACGGGATGCGCGGCGGGCGATCGTCGCCCCAGTTGAAGCCATCCTCCGCCACCACCGCCTTCAGCATGCCGGGAGCGCTGTCGCGGCGGTCGAACGAGAGATCGGCGCGCGCCGAGTTCACGCGGTAGCCGTAGAGGGCGTCGGACTGGCGCAGTTCGCCGGTGAGCCGACGGGCATAGGGGTCGAGCAGCAGCTTGTGCGGATTGAAGCGATGGCCCCTGGTCGGCTCGTAGGGTCCGTAGGCGCGATAGCCGTAGACCAGGCCCGCATGCTCCCCGGGCAGGTAGCCATGCCAGACCTCGTCGGTGTACTCGGGCAATGGCAGGCGCTTGATCTCGCGTCGACCCGAGGGATCGAAGATGCAAAGCTCTATGCGCGCGGCGTGCGCGGAGAAGACAGCGAAATTGATTCCCAGCCCGTCCCACGTGGCGCCCCGCGGATGGGGCGCGCCGGGGAGCAGCCGGTCGACCCGCGCCGGCACGGGTTCAGTCCTCGGGCCGCAGCGCGATCACCGCCAGTGGCGGAAGGGTGAGCTTCAGCGACTGCGCCTCGCCATGCGCGGCCACGGTGTCCGCGGTGATGCTGCCGGCATTACCCATGTCGCTGCCCCCATAGAAGCGCGAGTCGGTGTTGATGATCTCGCGCCATCGCGCGGCCCGCGGCACGCCGACGCTGTAGGCGTATCGCGGCGCCGGCGTCATGTTGCACACCACCAGCACAGGCCTGTCGCCGTGCTTGCCGCTGCGCAGGAAGGCGAAGACCGAGTTGGAACGATCGTCGCCGATCAACCAGCGGAAACCGCGCCCGTCGCCGTCGAGCCGATGCATCGCCGGCTCACGGCGATAGACCGCGTTGAGGTCGCGCACCAGATGCTGAACACCGGCGTGATCCGGTTCGTCGAGCAGGCGCCAGTCCAGGCTGCTGTCGTGGTTCCACTCGCCCGGCTGCGCCAGCTCGCCGCCCATGAACAGCAGCTTCTTTCCGGGATGCATCCACATCAGCCCCAGCGTGGCGCGCAGATTGGCGAAGCGCTGCCAGCGATCTCCCGGCATCTTGCCCAGCAGCGAGGCTTTGCCGTGCACCACCTCGTCGTGCGAGAGCGGCAGGATGAACTGCTCGGAGAAGGCGTAGAGCAGGCCAAAGGTGACGTCGTCGTGGTGCCACCGGCGATGCACCGGATCGCGCGACACATAGCGCAGCGTGTCGTGCATCCAGCCCATGTTCCATTTGTAGTGGAAGCCCAACCCCTGCTCCGTCGTCGGCCGCGTCACGCCCGGCCAGGCCGTCGATTCCTCGGCGATCATGATCGCGCCGCGGCAGCGCTCGGCGACAACGGCATTGAGGTGCTGCAGGAACGACACCGCCTCGAGGTTCTCGCGCCCGCCATGGACGTTGGGAATCCACTCGCCATGGGCGCGGCTGTAGTCGCGGTATAGCATCGAGGCCACGGCATCGACGCGCAGGCCGTCGACATGGAACTGCTCCAGCCAGTAGAGCGCGCTGGCAATCAGGAAGCCCTGCACCTCGCGCCGGCCGAAATTGTAGATCAGCGTGTTCCAGTCGCGATGGAAACCTTCGCGCGGGTCCTGATGCTCGTAAAGCGCCGTGCCATCGAAACGCGCCAGTCCATGCGCGTCGGAGGGGAAGTGCGCCGGCACCCAGTCGAGCAGGATGCCGATGCCCGCCCGATGCAGCGCGTCGACGAAGCGCGCGAAGCCTTCGGGGGTGCCGAAGCGCGCGGTGGGTGCGAACATGCCGATCGGCTGGTATCCCCAGGAGCCGCTGAAGGGATGCTCGGTGATCGGCAGCAATTCGACATGGGTGAAGCCCATGTCACGCACATAGGGAATCAGCTTCTCCGCCGCCCGATCCCAGTCGAGGCCGGCCATCCACGAACCCAGATGGACCTCGTAGATCGAGATCGGCGCCGCCGGCGACTGGCGCGCGCCGCGCCCCGCCATCCACGCCTCGTCCTGCCAGTGCCAGTCGAGCGGCGCGGCGACGACCGAGGCGGTGCCGGGCGGCGTCTCGCTGTGGCGCGCGATCGGATCGGCCTTCTGTCCGGCGCCGACGATGTCGTACTTGTAGCGCGCACCCGCCGCGACGCGTGGCACGAAGAGCTCCCAGACCCCCGCCGGATGGCGCAGCCGCATGGGATGGCGGCGCGAGTCCCAGCTGTTGAAGTCGCCGATCACCGAGACATGGCCGGCATTGGGCGCCCATACCGCGAAGCGCACGCCCGCGACGCCGTCGACCTGCATCGGCTGGGCGCCGAAGACTCGACCCATCTCGAAATGGCGGCCTTCGTTGAAAAGATGCAGGTCGACATCGCCCAGCAGCAGGCCGAACGCATACGGGTCCTCGGTTTCCTGCATCGCATCCGGCCAGGCGACGCGCAGCAGGTAGGGTGCGCGATCAGTGACGCCGCCCTCGAACAGGCCGCGAGTCTGCGTCTCGGTGAGCCGACCGATCGGCGCCCGGTCGCCGCGCCTGAGCACCTCGACATCGCGCGCGCCCGGCAGATAGGCACGCACCACGCCGTCGTGCGGGCCGAGGAAGGCGAAAGGTTCGCGCAGCAGGAGCGCGGGGTCGATCGCGGCGCCGGCGCGCGGTTGCGAGGCCGCGCTCACGCCGCGACCTCCAGCACGAGACGATCGGCGAGCCGAGACAGGCCGTGCAGCGGTATGTGCAGCCAGGTCGGCCGATTCGCCGCCTCGTAGCCGATCTCGTAGGCAGCCTTCTGCAGGAGGAAGAAGTCGAGCAGCGCGTCGCCGCCGATATTCGGCAGGTCGTTCACACCCTCGCGATAGGCCTCGAGGAAGGCGCGTTCCGCGCCGGCACGCAAGCGCGCAATGAACGCGTCACGCGCGGCCATGCTCAGTCGTGCGGCGACGAGGTTCTTCGGGTCCGTGACCGCGCCAACGGCGTAGTCGAGCGAGCGCAGAAGGCCCGCCGCGTCGATCAGTGGACTCGACTTGGCGCGCCGCTGCGCCAGCGGCAGGCCGGGCTCGCCCTCGAAGTCGATGATGTAGGCGTCGCCGCTCACCACCAGCACTTGGCCAAGATGAAAGTCGCCGTGGACGCGCGTCATCAGCGTGCCCTCGCCCCGGCGCGCCAGCTCGGCGGCCGCTTTGAGGAGCGCGGCGCGCTGCTTCCTCAGCCGGTCAGCCGCCGCCTCGAGCGCCGGATCATCGCCGCGAATGCGGTTGGCGATGGCCCTGAACGCGGAGTCAAGCAGCGACCCGGTACGCTTGATCCAGACCGAAATGTCCTTGCTCGAGGCGCGCACCGGCGCGAAGGCCTCGTTGTCGCTCGGTCGCGCCAGAATGCTGTGCATCGTCGCGAGCTGGCGGCCGATGTTGGCGGCGACATCGTAGTAGTCCTGGGCCTTGTCGGCGCGCGCCTCCTCGCTGGCCTCGTGCGTCGCCAGATCATCGAGGACGCGGTTGAAGTGGTTCAGTGTCCAGGTCCATGCATCGCCCTGGTTGCGCACGAAAGCCTGCGCCACCGCCAGTGAGTGGCGCGCGCCATCCTCGCCGACGCGCACCACCTCGCCCAGCAGCGGCGGGGCGTTGGCGAAGCCCTGCCGCGTCAGATGGCGGCTCATCTCGGCCTCGGGATGCTCGCCCGCCGAGACGCGACGGAAGATCTTGAGCATCGCCGCGTCGTCGACAATCAGCGACGAGTTCGACTGCTCCGCCGTCAGCCACATCACCGTCGCGTCGGGCGCGCGCCTGAGTACGTCCTCCATGCCCGGCGTCGCGTCGAAGACGATCTCGCCATCGGAGGATTTCAGCCGCGTGCCGTCGGCCATCGCCGACAGCACGTGCAGCGCGAAGTCCGGCAGCGCGAAGGCATCGGTCAGCAGCCCGACGCGTCGGCCCTTGCGGACTCGCGCGACGGCAAGCTGCGTCGGCAAGGCGGCCTGCGGCTCGTCCTCCCACAGGATGGAGAGCGGCAGCAGCCAGCGGCTGATGCCGCCGTCGGTCTGTGCCGCGATCTCCGCCAGCAGAAGGGTGCGCTCGCCATCGGGCACCCGGGTCACGCTCGCCAGCCGCGCCGACTTGATGGCCTGGTCCTTGGCGGCGAACCAGCGCCGCTTGGCGAGGTAGGCCGGCAGCGCGTCGCGCAGCGCCGGCGACTCGAGCAGCGACTCCTCCAGCCCGTCGCGCAGCACGATGGTGACATAGTCCGGCAGCGGCTCGGGAGCGGGCGTGTGCCACGACGGCGGCTCACCGGCCGGAGCCAGCACAAACCAGTAGAAGCCGTAGGGCGGCAGGGTCAGCAGGTAGGTAAGCTGGCCGATCGGCGGAAACAGCGAGCCGCCGCTGAGCTCGACCGGCACATGACCGACAAACTCCGAGAGATCGATCTCCACGGCCTGCGGCGTGCGCGCGACGTTGGCCACGCACAGGATGGTCTCGTCCTCGTGGCAGCGCAGGTAGACCAGCACCTTGCGGTTGCGCGGGTATAGGAAACGCAGCGTGCCGCGACCGAAGGCCGGATGCTGGCGGCGAATCGCCAGCATGCGGCGCATCCAGTGGAGCAGCGAATGCGGATCGCGGGTCTGCGCCTCGACGTTGACCGCGTCGTAGCCGTAGAGAGGATCCATGATCGAGGGCAGCGCCAGCGCCGCCGGGTCGGCGCGCGAGAAGCCGCCGTTGCGGTCCGGCGACCATTGCATGGGCGTGCGCACGCCGTCGCGGTCGCCCAGACGGATATTGTCGCCCATGCCGATCTCGTCGCCGTAGTAGATAACCGGCGCGCCGGGCATCGACAGCAGCAGGCAGTTCAGCATCTCGATCCGCCGACGGTCGCGCTCGAGCAGCGGCGCCAGGCGACGGCGGATGCCGAGGTTGATCCGCGCGCGCCGGTCGGTGGCGTAGGTCTGCCAGAGATAGTCGCGCTCCGAGTCTGTGACCATCTCCAGGGTCAGTTCGTCGTGATTGCGCAGGAAGATCGCCCACTGGCAGTTGTCGGGGATCTGCGGTGTCTGGCGCATGATGTCGGTGATCGGGAAGCGGTCCTCGCGCGCCAGTGCCATGTACATGCGCGGCATCAGCGGGAAATGGAACGCCATGTGGCATTCGTCGCCCTGGCCGAAATAGTCCTTGGTGTCCTCCGGCCACTGGTTGGCCTCGGCCAGCAGCATGCGATCGGGATAGCGCGCGTCGAGCTCGGCGCGGATGCGCTTGAGCATGGCGTGCGTCTCCGGGAGGTTCTCGTTGATGGTGCCTTCGCGCTCGACCAGGTAGGGCACGGCGTCGAGTCTGAGCCCGTCGACACCGATGTCGAGCCAGAAACGCATCACCGACAGCACCGCTTCGACCACCTTGGGATTGTCGAAGTTGAGGTCGGGCTGGTGCGAGTAGAATCGGTGCCAGAAATAGGCCCGGGCCACCGGATCCCAGGTCCAGTTGGAGCGCTCGGTGTCGAGGAAGATGATGCGCGTGCCCCTGTATTTCTCGTCGGTATCGGACCAGACGTAGAAGTCGCGGAACACCGAACCCGGCTTGGCCTTGCGGGCGCGCTGGAACCAGGGATGCTGGTCCGAGGTGTGGTTGATCACCAGTTCGGTGATCACGCGCATCCCCTTCTTGTGCGCCGCGGCGATGAACCGGCGCACGTCGGCCATCACACCGTACTCTGGATGCACGTTGCGATAGTCGGCGATGTCGTAACCGTCGTCGCGCCGCGGCGAGGGGTAGAACGGCAGCAGCCACAGCGTGTTGACGCCGAGGTCGGCAAGATAGTCGAGCTTGGAGATCAGGCCGGGGAAGTCGCCGATGCCGTCGTTGTTCGAATCCGCGAACGACTTGACGTGGAGCTGGTAGATGATCGCGTCCTTGTACCAGAGTGGATCCCTCGCGCTGCTTTCGCGCGTCAGCGCCCGGGACGGAGCAAGCGGTGCAACGGGCACGTTCATGGCGCTGCTCCGCCAACGGGCGATATGCGCCACAGGGCGTAGGGCAGCACCTGGGGATCCAGCCGCAGGCGCTGCAACTTGCCGGTCCATGTGAAGCGCCGATTGGTCAGCAAGTCCTCGACCTCGAGCGTCCCGCTGTCCGGCAGATTCCATTCCCAGAGCGGGATCTCGAAGGTCGCTTCCTGCGCGACATTCGGCTCGAGACTGACGGCGACGAGAATCATGTCCTCGCGCGGCTCGGTGAAGCGGCCGTAGAGCAGCACTTGGTCGTTGAAGGCGTTGTAGAAGCGCAGCCCGAGATGGCTCTGCAGTGCCGGATGGGCGCGCCGCAGGCGGTTGAGCGTCGTGATCTCGCTCACGATGTTGCCGGGCGCGTCGAAGTCGCGGACGCGGATCTGGTACTTCTCGGAGTCGAGGTATTCCTCTCGCCCGGGCAGCGGCGCGCCTTCGCACAGCTCGAAGCCGGAATACATGCCCCACAGGCCCGACAACGTCGTGGCCAGCGCGGCGCGGATCAGGAAGCCGGGCCGGCCAGAGGTCTGCAGAAACACCGGATTGATGTCGGGCGTGTTGACGAAGAAGTTGGGCCGGAAGAACTCGGCCACCTCGGTTGTCGTCAGCTCGGTCAGGTACTCCGTCAACTCGCGCTTGGTGTTGCGCCACGTGAAGTAGGTATAGGACTGGGTGAAGCCGACCTTGGCCAGGCGGTACATCATCTTCGGCCGCGTGAAGGCCTCCGACAGGAAGATCACGTCGGGATGACGGCCGCGCACGTCGGCGATCATCCACTGCCAGAACGGCAGCGGCTTGGTGTGAGGGTTGTCGACGCGGAAGATGCGTACGCCCTCGTCGACCCAGAACTGCACCACGTCGCGCAGCGCCAGCCACAGCGAGGGCACGGCGCCGGGCGCGTAGAAGTCGACATTGTGGATGTCCTGGTACTTCTTCGGCGGATTCTCGGCATACTTGATCGTGCCGTCGGCCCGGCGCCTGAACCATTCCGGGTGGTCGCGCAGCCAGGGATGGTCGGGAGAGCACTGGATGGCGAAGTCGAGGGCGATCTCCAGCCCCTGCGCACGCGCTGCCGCCACCAGCCGCCGGAAATCCGCCGGCGTACCCAGGGCTGGATGGATGGCGTCGTGGCCACCCTCCTCGCCGCCGATCGCATAGGGACTGCCGAGATCACCGGGCTGCGCGTTCAGCGAGTTGTTGCGGCCCTTGCGGTTGCGCGCCCCGATGGGATGGATCGGCGGGAAATAGAGGACGTCGAAGCCCATGGCGCGGATGCGCGGCAGGGCGGCGACGACGTCGTCGAAAGTGCCATGACGCCGCTCGTCGCGGGTGAGCGAGCGCGGGAAGAGCTCGTACCAGCTGGCGAACCCGGCTTCGCGCCGCTCGACATCCAGCGCTACCGGTGCGCTGCGGGCGGCGAAGGCACGCGGATCGGCGATATCGACCAGCTCGCGCATCGCCGGCGACAGCAAGGCCTTTACCATCACCTCGCCCGACGCCTGCGACAGCATGTTCAGCACTTCGGCGAACTTCGCCGCCGTGCACGGTACGTTGCGGTCGGCCAGCATCTGCAGATAGGCGCGCGCATCGGCGACGTCGGCGGCGACGTCGACGCCTGCCTCGTGGCGCGCCTCGATGGCGTGGCGAATCGAGCCGAACTCGTCCCACCACCCCTCGACGGCGAACTCGTGCCGGCCGATTCGCACCGGCACGAAGGATGCGCGCCAGCGATCATTGCCCAGAAATGCCATCGGCACGCGCCGCCACTCCGGCTCGTCGGCGGCGCGCCAGAGCAGCTCGGCCCGCAGCTGATCATGGCCATCGGTGTAGACGTCGGCCTCGGCGATAACCGGCTGCCCGGCGATCCGCGTGGCGGCAAAGGGACCGCCGGCGACGGCCGGCGCGAGATTCTCGACGACGATCCGGGCAGACGACACCGCCGCCAGGACATCGCCGGCGACATCGGCCCGGACGACCGCCCTCGCCGGTTCCAGCTCGACGACGCGAACCTCGCCCGGTTCGAGGGTGGTGATCGGATGCTTGGCCGCCAATTCCCCGATCGCGGGATGCGCCGCCCTGCCGGAGACCGACCAGGAATTGGCGAGATCGGTGTTGATGATGACGGCGACGCCCCGACGCGCGTCGCGTACATCAGGGGCGTCGACGCGCGCCAGGGACGAGACCCTGGCGCCGGCGCCGCTGAGGCTGACCATCTGTCCGCGCAGGGCGAGCGCCTGCGCAAATGTCGTGCCCAGTGCCTTGACGTCACCGGAGACATCGCCGGCCGACATCTCCCCAAGATCCGCCGGCACGGAGTGGGCATCGACCCGGCGCGTCGCCAGCCGCTCGAAGCCCATCGGCACCAGCCATCCGTTGCCAGTCGCCGCCGCGATCCGCAGCGCGCGTTGCGCCAGCATGGCGCGCGCCTGTGACGTCGCGGCACGCGCGGCGATGCGTTCGCCAAAGGGTACCTCCGCCGGCACAATGACCGGCGCGATGCGGCGCAGTCGCTCGTGCTCCTCGGCGTACCAGCCGGCGCGGCCATCCCACCACGGGGCGGACGCGAACACGCCGGCCAGACCGCTGCCGGCCAGCGACTCCAGCCGCGGCCAGTCCATGCCGGGCGTCCATGCCAGGTGCGATGCACCGGGAACGCCGTCGATGATCGCCTTCAGCGCCGCCGTCGGCAGCGAGTCGCTTCCCAGCAGGCGAAACCCGGCGACGCCCTCACTTGCAAGCCGCCCGAGATGCTCGATCCACCAGCCGGCGAACCAGCCGACGGTAGAGCTCTCGAGCGATACGACCAGGCCGTCCGCCCGCGCACGCGGATCGAGCCCGCCCGACAGCTTCAGCGGACGGAAACGGTCAGGAAAGGCCTGGGCGAGCCTGTGGGTGGTCGCGATGCGATCGAGCACGATGTCGACTACCAGACGCAGCCCGGCCGCCTTGCACGCGGCGGCAAGTCGCCCGGCTTGCCCCTCGGGTGCGCCGCCCAGGGCGGCCTGGTCGTGGTCGTCGGCGAGGAAGGGATCGGACGGAACATGCCGGAACAGCGGCGGCAGGCAGATCGCCTCGAAACCCATGTCGCGCGCGCGCCGGAAATGGCCCGGCCAAGCATCTACCGGCCCCGCAAGTGCGGGATGGATGTAATAAAGTTTCGCGAGCCCGGTCGGCGACAGGCGTTCTGACATGGGAGAGATAACCGCCGAACGCCGCAAATGGTTGCGTGGCTGCGGCGCCTTGTGGACAGGTTACTTGGCTGACGCGGCGGCCAGAGAGAGTGCGTGCGCGGTGCTTCCGACAGGCACGCGCGGCGGTGCCGGGACGTTTTTCTTTGCAACCCGTCGCAACGGCGCCTCATCGCGCGTCTTCTGGCGGGCCAGCGCGGCCAGGTAGGTCCGGGCCCACCACCCGACATCGCGCGCCTCGAGGTCGGCCACCAGGCGTGCGTGACGCACCCGGCGCTCCTCCAATGGCATGCAGAGCGCGGTGTGGATGGCCTCGGCGACCTCCACTTTGTCGAAGGGATTGACCGTCAGCGCGTCCGGCATCTGGCGCGCGGCGCCAGCGAAGCGCGAGAGCACGAGCACGCCGGGATTGGCCGCGTCCTGTGCCGCGACATATTCCTTGGCCACGAGGCCCATGCCGTCGCGCATCGGTGTCACCAGGCCGACCGCGGCGTGGCGATACAGTCCGGCCAGCACCTGTCGCGAAAAGGTACGCTTTACGAAACGAATCGGCACCCAGTCGGGGCCGCTATGCGCGCCGTTGATGCGACCGATGCTCTGGTCGATCTGGCGCGCCAGCGCTTCGTACCCCGGCACCTCCGATCGCGAAGGCGGCGTGATCTGCAACAGCACCGCCTGGTCGCGCTGCTGCGGATGGGCGAGCAGGAACTGCTCGAAGGCGTCGATGCGTTCGACGATACCCTTGGAGTAGTCAAGCCGATCGACACCGATCACCAGCCGTCGATTGCCCAGGCTCTGCGCAGCCCGGCGGACCAGCGGCAGAATGCTGGCGCGCTCGGCGAATTGCCGGAATGTGCGCGTATCGATGCCGACGGGAAAGGCCTCGATCCGTATGGTGCGCCCATCGAGCCGCACGCGACCGCCACGACTCTCGATCGCACCCCTCTGCTCGACCAAACCGCGCACCAGATTGCCCGCGTCGGTCGTGGTCTGCACGCCGATGAGGTCGTATGCGGCCATGCCGCGAAGCAATTGTCGGCACGCCGGTACGGCACCGAACACTTCGATCGGCGGCCACGGGATATGGTGGAAGTAGCCGATACGGTTTTTCACACCCATCTCGCGCAGGATCGAGGCGAAGGGCAGCAAGTGGTAGTCGTGAACCCAGATCACGTCATCACTGCGCAACAGAGGCATCAGTGCCGTTGCCAACTTTCGATTGACGCGCAGATAGCCCGCGTAGTCGTTGCGCGAGAACTCGGCGAGGCCCAACCGGTAGTGCATGGCCGGCCAGAGAACACGGTTGGCGAAGCCCAGATAGTATTCCTGCCGATCGATCGGCGTCAGATCGACCTGCTGATACTCGACTCGGTCATCGAGCGTGGTGCGCAATCGGCCGTCGGCGTCCTCCGCCACCCCGCCGCTCCAGCCGAACCAGACGCCGCCGCGCTCCTGCAGCAAGTCCTTGATCGCAACTGCCCGCCCGTCAGCGGCCGCCTTCTCCGCGCCGCGCGATGAGGGGACACGATCCGAAACGACAACAAGACGCATGGAGGCTTTCCCCGACCGACCGACCTCACGGGAACGCCGCACTTCGGGCCAAGTTGCCACGCCCGGTCGATTACGCGCTGTCGTGCTGGTGGGCCGCGCCGCTGGGGCTATCGTGCCGGAAGCAGCCGTGGATGGCCGACCATCCCGGGTCTCGGATCCTCCGTGAATTGAGCAGGCCCTTGGCCCGGATCATCCCGTCCCGGAACGGCGCTTCGACGGCCGTGCTGGATATGAGCCCGTCGAGGTCCTGCACGCGGACAATGGATCACGCCTTGACGATCCGCGGGCCGGACAGGCCATGGCGCGCACAGACATTGCGCGTGTCGATGACGAGGCGCGAGCAGCGCACCACTGTGCGGTAGTCGACGGCATCGTGATCGGTGGCAATGACCGTGGCGTCGATGCCCGACAGGATCGTTTCGCTGAGCTCGACCGAGCGCCGGCCGACGAATGCCGCGTGCTCGCGAATCGGCGGGATCTGCGGCACGAAGGGGTCGTGAAACAGGACTTCCGCGCCGTGGCGTTCCAGCAGCTCCATGATCCTGAAGGACGGGCTCTCGCGCGTGTCGTCGACGTTCTTCTTGTAGGCGACGCCCAACACCAGGATGCGCGCGCCCCTGGCCGCCCGTCCGCCATGCTCGTTCAGCGCCTCGATCGTGCGGGCGACCACGCGCTGCGGCATCGCGGTGTTGATCTCGCCGGCCAGCTCGACGAAGCGCGTCGCGACGCCGAACTCGCGCGCCTTCCAGGTGAGATAGAACGGGTCGATCGGGATGCAGTGGCCGCCCAGCCCCGGGCCCGGATAGAACGGCATGAAGCCGAATGGCTTGGTCTTGGCGGCCTCGATGACTTCCCAGACATCGATGCCCATCGCCTCGAAGACGACCTTGAGCTCGTTGACCAGCGCCACGTTGACGGCGCGGAAGATGTTCTCGGTCAGCTTCACCGCCTCGGCGGTGGCCAGCGAGGAAGCCGGGATGGTGCGCGGCACGATCTGGTCGTAGAGCGCACAGGCCAGCCGCAGCGAATCGGGATCGTCGGCGCCGACGATCTTCGGAATGTCGGCGGTGGCGAACGTCGTGTTTCCCGGATCCTCGCGTTCCGGCGAATAGGCCAGGAAGAAGTCGACCCCCGCGCGCAGGCCGCCGCGCTCGAGAATCGGCCGCACGATCTCGTTCGTCGTGCCGGGATAGGTCGTCGACTCCAGGACGACGAGCTGGCCGCGCCGCAGATGCGGTGCGATGGACTCGCACGTGCCGATCACGAACGACAGGTCGGGATCGCGCTGCGGCGTAAGCGGCGTCGGCACGCACAGGATGATCGCGTCGACGGCGGCAAGGGCGGCGAAGTCGACGGTGGCCGTCAGCGTGCCCGCCGCGCGCAACTCGCGAATATCGTCGTCGGAGATGCGTCCTATGTAGGAGGAGCCGGCGTTCAGGCGATCGACTTTAGCCCCGTCGATATCGAGGCCCTGGACGGAGAATCCCCGCCTGGCGAAGGTGACAGCCAGCGGCAGCCCGACATATCCCAGACCGATGACGCCGATCCGCGCCGTGCGGGCATGGAAGGTTTCGGCGGGCGCCAGCGCCGGGGGAGCCAGACTGTCATTCATCGCGGTTGGCCACGGATGTCAGATACCACCTGAACCGCCGCCAGGCGATCAGGATTGTGTGCGACCGAAGCAGTCGCCTGCCCTAGCATGGCCGCATCCAATCGCCGGGAGGGACCGATCGTGACCAAATTTGCCTTCGACGAGAATGAGGCCTTCAGGAAGGGCCGCGAGGTGTGGTTCGAGATGCGCGGGCCGAAGGTGGCTCAGGCAGCCATGGAGCAGGCCGCCGAGCATGAGATGACCCGCGACCTGCGCCAGTACCTGTTCGAGCACTGCTTCGCCGCGGTCTGGGCGAGGCCGGGGCTCGAGCGCGCCACGCGCAGCATCATCACCATCTCGGTGCTCACGGCGCTGGGCCGCACCGAGGAGCTGAAGTCGCACATCCGCATGGGCATCAACAACGGGCTGACGCGCGAGGAGCTCAAGGAGATCTTCCTGCATGTCGGCATCTATGCCGGCGTGCCGACGGCGGTCTCCGCGGTGCGCGCCGCCATGGAGGAGTTCGCCGCCCTCGACCGGGCGAAGACCTAGTTCTGTCATCCCGAGCGCAGCGAGGGAACCAGGGCTGACCTGGATCCCTCGCCGCGCTCGGATGACAAACGGGCCCGATTCCCTACGCGACGAAGCGGATGCCCTCGTAGTCCTTCGCCGCGACCTCGTTGATGCGCTGGACGTACTTGGGCGCGCCGCCGTTGTAGACCATGTAGCGCACGCGGCCGTGCTCATGGCCCGGGATATTGGAATTGTACCCGGTGAACCACGACTTGGCCTTGCGCATCAGCATGATCGAGTACATCTGGATCACGTGCTCGGTCCAGCGCGCCTCGGCTTCGGGCGTGGCGTCGGCGCGGCTCAACCCCCGGGCGCGCATGTGCCGCAGGAGATCGGTGCACCAGTTCACGCCGGTCTCGATGCCGCGCGGGTAGTTGGTCGAGGCCGAGCCGCTCTGCGGCCCCGAGGGCATCAGCAGGTTGGGGAAGCCGCTCACCATCATGCCGAGGAAGGTGCTCGGCCCGTCCTTCCACCGCTCGGCGAGCGTCACGCCGCCCTCGCCGCGGATGTCGATATGGTCGTAGGCGCCGGTGATGGCGTCGAAGCCGGTGGCGTAGACGATGACGTCGAACTCGAAGTCGCGCTCGCTGGTGCGCAGCCCGGTCTCGGTCAGGCGCACGATCGGCGTCTCGCTGATGTCGACCAGATGCACATTGGGCCGGTTGTAGGCCTCGAAGTAATTGGTCTCCATCGGCACGCGCTGCACGCCGAATCCATGGTCTTTCGGGATCAGCTTCTCGGCGACGTTCGGGTCCTTCACGCGCCGGCGGATGCGGCCGGCGATATACTCCGAGAACTCGGCGTTGGCCTCCTCGTTGGTGAAGATCTCGCGGAAATTGGCCAGCCAGATGGCGAAGCCGGGCTTGCCGTAGAGGCCGTCCCAGAACTTCACCCGCTCCTCGTGCGTGAGCTCGTAGAAGCCGCGGCGGTCCGGCTCGTGCTCGAAACCGCCGGGCGAGCGCGCGCAGGCCTGGAAGATCTCGTCGTAGCGCTTGCGGATATCGGCCATCTCGCGCTCGGAGATCGGCCCGTTGCCCAAAGGCGCGCTCCAGTTGGGCCGGCGCTGGAACACCGTCAGCTCGCCCACCTTGTCGGCGATCTCGCCGATCACCTGGATGCCGGTGGCGCCGGTGCCGATCACCGCGACCTTCTTGCCGGCCAGCTCGACCGGCTCCTGCGGCCAGTGGAAGGTGTGGAACGAGTGGCCCTTGAAATCGTCCATGCCCTCCAGCCGGGGCGGTGTCGGGATCGACAGCAGGCCGACGGTGAGGATCACGAAGCGGGCCGACAGTGTGCGGCCATCGCTGATCCTCAGCCGCCAGAGGTTGGCCTTCTCGTCGTAGTGCGCGGCATCGACCCGGCAATTGAACTGCATGTGCCGGCGCAGGTCGAACTTGCCGGCGACGAAGTTGAGGTAGCGCAGATTCTCCGGCTGACCGGAGAAGCGCTCCTTCCAGTGCCACTCGTCGAGCAGCTCGCGCGAGAAGGAATAGCCGTAGGTGTAGCTCTCCGAATCGAAACGCGCGCCGGGATAGCGGTTCCAGTACCAGGTGCCGCCGAGATCGGCGCCGCCCTCGAGCACGGTGGCGGAGATGCCGAGATCGACCAGCCGCTTGATCTGGTAGATGCCGCCGACGCCGGCGCCGATGACGATGACCTCGTAGTCCATGTGCCCGCTCCACGCCGCTTGCCGGCGCCGATTGTACCCCCGCCCCGCCGGCGGCAATCTCTCATCGCGGCACGGGCTGCGTTTTGCCGCATGCCGATGCGGAAGCGAATTCCGCAGCGGTGCGTGTCGTCCTCAGCGGCGCAGGAAGCGCAGCGCCAGCTCCTCGCCGACGAAGCGATGGAAGCGGCCGCCGCCGTGCCCGTCGCCCGGAATGAGGAAATCCTCGAACGCCAGGCCGGCCTGCGCGAAGAGCGGCTGGATGGCGAGCATGGTCGAGCCGGTCCGGGCGATCATCGCCGCGACGCGGTCGTGATAGAACAGGCGGTCGTTGCTCCAGTACAGGACGACGAGATCGCAGCCGTAGCGCTCGCGCACGGTCCGCCGGATCTGCGACAGCAGCGCCTCGGCCAGCGCGAGCTGGCGCGAGACGCGCAGGACGCGCCGGGCGATGAAGGCGATCTCCGAGCGCAGCACGGCCGACATCGTGCGCCGCACGATCCAGCTTCGCCCGTCGCGCACCGCGCCGGCCGGCCCGGCGATGCGCAGGCCCCCGGGCGTCAGCTCGTACTGCGCCATCAGCCGCCAGTGCCCGAAATGAGCGTAGTCGCCGCCGTCGCGCAGCAGGTGATCGTCGTCGAACCACAGGAAGACCTGGCGCACCTTGCCGCCGGCGATCGCGGCGTCGACCGCGCCGTTCTCCAGGCGCGTCAGGGCCTGGCTCGCGCTGTGGCCGCTGACCCCGAAATTGACGATGCGAAAGCGCCCGCCCGTCGCCAGCGCGACCTGTTGCGGCAACGTCTCGTCGTCGTTGACGCCATCGCCGAAGACGAAGGAATCGCCCAGGAAGATCACGACCTCACCGTCGGGGTTCGACGCCGGCACCACCCGGCGACGGTCGGCATCGATCGTGTAGAGCGCGTCGTAGATCGTCCGGTCGCCCTGCCTGGAGAGCGCACGCACGGTGGTGGACGCCTGCGGCAGCCAGCCGACGAGCGGCGCCGGCAGGAACATCGGCGCGGGATCGTGCCGGACGACGGCGCTGGCGTCGCCGGTGTGCGAGCCCTTCGCGGCGTACAGCGCCATCTCGGCCACCGCCAGGCAGGCGAGGATCGTGCCGATCGAGATGGCGACGTTTCGCGCCAGCGGACGAATCGGCAGGATCGCCAGGGCGAACGCGGCGGCGGCCGCCAGCCCGACGCAGGCGAGCAGCGAATTGATCCCGAACAGCCCGATGCCGCCCGCCAACAGGACTGCGGCGAGCAGAAACGACCACGGATACGCGACGACACCGGCCCGCAGTCGAACCCGAATGGTCGACATGCCTTCCCCCAGCACGCGATGCGGCTGCCATGGTTTCCGCTGTCGGGGATTGCGTCAATGCATTGCCTTCCGCCGTTGGCGAGACGGTGGATCTGTCACCGGCAGCGGCTGGCGGCGACCTGCATCTTCGACGCGAAGGCGGCGGCGTCGGCGGCGCTGGAGCGCGCCATTTCGGCCCGCGCCAGCCCGGTGTCCTGGTTCGTCACCAGCGCCGCCTGCAGGACGATGCGCAGGTCGCGCGGCGAAAGCGCCACGAAATTGAACCGGATCACCTCCTCGGGCGGCGCCGGTGCATGGCGCAGGGTCAGCGGGCCATCGGGGGCCGCCGGCCTCACCCGCCCGACGACCAGGGCCGTCTCGCTGTCGAGCCGCGCCGTGAAGCCCTGGCCGAGCATTTCCCTGAGCAGCAGCGCGCGCACGCAGGCCGGGTCGACGTCGCGCAGTGTCACCTCGGGGTCGGCCGACGCCGGTGCGCTCGCCGGCGCCGCCACCGGCTCGTAATCGCCGCAGGCCGCCAACAGCGCCATGGCACAGGCCGTCGCTGCCTGGCGCAATCCCCCGACGCGAGCACGCACCGCGTCGCCTCCCTCGTCGCCTCCGCTGCCCGACTATACCGCCTCAGGCGCCGCGCCGGCGAAGGATCACGACGACGACATCGCCGCCGTGCCCGAGATGGTGCTCCCCCGGCTGGCGCTGGTGCACCCACCATCGCGACATCTCGCTGTCGCTGGCGATGCGGATGGCCGGCGGGCGGGCGGGATCGCGCCCGAAAGGGCTGCCGTCGTGGAGGAATTTCCGAAGAATGCCCTGGAACCATTGCTCCAGGCATGTCGCTGCCGCCTCGGCCTCGCTGCGCGCGTTGAAGATGGCGACGCCCGACCGACCCGTGTCGGCGGCATAGATCGGCATGGTGGTCTCCCCTACGCCACGACCAGCCTGGACGTTGGCCTCGCGACATCGATCAGCTCGCTCACCCTGGGCCGGCCCTCTTCATGGAAGACGACCTGCGAGGTCTCGACCTCGAGCCTGAGCGCGCCGTCGACGTCGCCGTCATCGGCGGCGTAGGCGGTCTGCCGGTCGGCGGCGATCGACATCGGCGCAAAGGACGCGATGTCCTGGGCGATCCTCTCGGCCAGGGCGCGCGTCATGCCATTGGCGGTCTTGCGGGTCGCGAGACCGATGGCCATGGCCCGGTCGCAGCCGATGGCCCGGCCGGTGAGCAGGATGTCCATCGCCTGGCCGATGCCGACGACGCCGGGCAGGCGACCGGCGGTGCCGTCGCCGGTGACGCCCAGCCGGCGGGCGAAGACGCCGAAGGTCGCGGTCTCGTCGACGATCCGGATGTCGCACAGCAGGGCCAGGCCCAGCCCCTCGGCGCTGGCATAGCCCTCGATGGCGGCGATGCTCGGCTTGGCCAGCCGCCTGTGCAGCGGCCCGCCCTCGCCGGCCCAAGGGACGTACTCGTTGGCGGCGGTCAGGTCCGACAGATCGGCGCCGGAGCAGAAATTGCCGCCGCTGCCGGTGATCACCACGGCACCGATCTCGGGATCGGCCTCGGCCGCCCGCAGCGCCGTCGCCAGCCCCAGGGCGCCCTCGCGGGTGAAGGCGTTGCGCGTCTCGGCGGAGTTCAGGATGACCGTCATCACCGGCGGCCGCCGCGTCGAGAGGATCAGGCCGCCGGCATAGGGGATCGGAGCGAAGGTGGGCATCGGCGTTCGGGCGTTCCTTCGCTCAGCCCGCGACCGCAAGTGGGCTGTAGCCGAAAATCTCGATCATGCAATGCCCTATGATGCGAATATAATCAAAAATATCAGCTCGAATATACACTCGATACATCCGACATGCCAAATGAAAACCACGGGACGCGCCCGAACCTCCTACCTTCCCCCGCCAGCGGCGGAAGGAAGAACTTCAGCGCTGGCGGAAGGAGTGGCTAAAGGCCTGGACCAGCGGGCCGACGATGTAGTCCAGCGCGGTGCGCTCGACGGTCGGGATGTTCACCTGCGCCGGCATGCCGGGATAGAGCTGGATCTGCGGCAGGTCGGCGAGCTGCTGCTGGTCGATGCGCAGCAGCGCGACGTAATAGGGCTGCCCGCTCTTCTGGTCGACCAGGCGGTCGGCCGAGACCTGCACCACGTCGGCGTTGACCATCGGCGTGATGCGCTGTTTGTAGGCCGTCAGGTGCACCTCGGCGCGCATGTTGGGCCGCACCTCGGCGATGTCCTCGACCGCCACCTGGGCCTCGATCACCAGCGCGTCCTCGGTCGGCACGATGTCGAGGATCTTCTCGCCGCGGCCGATGACGCCGCCGACCGAGAAGACGTTGAGCGCGACCACGCGGCCGGCATAGGGCGAGCGGATCTCCATGCGGCTGAGCACCGCCTTGGCGTTGCCGAGCTTGGGCAGCACCTCCAGCAGCCGGGCCTGGGTGTCGCGCAGGTCGCGCGTCACCTCGGTCATGCGGTCGTTCTCGAGCTGGGCGATCTGCTGGTGCTGCTCGGTGATCGCCTGCCGCGACTTGGCGATCGCCGCCTGGGCCTCGGCCAGCTGGCCCTCGAGCTGGATGCCGCTGCGCTCCAGCTGCAGGAAGCGCGGCCGGGCGATCAGCTTCTTGTCGAGCAGCGGCTTGATATCCTCCATCTCCGCCTTCACCGACGCGATCTGCGTGCGGTAGGACTTCACCGCCCCCTCGCCGCCGGTGATCTGGTGCTCGAGCTGGGCGATCTTCTCGCGGATCACCTGGCGCGCGCCCTCCAGCGCCGCGCGCCGGCTGGTGAACTGGTCGAGCTGGCCGGTCCACACCGCGGTGAAATCGACGTTGTCGTTGTGCGGGACGAGGTCGGCGGGCAGCGTCATGGCGTCGGCGCGCTTGAGCTCGGCCTTGAGCCGCTCCTCGGTGGCGCGCAGCACGAGGAACTGCCGCGACAGGACCTCGAACTCGGCGCGCACCTGGGTGTCGTCGAGCACGATCACGACGTCGCCCACCGCGACCTGGTCGCCCTCCTTGACGCGCAGCTCGCGCACGATGCCGCCGTCGAGATGCTGCAGGCTCCGGCGGTTGCCCTCGACCTTGACCACGCCGGTGGCGACCACGGCGCCATGCAGCGGCGCGGTCGCGGCCCAGTAGCCGAAGCCGCCGAAGAACAGCAGCACGATCACCCAGCCCACGGTGGCGATGCCCCACATCGAGTCGCTGGGCGGCTTCTCGGCCAGCAGCTCGGCCTGCTGCTTGCTGAGCGGCTTCTTCTTGGGCGCCAGGAAATCGACCTCGGTGCCGCCGGTGTCGCGCACGATGAGCTGCCGGCGTCGGGTCGGCTCCGCCGCCACCGGCAGGGCCGGCGTTTTGGTCTTGTCGCTCACGGCCGGCCCTCCGCCGCGATCGGGCCGCCGTCAGCCGGCTTGGCCGACAGCTTGCCCTGGCGGTCGGCCGGCGCGGCCTTGACCTGCACCGGCCGCGTGATCTTCTTCAGCACCTCGTCGCGCGGGCCGAAGGCGGCCACCGTGCCGTCCTTCATCACCAGCACCTTGTCGACGACGTTGAGCGCGGCCGGACGATGCGAGATCACGACCACCGTCGTGCCCCACATCTTCAGCTGCTTGATGCATTCCGCCAGTGCCGCCTCGCCCTCGTTGTCGAGGTTGGAGTTCGGCTCGTCGAGCACCACCAGGCAGGGGCTGCCATAGACGGCGCGCGCCAGGCCGATGCGCTGGCGCAGGCCGCCGGGCAGCGCCGCCCCGCCCTCGCCGACCTGGGTGTCGTAGCCCTCCGGCAGCGCCAGGATCGCCTCGTGCACGCCGGCCAGCTGCGCCGCGTCGATCACGCCGGAATCGTCGCCGTCGCGGAAGCGGCTGATGTTGCTGGCCACCGTGTCGGCGAACAGCTCGACGTCCTGCGGCAGGTAGCCGATATGCGGGCCCAGCTCGTCGCGCGGCCACTTGGTCAGGTCGGCGCCGTCGAGGCGCACGGTGCCGCTGAACGGCGCGATCAGGCCTACCAGAAGGCGCGCAAGCGTCGACTTGCCGGAGCCCGAGGGGCCGACCACGCCGACCACCTCGCTGGGCTGGATGGCGAAGTCGACGCGGCTGAGGATGATGCGGCTGGTGTTGCGCAGGCCGTAGCTCACCGCCTGGACCTCGACGCGGCCCGTCGGCCGCGGCAGCGACAGCTTGTCGTCGTCCGACGGATTGGCGCCCAGCAGGCCCTTCAGGCGCTCGAAGGCGCCGCGCGCCGAGGCGATGGTGCGCCACGAGCCGACGATCAGCTCGACCGGCTGCAGGGCGCGCGCCAGCAGGAGCGTGCCGGCGAACATCGCGCCCATGGTGGCGGAGCGCTCGATCACGAGGTACGCGCCCAGGCCGAGGATCAGCGACTGCATGGCGAGGCGCAGCATCTTGGTGAAGCTGCCGGTCGCCGCCATGCGCGCCGCCACCGAATCCTGGCGCACCATCATGCGATTGCGCTCGCGCCCCCAGCGCTCCAGCAGCCGGGGCATCATGCCCATGGCCTGCACCACCTCGGAGTTGCGCAGGCTGGTTTCGGTGAAGCGGTAGCTCTTGTTGGCCGCCTCGGTCGACTCGGCCAGCGGCTTGCGCGCGAAATGCTCGCCGATCACCGCGGTCAACAGCAGCACGATCACGCAGCCCAGCGCGAAGGCGCCCATCCAGGGATGCAGCATGAAGATCACGAAGACATAGACCGGCGCCCATGGCAGGTCGAACAGGGCGCTGATGCCCTGGCCCGACAGGAACAGCCTGAAGGTGTCGAAATCGCGCAACGGCTGGCTACCGGCGACGTCGCCCCGGCTGGCGGTGGCGAAGGTGGCGGCCATCACCCGGCCGCCCAGCACCCGGTCGAGCCGGATGCCGGCGCGCGCCAGGATGCGGGCGCGTACCCAGTCGAGGCCGGCCATGGTGATGAAGGCGACCAGCAGGGCGATGGTCAGCATCGCCAGCGTGCTCTTGCTCGAACTCGAGATCACCCGGTCGTAGACCTGGAGCATGTAAAGCGGCGCGGCGAGGTAGAGCAGGTTGATGCCGAGGCTGAAGATGCCCGCGGTCAGGAAGTGACGCCGGCAGAGCTGAAGCGCGCGGGCCAGCTCGTCGGTCTTCTTGGACTTGCGACTCATTCTCTCCGCCGGCGGCAGATGCCGCACAATGGCTGCCTAATGACCCAAAATAATCTGGCAAGTACATAGCACGCCAACGAAACTTGATCCAGATGGCAATGGGCAACAGCTCGAATACGGACCAGTTTGAATGCACCTGCAAGCTTGGGCGTTCTGTTCGAATCGCCAGCCCTGCGGCGAATCAAGCCGTATTCGCAATCAACTGCAGCCACCCCTATTAGATCACGCCCAGCATGCGCCAGCGTGGCAATCTTGTTGTTCTGAACTCGCATACAAACCCCGCGAGTGCCTTTACGTTTTCGGGGTTGTTCTCGACAGGACGACCGTCCCGCATGAATGATTGGCCCGACCGGCCGATACGATCCATGGCCGCCTGAGCGATCGCGAGTTCGTCGCCGGCAAGTGCGTCAGCCAGTAATGGAACGAGGATGCGTTCGGCCTGACTGGCCGGGATTGCTGAACCGAGAACCGGCGAGGCCAAGTAACGATGCGTGTCGGCTGACATCGATAGGTCCATGACAATGTCATTCAGGCGTAGGGCAACAGACCTGTCGATCAACGTAACACCGGACCGTGCCGGACGGATTAACTTGTTGTGAACTAGCAATTCTACCAGTGTCCTTGCGCGCTCCTCCTTCAAGCCCAAATTTGTGGCCGCGTCTATCAAGGTGGCACCGTGTACCACTTTACCCTCGACACATCGACACATGGCATCGAGGACTCTTCCAGGCGGACGAATCTCTCCCAGAGGAGTTTTCAAGGACGTGGGCATTTCAACAACATGGGGCATCAACGCAAATGGCCAGTCCCTCAGTCGTTGCCGTTGCTGCTGGGGGGTCAACGCTTGCGGTGCCTTGACGTAGACATCTCGGCGAAACTCTTTGCCAGCGATGAAATCCTTCAGCAGTTCACGCATTGCCGCATCAGGCGCAGCACTTACTGTGTCGCGTAAGTCCTTGGGAACGCAAAGCTCAACTCGATTTTCACCGACGGCGGCAGAAGCGACATATCGGAGCCCAGCTTGGGCCAGGCTGGCGATTACATCCGATACATATAACGGTTGCCACCCCGCGTTCAGAAACTCGTGCACAATATAGCGCCTGTCCCGTCCCCCCAAGTGGGACAGGTACTTCTTCGACAGTGCGCCGTGCTTCGCTACCTTGCCGTCCGATTTGTCAATTAGCAGTTCCAGTAGCGGCATCGCATTCTCAATTCGCGCGATGCTATCTCCCTGGCTTCGGCGGGCGGCCTCGAACAGCAGCTTCTGTGTCGGAAGTACACGTGTCCAGCCAGGCATCACGTTGTAGCTGATGAATGCCACCCCACCCGAAACCAGCTTCGTCGCCAGAAAATCGTGGATCTCCTCTCGCACCTCCGCGGAGACCCAGCTATAGACACCGTGCAGAGTAAGAATATCGAAGGCCTCAAGCCCAGCATCGCCTGAACGCGCAGCGTCGTCAAAACTCAACTCATAGAATAGGAGGTTCTCAAGGCCGGCGCGCTTCGCCAGCGACCGCGCTTCGTCCACGTGTGCTGGACTAAAGTCGACGCCGACAAAATCCATATCTGGATTGGCAGCGGCGAGAAGGATCGTGCTGTAGCCGCGGCCACATCCGAGTTCGCAGTACCGCAATCTGCGCGCAGTTGACAGACCATCGACCCCTCCGACAAGGCATGCATAGTCGAGAAACGAGGGCGCGAGTTCGGGATGAAAGCCGAGCGTGTATATGACGTCGTCAACATAGCCGGACGCGCGCACGCCTGTCTCTGCCATGGCCGCTGCTCCGCCCTCGTCGCAAGCTGGGGAACGGTGGGTGCTCTCTTGAACGTATTGACCCGATACGCAAACACCCGGCGACTCACGCCGCCGGGTGCACAGAGAACCACAGTTACCGATTTTTTGCGCTGACGACTGCTAAACGACCGTGAACGGATCGGCGACGGTCACATCGTGATCTGCGTCCAACTCCTTGTTCTCGACGATCCAGGGATTCCCGAGGTGGGCGAAAGGATCATCCACGTCGTCCGGATCGTTGTCAAAATCATACCAGACCTCTTGCTGGCCACCCTTGATCGACACACCCTTCAAGTAGGCTGCCAGGTCGTTACCGTAGTTTGCGTAAATATAAGCTAGGGCATCCTCATACCAGTCATCGAGATCATTGCTCAGGCCGAGAGCCTCGTTGTCGAACTTGACGGTGAACCATCCGTCGGGGTTGTTGGCACCCTTGTCACCAACGATCCCTTTGATGTCCCGGGCATCCCCATCAGGCACGTCGAAGTAGAAGGTGACGTGAGAAATGCTTGGCGACTCCCACTCGGGGAAGTGGTCCGGATCCTCTTCGGTCTCCCCATCGTCGAACACCGGATCCTTGTCGACCAGCTTGATGCTGTCGCCGCCGTTGACGCTGGTGGCCCGCACACCAAGCGTGCCGCCGCCGGCGACATTGAAGTCGCCGGTGATTCCGAAATCGGCCAGTGAGAACACAGCGACTTCGCCTTCGGAGATGAAGCTGTTCTTGTCCTCACCCTCCGTGCCAAGGCCGGCGTTGCTCAGCTTCATCATCCCGTCCCAGTCTTCGCCGGAACCGTTCATGTTGAGGGCGTTGTCCTGCTTGGACAGCTTGACGTCGCTGCCAGCGGAAGAGCCGTCGTCCCACCACAGCGCGTTCAGATCGAACTTCCCCTCCAGGGAGGTCACGGTGAACGTCCCCGCCTCGGTGTCGTACACGATCGTAAAGTGAAGGCCGGTGCCGGCTTCACCGTATTCCCAGGTCCAGGTAGCCATTCCCCACTCTCCTATGTTCACGCACGGAGCAGATGGACAATTCCATCACGACAGTGCGGATGCCGTGCCATCCCCCGCCGACACGCCCCGGCGCGTCATGACGCCAACGGCGAACCCAACCCATTGCCCTTATTGCCGCTCTCTCTCCCAGAGCTCCCCGGGGCGAACCACGCCCCTCGAGTGCCGATCTTCCATGGCCTGAAGAACAGAAAAGTGTGCACTCTCTTTTTAGCCTGCGAGTTATCCCAGAAGTTGTCCACTGCATTGTTTTCATTGGACAATCATGACTTTAAGCGGTTTCGACACGTCACATGATAGATTCTTGATCGCGTTGGGAATTACCGGATCGTGAAAAATGAATCGATGTCTGGAGCCGGCTCTCCATGTAGCTGACCCGATCCTTACCAAAAGCGTTCTTGGTCGATACCCCCATTGGGTATAGCCATTGCGCCGGCTTCACCCCGGGAATGACCACTGCCGCATCGCCGATGCGAGATCGCACCAAACTGGCTCAGATCGCGGATGCCGCGGACAAATATTCAATTGACCTAATGTTTCAGGTCTTTTATATAAGACCTATTATTCTTTAGTTATTTTACCAAATTCATTCTTCTGCCGGTTGTCATCGGCGCGCCCTTCTCGAAGTTCGCGAGAAAATATCTGTGCGCTCCTGGTGTGGCCGGGAACATGGGAATATTTCATGCGCAATGCCGCTCCCCGGTCTTCGGCTGCCTTCGATCGCGACTTATTTCAGAACCCCTTCGACAACCTGCCCTGGCTCACCGGCGATGATGTGGCACCGGGCCTCGAAGCCAAGGGCGGCAATACGGACGGGTCGACAAAGGGCGGCGGCTCCGACTCTCCGACCAAGGGCAAGAAGGGTGGCGGCGACACATCCGGCGGCACCGACACGTCGACGGGTGGTTCGACGGGCGGAGATACGTCGGGCGGCGGCACGACCGGCGGCGGCACCTCCGGCGGCACGTCGGGCGGCACGTCATCCGGCGGCGGCTGGGATCTCGCCCCGCCCACCGGCGACAGCGCCCTGCCCACCGATACTTACTTCAAGCAGCAATGGGCGCTCAACAGCACGACCGCCGGCATCAACGTCACCAAGGTGTGGCAGAACTACACCGGCGAGGGCGTCAAGGTCGGCGTGATCGACACCGGCATCGACTACCTGCACTCCGACCTGGCGCCCAACTACCTGTCGGCGCTCGACTATGACACGGTGGGCCGCGACTACGATCCCTACTACGAGCAATCGTCCGAGTACCACGCCACCAACGTCGCCGGCGTCATCGCCGCCGCCAACAACGGCACGGGCACTGTCGGCGTCGCCTACGATGCCGGGATCGCCGGCTACCGCGCGATCGGCGGCGGCAGCATCTCCGAGGCGTTCTACCAGGCGCGCATCAACGGGATGGACGTCGTCAACAACAGCTGGGGCTACTCGACGCCGTTCGCCGACAATTACGGCACGTCGGGTCCGTCGTTCATCCGCGACGCCGTATCGCTGGGCCGCGACGGCCTGGGCATGAACGTGGTGTTCTCCGCCGGCAACTATCGCTCCTCCGGCGACAACGTGAACTACCACAGCTTCAAGAACAGCCCCTACGTCATCACGGTGGCCAGCACCGACAGCTCGGGCAAGGTCGCGTCCTCGAGCTCGCCGGGCGCGGCGATTCTGGTGTCGGCGCCGGGCGTGTCGATCATGACCACCGACGTCACCGGCACGGACGGCAAGTCGAGCGGCGATTACGTCACCAATTCCGGCACCTCCTTCGCCGCGCCGCACGTCTCGGGCGTGGTCGCGCTGATGCTGCAGGCCAACGCCGATCTCGGCTATCGCGACGTGATGGAGATCCTCGCCTACTCGGCGTGCAAGACCGACGCCGCGAGCAGCGGCTGGGCGACCAACGGCGCCACCACCTGGAACGGCGGCGGCCTGCATTTCAGCCACGATTACGGCTTCGGCCTGGTCGACGCCTTCGCCGCGGTGCGGCTGGCGGAGAGCTGGCAGGCGCAGTCGACCTACGCCAACCTGGTCACGCTCTCGGCGACCAACGCCACCAAGTCGGCGATCCCTGACGGCTCGGGCAGCCTGAAGAGCACGATCACGCTCGCCGGCGGGCTGGACATCGACCGCATGGTGGTCGACCTCAACATCACCCACGCCATGGCCAGCGACCTGGTCGTGACCCTGACCTCGCCCAAGGGCACCACGGCGACGCTGATCGCGCAGCCCGCCAACGGCGTCGGCGGCGGCATCGTATTCTCGACCACCGCCAACAATTTCTGGGGCGAGGATACCGCGGGCAACTGGACGCTGACGGTGACCGACAAGGTCGTCGGCAACACCGGCACGCTCAATTCGTGGACCCTGAAGGCGCTGGGCGATTCGGCCGACGCGCCCAACGTCTATATCTACACCGACGAGTTCGCGACCATCACCGGCGCCACGCGCTTCGTGCTGAACGACAGCAGCGGCACGGCGATGATCAACACCGCGGCGGTCACCAGCAACTCGACGATCGACCTCCATGCCGGCGCCACCAGCACGATCGCCGGCCGCGCCGTGCAGATCGGCGCCGACACGGTGATCAAGAGCGTGTGGGCCGGCGACGGCAACGACCTGATCATCGGCAACGATTACGGCAACACCATCCAGAGCGGCCGCGGCAACGACACGATCAAGGGCGGCGCCGGCAACGACAACCTGCATGGCGGGCCGGGCGACGACGCAATCTACGGCGGCGCCGGGCACGACTTCCTGTGGGGCGAGGCCGGCAACGACCAGCTGTTCGGCGGCGCCGGCAGCGATCGCCTCGCCGGCGGCGTCGATGGCGGCACCTGGCGCTACGACCCGGCCGACCTGAACTTCGCCGGCCTGATCGTCGGCGACCGGCTGAGCGGCGGGGCCGATGCCGACATCTTCTTCTACGGCTTCGGCGACGGCGTCGACCTGGTGCTCGACTTCACGCGCGGCCTCGACATGTTCGAGATCCAGGGCTACGCGGCCGATCAGGTGCGCTTCCTGGGCGGCATCGACTACACCGTCATCGGCTTCGTCGACGCCTCGGGCAACTGGCTCGACAATGCCGCCATCCAGGTGATGACGATCACCGATCTCAGCTTCGCCGACCTGCGCTTCGTCTAGCGGACGCATCCGTCATCCCGAGCGCAGCGAGGGATCCAGGCTCAACCCTGGATCCCTCGCTGCGCTCGGGATGACAAAGCGGCCAGGGATCGAGCGGTTGACCGGACGCATCCGTCATCCCGAGCGCAGCGAGGGATCCAGGGCGGCCAGGGGGGAGCCGGGCGGTCGGCTGTTCCCACCGCCGCCGGCCGCGACTATCATCGCGCCGTGCAGCGCGGACCCTTCAGCACGATGGCGTCGGCGGCATTCGCCGCCGCGGTGCTCTGCGCCTGCGACGGCGAGGAGCCGGCCGCGGCGCCTCTGCCCGCGGAGAGTTCCTCAGGCCCCATCGGCGCCGATCGCCGCGTGGCCGCCAAGGGCATCGCCGTCGACCGCAGCCGGGCGCGCTACGATTCCGACCTCGCCGCCCGGGATGAGACGCGCGGCCTGAACATCGGCGCCTTCGTCGTGAGTCCGTCGCCCGATCAGCGCCGCCCCGAGCCGCCCGAACGCCCGCCGGTGCCCGAGCCGATCGCTCCCAGCGCCGCCCAGCCGTCACCGGGCCTCTTCTCCCGGCTGTTCGGCCCGTCGCGCGACTAGCGCCCTGACATCCCGAGCGCAACGAGGGATCCAGGCGGCTTCCCTGGATCCCTCGCTGCGCTCGGGATGACAGATTGGTCGACCAGGCTGATCAGCGGTTGCCGCCACCGCCGCCGGCACCACCGCCGCCGGCACCGCCAGCTCCACCGGCACCACCAGCTCCGCCGGCACCACCAGCTCCGCCGGCACCGCCAGCACCGCCAGCTCCACCGGCGCCACCAGCGGCTCCGGCTGCTCCACCGCCGCCGTCTGCGCCGGCGCCACCAGTTCCACCATTGCCGGATCCGCCGCCGCCGTTGCCGGCGCCATCGCCCTGTCCGCTGTTGGCGCCGCCGTTGCCCGTGCCGGGGCCGCCGCCGCCGGTGTTGCCGCCGCCGGAATCATTGGCCGCGTTGCCGTTGCCGTTGCCCGGTCCGCCGGCCGGGCCTCCGGGTGCGGCGGGACCGGGACCGTCGGTGTCCGCCACGGCCGCACTCGACACCGCGGCCGCAGCCGCGGCCGCCGGCGATGCGTCGCCGTTGGAGTTCGCGGCGGTGACCGAGACCGACACGGTGCAGGTGACGTCGACGGCCAGCGAATAGCCCGCCTCGGCGACATAGGCGTTGGCCGACGTGCGCGGCGCGTCGCAGGCCCAGACCCGCACGATGCCGCGCTCGACGCGCACCTCGGTCGCGCCGTCGGCCAGCACCTTGATCGAGAACTCCGTGCCGCGGATGCCGATCGTCGCCGTCGGCGTGTTGATGCGCACGCCGTCGCGCTGGACGTTGCCCGAGACGAAGCGCAGCGCGCCCTTGGCGACGCCGAGCACGGCGGTGGCGCGCGCGCCCGGCTTGTATACGTAGTCGTCCAGGGTCAGCCGCGAATCCGGCCCGACCGCCAGCCGCGAGCCGTCCTGGAAGGCGAGGTCGATGCGGCCCTGCGGCGAGGTCTCGATGACGTCGTTGCTGAACAGCCGGCTGTCGAGCGCGAGCGCGACAGGGCTGTCCTGCCCCTGCTGTCGGGTTCCCATCGGATCGATCTTGCGCACGCTGGCGATCTGCTGCTGGGCGAGCGCCTCGGCAGAGAACGCAAAGCATGCGGCCGCGGCCAGCGCCCGGCCCAGCGCACGAATCTTCATCGCCAACCCCCGTACACGCCTGCGGCGCGCACCCGTCGGGTGCACGCATTCCAACCGCAGATATGTCCCTGACCCTGGCGCCCTCGACCTTCCCAATCGACGGCGTCTGTCCTGTGGATAGATTATCGCTTATTTCAGCGAGAACGACAATTGCTATCAGCGCATGCTATCTGCGCGGAGGCAGGCCGGTCACGATCCTGGATTCGCTCTCGATCGTCCATTCGCCGCTGGTGCGGCACTTGTCGTTCTCCTGCCGGCACCAGTCGAGGCAGCCGGTCTGCCCGGGCTGGTTCTTCGAGCACCACTCCACGCACCAGCGCAGGTACTGCGAGCAGCTCTGCCCGCGACCCGCCGGGACGCGCGTCATGGCCTTGGCGGCCGGCGGCTGGGCCGCGGGCGGAGCGAGGCGCGGCGGCGCGGTGTAGGACGGGCCCGGGGGCGGCGGAACCGGCTCGCTGACCGACGGCGGCGTCGGGTTGGGCTGGCAGGCGCCCAGCAGCACGACAAGACCAAGCAACAACAAACAAAACGCTCTCATGTCGTTCCAGCCGGCAAGCATAGGGGCGTACTTCTAGCACGACCGCCGACGTTCCGCAGCGTCGTTGCCCGCGCGGCGCCACGGTCATTGCGAGCGCAGCGGGGAATGACACGGTGATTCGATCCGCGCGCATTACGCGCTAGGCTCGCGTCATGACCCGTTCGATCATCGGCGATCAGCCCCGCCGGCGCGAGGATGCGCGCTTCGTCACCGGACACGGTGCCTATCTCGACGATCTGCCGTTCGCGGACCTCGCGCACGCTGTCGTGCTGCGCTCGACGCACGCGCATGCGCGGATCGCCGGCATCGACGTCGCCGCCGCCCGCCAGGCGCCGGGCGTGCGCGCGGTGCTGACCGCGGCCGAGGTCGAAGCCGACGGCCTGCAGGCGCTGCGCCCGCATGTCGAGGCCAACGTGCAGACCGGCGAGAAGTTCAAATTCCTGCCGCAGCCGCTGCTCGCCACCGACCGCGTGCGCTATGTTGGCGAGCCGGTGGCGCTGATCGTCGCCGACACCAAGAACCAGGCGCTCGACGCCGCCGAGCTGGTCGCGGTCGAGTACCGGCCCCTGCCCGCCCTGGTGACGCCCGCCGACGCCACGAAGCCCGGCGCGCCGCTGATCGCCGAGGACGTGCCGGACAACACCTGCCTCGACTGGCGCATCGGCGATCAGGCGGCGGTCGAGGCCGCCTTCACGCGCGCCGCGCATGTCGTGAGGCTCAGCCTCGACAACCACCGCATCACCACCAACCCGATGGAGCCGCGCGGCGCGGTGGCCCAGTTCGACGCGCAGACCGGCCGCTACACGCTGCACGTCTCGAGCCAGAACATCCACGGCATCCGCAATTTCACCGCCCGCGCGCTCAACGTGCCGCCGGCGCAGGTGCGCTTCATCGCGCCCGATGTCGGCGGCGGCTTCGGCGCCAAGAACTTCGTCTATGCCGAGTTCCCGCTGCTCGCCTGGGCGGCCAAGCGCACCGGTCGCGCCGTCAAATGGATCGCCACGCGTGCGGAGGTGATGACCGCCGACCACGCCGCGCGCGACCACCAGGCCGAGGCCGCGCTGGCGCTCGACGCCGCGGGCCATTTCCTCGCACTGCGCTGCGACAGCGTGTTCAACGTCGGCGGCTATCTCTGCGGCGCCGGCGCCGGCGTGGCAACCTTCCAGCACGTGCACCTGCCCGGCTCGGTCTACGCCATCCCGGCGATCGAGATCGGCGTCAAGGCGGTGCTGACCAACACCGCGCCGATCGGCGTGACGCGCGGACCGGGCTTCGCCGAGTCGATCAACGTCGTCGAACGCCTGATCGACGAGGCCGCGCGCCGCCACGGCTTCGACCGCGCCGACCTGCGCCGCCGCAACATGGCGCCGACGCCGATGACGAATGCGTTTGGGTTCAAGGTCGACAGCGGCGCCTTCGCCGAGACCATGGACCAGGCGCTGCTGCGCGCCGACGTCGCGGGCTTCGCCGCGCGAAAGAAGGCGAGCGAGTCGCGCGGCATGCTGCGCGGGCTGGGCTTCGCCTGCCACATCAAGGGCACCGGCGGCTCGCCCGACGAGAACGTCGACGTGCGCTTCGACGCGGACGGCACGGTGCGGCTGATCACCGGCACGCAGACCATCGGCCAGGGCCACGAGACGACCTTCCCGCAGATCCTCGCGCACCGCCTGGGCATCGACAACGCGCGCATCCGGCTTTGCCAGGGCGACACCGATCTGATCGTCAACGGCGGCGGCCACGGCAGCTCGCGCGCCACCTACATGGGCGGCACGGCGATGTGGCGCGCCTCGGACGAGATCATCAGGAAGGGCACGACGCTGGCGGCACGCGCGCTCGAGGCGGCCGAGGCCGACATCGTGTTCGAGGACGGCGCCTTCCGCGTCGCCGGCACCGACCGCGCCATCGGCATCCTCGACATCGCCGCGCTGGGCCGCGACCAGGGCACGCCGCTCGACACCTTCCACGCCTGGACACGCGAGGCGATGACCTTCCCCAGCGGCACGCATGTCGTGGAGGTCGAGATCGATCCCGAGACCGGCGCCACGCGCCTGGCGCGCTACACCGCGGTCGACGATTACGGCGTGCTGGTCAACCCGATGGTCGCCTCGGGACAGGCGCACGGCGCGATGGCCCAGGGCATCGGCCAGGCGCTGCTGGAGAAGGCGGTGTATGACGGCGAGAGCGGCCAGCTGCTGAGCGGCACGTTCATGGACTACACGCTGCCGCGCGCCGACGACATGCCGAGCTTCGACCTGGCGTTCAACCCGACGCGCTGCACGACCAACCCGCTGGGCGTGAAGGGCTGCGGCGAGGCCGGCGCGATCGCGGCGTTCCCGGCGATCCACAATGCGATCCTCGATGCGCTGGCATCGTTCAACGTCAAGAACATCGACGGCCCCCTGACCCCGATGCGCGTGTGGCGAATGACCGGAGGCGCACGCTGATCCCTCGCCATCAGGATCACCGCTGATGCCTCGACCGATCGGGCAAACCATCCGCCGCGCCGGCGCCGCCGTCCGCACCGCCCTCGAGGCCGCCGCCTCCGGCATCGCCGTCTGGTTCCGCGTGACCTTCGTCGATCTCGGCCGGCACATGCGCTGGTCCTACTTGCCGCCGCTGATGGTCTATTTCGCGGCCGGCATATCCAGCCTGACGGCGATCGTCGGCACCTTCTTCGTCAAGGACTACCTCGGCCTGTCGGCCGCCTTCCTGGCCGGCCTCACCTTCTGGGCCGGCATCCCGTGGGCGCTGAAGATGCCGCTGGGCCATCTGGTCGATCTCATCTGGCGCTGGAAGGCACTGCTGGTGTGGTTCGGCGCCGGCCTGATCGCCGCCAGCATCGCCATCATGTACGCGCTCATCGCGCAGACCGACTCGATGACCGCGATCATGCCCGCCGGCGCCTGGTACGTGCTCGCCGCCCTGCTGGCGCCCAGCGGCTATGTCGTCCAGGACGTGGTCGCCGATGCGATGACGGTCGAGGCCGTGCCCGCGTTCGACAAGGACGGCAGGAAGTTCGCCGAAGCCGAGATCAAGGCCATGCATACCACCATGCAGACGCTCGGCCGCTTCGCCATCATCGGCGGCACGGTGGCGGTGGCGGTCGTCAACGTCGCGATGTTCGAAGGCGTCGAGAAACTGGGGACGGCGCAGACGGCCGCCGTCTACGCCGACATCTACCTGCTGGCGCTGATCATCCCGCTGGTCTCCGTCACCGGCGTGACCCTTGGGTCGCTGACGCGGTATCGGCACGCCCGGCGGCTGCACGCCATGGGCGTCGCGGAAGCCCCGCCGGAGAAGGTCGAGCCCAACTGGTGGATCCTCGGCGGCAGCGGCGTTTTCGTGGTCTTCAGCATGGCCACCGGACTCGCCGACGTGCCCTATGCGCAGGAGATCATCTTCCTCGGCTCCCTGGCCATCGTGCTCTTCCTGATCCGCCGACTCCTGTTCGAGATCGCGCCCGATCTGCGCGGCCCGCTGATCGGCACCGCCGTCATCATCTTCGTGTTCCGCGCCGTGCCGCTGCCCGGACCCGGCGCCACGTGGTTCCAGATCGACGTGCTGAAGTTCGACCAGCAGTTCATCTCGGTGCTGGCGCTGATCACCTCGGTCTTGACCCTGGTCGGCCTGGTGGTGCTGCGGCCGCTCATGGCCCACCGTTCCATCGCCTATATCGTCGTGCTGCTGACCATCGCCGCCGGCGTGCTGTCGCTGCCCAACATCGGCCTGTTCTACGGCGTGCACCACTGGACGGCGGCGTGGACCGGCGGCCTGGTCGATGCGCACTTCATCGCGATCATCGACACCGCGCTCGAATCGCCGCTGGGCCAGGTGGCGATGATCCCGATGCTGGCCTGGATCGCCCGCAACGCGCCGGCCAACCTCAAGGCGACCTTCTTCGCGGTGATGGCCTCGTTCACCAACCTCGCCCTGTCGGCGTCGGCGTTGCTGACCCGGTACCTCAACCAGGTCTTCACCGTGACGCGCGAGGTGACCAGCCCCGCGACCGGCGCCATCGAGACCGCCGCCGACTACGGCGAGCTGGGCTGGATCCTGATAGCGGCCGCCATCATCGGCGTCGCGGCACCGCTGGCGGCGGTCGCGATCGTGCAGAGGAGCCGACTGCGCACCGAGCAGTGAGGCCATGCGCGGCGGGCTGTTCAGCGCCGCCGCGCTCTGACACTGTTGCCGGATGGCTCGGGGGGCAACGATGGGAATTCGCAGATGGTCGCTCGGCGCGCTTGCGGCGCTGGCGCTGTTCGCCGTCGGCGGCGCGTCGGGACAGCAGGGCAGGCTGGACCGGATCGAGATCATCCAATCAGGCCTGTACAGCGCCAGCATCGTGCGCCGGGACAGCGCGCACGGCACACCCACTGGCCAGGCCTCGCTCCTCGACAGCCCGAGCTTCTACGCGGATGCCGCACGCGTGCCGGCGCAGATCGGCATCCGGTTCGGCTTCCAGTACCGGCTGATCGGATCGCCGCCGGGTCGCGAGGTCGCGCTGCGCGGCGTGTGGCAGATCCCCGCTCCCGGCATCACCAACCCGGTCAACGGCAACACCTATCGCGAGAGCGCGCGCGACTTCACCGCGCGGATCGGCGACACGCAGATCCACGGCTACGGCTTCGATCAACCGTGGGAGATCGTGGCGGGAAACTGGGTCCTCGAGATCTGGCACGAGAAGCGCCTGCTCGCGAGCCGGACGTTCCTGGTCGAGGCGCCGTGACGCGATCTTGTTCGTGTTCAGCCCTCATCGCGGCGGTTGCTTGTCGGAGTCCCGCCTGCGTCGCGCGACCCATCTGAAGAAGACGACCACGATGATGCTGCAGGCGATGGACGTCAGGCCATACCGCAGCAGGGCCGCCACGAGCTCGCCTGTCGTCCAGTCCATCATGCCGCGTTCCCGGGATCGGACGTCCAACCAATGCGGTATCCGAGCAAGCTCGACTTGCTGTCATCCCGAGCGCAGCGAGGGATCCAGGGAAGCTGACTGGATCCCTCGCTGCGCTCGGGACGACAGGGAAGACCCATTGCATAATACCACCACAACACTTATGTTGCTTGCATGAATGCCGCTGAACTTCGCCGCTGGCTCGCCAGGCAGGGCTGCAAGTTCGAGAGCCACAAGGGCGGCAGCGGCCATGTAACGGTGACGTTGGGCAACAGGAAATCCCAGCTGCCGATGCACGGCTCCAACAAGGAACTCGGCACCGGTCTGGTCAACAAGATCAAGAAGGATCTCGGCCTGAAATAGACCGGGCGCACACAGAAAGCAGAACCCTATGCGTACCCTTTCCTACCGTGTAACGCTGACCCCCGATGACAACGACACAGTGCTCGTAACCTGCCCGGACCTGCCGGAGGTCACCACCTTCGGCGACGACGCCGACGATGCGCGATTGCGGGCGGTGGACGCGATCGAGGAAGCGCTTGCCGCCCGGATCGCACGACGGGAACCGATCAAGGCCCCGACCAGAGGCAAAGGCCCGCTGGTCACGCTGCCCGCCCTGACCGCGCTGAAGGTGGAACTCTACCGAGCCGCGCTGAAGGACAATGTCCGCAAAGCCGAGCTGGCACGCCGGCTGTCGGTCCACGCGCCCCAGGTCGATCGGCTGTTCGATCTGACGCACGATTCGAAGCTCGAGCAGATCGAGTCAGCGTTCAGGGCGCTCGGACGCAGGATCGTCGTGGGAATCGAGAAAGCGGCTTAGCCCGGCGTCAGGCCGCCAAAGGCGCTATCGGCAATATCGATGCAATCCATCTCTCACTTTGGCAGCCCAGGAGATTTTCATTGAAGCCTCTGTTCACGATCCACGCCGGAGAATTCCTTGTAGGTCACGAACTACAGCGCAGGTTCCGACGGGCTAATGTCTGGATGCCAGCGAAAGATAGGCGAGAGTTCACAGCTTTGGTAGCGGCCGAGAGTTCAGTAACGCAAGCCTGACGCCGCCATGATGACAACCTCTCGATGATCATATCCGGCAGCAATCAAACGCGTGTGGCATCTTATACATTCACTCAGATGACCTTGATCGGTGACCGCCGGACCAACGTCGCGGGGTAGCCAAGACGGGCTAACAATCGCTTGGCGCGTTGCAACGCAACGGGTGATGCATGGTATCCGACAATCACTTTGTGCAGGCTCGACCTCAACGGCAGTTTGGTACTGATGAAGCGCCTGCTGCCTTCCCTCCGCTCATGCGGAGAAAGTAGTTTCTTATCTCCGATCACAAATATTCTGATCTCGCGCTCATCGGCGTAGTGGGGTCGCTTGGTGCAGATCGCGTTAGATAAGAGTGGAACCGCCATGTGGACAGCCATCGCCTGCAAAAAGCCTGGTCGCGAGAAGAGGTTCAGCTCCGCCAAGATTTCGGGCCGACTTATCACCTGCAATGTCTTCTCAATCACCTGTCGCTGGCGCCTGATCGCTTGTGCCCGATTGTAAACGATAGGCTGCGCGAACACGATCCGTGTGGGGTCTTTCGGCCGTCGTTGCACTCTTGGATGAAAATACGCTGGGCGTAGCCCGATTGCGGTCCCCGTCCCATCGCGGCCGAACGATTTCCAGTGCTTCGCGCTATCGATGTGCCGGGTGAAGCACCCGATGAAGAAGCGGAAAACCTTCGACATGGACTTCGCGGTCATCCAGCTCGCTGACTGCACACAGAAGAACCGAACGGTTTGCGCTCGCCAGTTGTTCTCCCTGACGCGGTCCCCGATTCGCTGCAGCATCTTGCGTGCCAGCATCATTCCATATTCGATCTCAACCTTGTCCCACTTCTTGAGGTCTCGGAAGTCTGTCAATCGAAGTAGCGACGTACCGAGAATAATTGATGCGACGTCACTTCCTGTGTAGTGGAATAGAGGATCGTCAATCGAGACCTTCACGTGCAGGTCAAGATTCGCATCCCGCTCGCGCGCCCAATTGGACATCTCCTGTAGGGCAGCATCGAGGATCGGGCTGCCGGTCGGATCGCCCATGCCCACGAATCAAGAATCCGCCGTGAACCCGATCTTCTTCACGATCGGCCCCCACCGGTCGTAGCTCGTCTTCAGCAGCGTCGCCAGCTCCTGCGCCGACGACGAGGTCGCCACCAGCCCCATGGTCGCCACGCCGTCGATCACCTCCTTGGTCGCCAGCGCCTTGACCAGCGCGGCGTTGGCGCGCGCGATCGCCGGGGCGGGCGTGCCGCCGGGGGCGAAGAAGCCGAACCATTCGCTGAAGATGAGGTCCTTGAAGCCCTGCTCGACCAGGGTCGGCACGCCGGGCGCGAAGCGGTTGCGTGTGGCGCCCGTCGTGGCCAGCAGGCGCAGCTTGCCGGCGGCGACGTGCTGGGTGAACTCGCCGACCGGCGCGGACACCGCCTGGATCTGGCCGGCGAGCAGGTCCTGCACCGCCGGCGCCGAGCCGCGATAGGGCGCGTGCTTGAGCTCGACGCCGCCGGCCTGGCCCAGCAGCACGCCGATGAAGTGCGGCACCGCGCCGGCGCCGGGCGAGCCGTAGTTGGCCTTGTCAGGGTTCGCCTTGGCCCAGGCGAGGAAGTCCGGCACGGTCTTGACGCTGTCGGGCACCGCCGGGCCGACGCACCAGCCGAAATCGAAGGTGCAGCCCAGCGACACCGCGGTGACGTCGGCGAAGGCGTCGTAGGCGAGCTTCTTGTAGATGTGCGGATAGATCATCAGCATCGAGGCCGGCGTCAGCAGCAGCACCGAGCCGTCGGTCGCCGCACCCTTCATCGACTGCACGGCGATCTGGCCGCCGGCACCGGGCTTGTTCTCGACCAGGATCGATTTGGCGTAGCCGCCGACGCGCAGCGCCTCGGCGGTGCGGCGCGAGAGCGTGTCCGACGTGCCGCCCGGCGGGAAGCCCAGCACGATGCGCGCGTTGTCGAGCGGCGCCTGGGCATGGGCGGCGGTGGTCGTTGCCGCCAGCGCCAGCGCGGCGGCCGAAGCGCCGACGAAGGCGCGGCGGTTGATGGTCGTCATGGTTGCTCGCTCCCCGGGACAATTCTTGCGGCAAGTGTCGCGCAATTGGCGGCGGGGCGCCATGGGACGAATCGGGAGACGATTCGGAGACGCGCTTCGGGCTGGAAAGGGTACAGATGCGGTTGCAAGGTCCGGACCGGGACAGAGCAGCCTGCAGGGATGGGACGTGCCGATGCTGAACCTCGTCAAGATCGTCGCCGCTTTGCTCGGCTGCCTGGTCGTCGCCGACATCGTCGGCGTGATCGCCTGCGTCGTGATCGACGTGGCGCCGCTGCGGTTCAAGAGCGCGCCCCTGCCCTACGTCATCTGGTTCGTGCTGGGCGTCTTCACCGGCCTGTTCGCCTACGGCGCCGCCGGCGCATGGACGGCACCGGACGCGGACAGGGAGTGGACCGAGCAGCCCGGCGCGGCGCGGCGCGGCATGCTGATCGTGGCCATCGGCGCGCTCGTGCTGATCGCGCTGGGCTTCCTCTTCCACGCGCTGTTCTGGAGCCGCGGCGTCGCCGGGGAATATTTCGTGCCCGACAGCGCACCGCACACGATCGTCTTCTTCGCCAGCGTCGGCGCCTCGATGCTGCTGTTCCACCGCCTGCTGATGCCGGCAGCCAGGACCTAGACGCGATCGTATACGGGCAGTTTCACTCATGAAGTACCTTGCCCCGGAGGGGGAAGGTGGCGCGCAGCGCCGGATGGGGGATGCCTCAACGAAGCCGGTGTCCGTCTTCGACATCCCCCTTCCGCCCTTCGGGCACCTTCCCCCTCCGGGGGAAGGGAATAAGTCTTACCTTCCCCCGCTGGCGGGGGAAGGTAAGGGATGCTGTCGTGCCGAGCACCGCTAGGAATCTAAATAATCCCTGTCCCACTTGCACCAAAGCGGCGTCGGCGACACGCGTAGGGGTATAAATTGCTCCCGGCGGCGAGAGGCGTAGCTTCGCCGCCATGAGCACCGAACCCACACCCCCTCTCTCGCCGCGCCACGAGCGCTTCGTCCTGGAGTTCCTCAAGGACGGCAACGCCACCCAGGCCTATGTCCGCGCCGGCTATTCGCCGCGCGGCGCACAGCCCAGCGCCTCCCGGCTCTTGCGTGACCCCCGGATCGAGGCCGCCATCACCGCCGGCCGGGCGCGCATGGCCCAGGCGCTCGAGGTCGACGTCACCCGCCTGGCCCAGGAATACGCCAGGATCGCCTTCGCCAATGTCGTGGACTTCCTCACCGTCGAGGCCGACGGCCGGGTGCGCGTCGACCTGATGAAGGCGAGCCAGGCGCAGTGCGCCAGCATCGTCGAGCTGAAGGTCAGCAACCATGGCAAACAAGAGCAGACCGTGACCCTGAAGCTCGGCAAGCTGCAGGCGCTGAACATGCTGACGAAGCAGGTCGGCCTGCTGGTGGCCAAGCCGAAGCCGGGGCTGACGCCGGAGGATCGCGAGCGCTACGAGGAGCGCATCGCCGGCTACGAGCGCGGGCTCGACCATAGAGATGAAGAGAAACGGCGCTGGCGCCAGGAGCTCGAGGAGGTGCGCGCGGCGCTCAAGGCGGCGCACGCCACCATCGACGCCGCCAACCTGATCCGCCCCGGCCCCGGCAAGCCGCCGCCAGAGTCGCCTACGGAGTCGCCGCCCGCCGAGCCGCCACCCGCCGAGTCGCCGCCTGCCGAGACGAAAGCCGAGCCGCAGCGCGCGGTGGAGCCGGGCATGCCGACGACGCCGCCGCCGGATTACACGCCCGGCCATCTCAACGGCAAGATGATCCAACGCAGCGGGCCCCGGCTCGGGCCGAACTGGGCCGACGCCCTGCGCGACATGAAACCCGGCGGCTTCGACCCGCCCGGCTGTTCCAGGCAAGCCGAGGACTCCAGCGAGGAGATCGCCGCCCACATCCGCGCGGCATTACGGTGAAGCGGCGATGACGGGTCTGGCACTGCGCCCGTCCCTCTCCCACAATGCTGTCATCCCGAGCGCCGTGAGGGATCCAGGATGGCGACTGGATCCCTCGCGGCGCTCGCGACGACAACGGGGAGAGCACGCGTATGGCAACCGGCATCACGGCCGAGGACTGGATCGCGCATCACAGGCTGATGACGCCGCAGGCGCCGGCGGCGCATGACCTGGCGTCGGGGCGGCGCTTCACCTACGCGCAGCTCGACGAACGCATCACCCGCGCGGCGCTGTGGCTGCGGGGCGCCTTCGGCGTGACGCGCGGCGATCGGGTCGCGGTGCTGTCGATGAACGACACCGACGTCTTCGAGCTGCAATTCGCCTGCCAGCGCCTGGGCGCGATCTTCATGCCGCTGAACTGGCGGCTGGCGGTGCCGGAGCTGGAGTTCATCGCCAGGGACTCGACGCCCGTCGTGCTGATCCACGGCACGGAGTTCGCCGAGGCGGCGCGCGCGGTGCAGAAGCTCGCCGCGATCCCGCACATCGCCAGCCTGGCCAACGGAAAGCATAGCAATTACGAGGCCGGCCTCGCCGCCGCGACCGGCACGCTCGATCAGCCGGCGCTCGACCTCGATGACACCTGGACCATCATGTACACCTCGGGCACCACCGGCCGGCCCAAGGGTGCGCGCATCACCTACAAGATGGCGGCGTTCAACTGCGTGCATTGCTCGATCGGCGTCGGGCTGACCTCGAAGAGCCGCAACCTGGTGTTCCTGCCGACCTTCCACACCGGCGGGCTCAACGTCTACGGCAACCCGACCTTCCACACCGGCGGCTTCAACGTGGTGATGCGCGCCTTCGATGCCGCGCAGTTCCTGGCGCTGCTGACCGACAAGCAGCTCGGGCTGACCCATGCGCTGGGCGTGCCGACCAACTTCCTGATGCTGTCGCAGCAGCCGGGCTTCGCCGAGGCCGATTTCTCGCACCTGCATCACCTCGGCATCGGCGGCTCCGCCGCGCCGCTGCAGGTCATCGAGACCTTCTCGCGCAAGGGCGTGCCGATGCAGCAGCTCTGGGGCATGACCGAGACCGGGCCGCTGGGCCTGCTGCTGACGGCGGACAAGGCGCTCTCCAAAATCGGCTCGTCGGGCCTGCCGCCGCTCTACGTGCACCTGAAGATCTGCGATCCCGAGGGCAACGAGGTCAAGCGCGGCGAGACCGGCGAGCTGATGATCAAGGGGCCCAACGTCACGCCGGGCTACTGGAACCGGCCGGAGGCCAACCGGACGTCGTTCACCGCGGACGGCTGGTTCCACACCGGCGACGCCGCACGCCAGGACGACGACGGCTACTACTATATCGTCGACCGCTGGAAGGACATGTTCATCTCCGGCGGCGAGAACGTCTATCCGGTCGAGGTCGAGAACGTGATCTACCAGCTCGACGGCGTGCTGGAGAACGCGGTGGTGGGCGTGCCGCACGACAAATGGGGCGAGGTCGGCCGCGCCTACGTGGTGCTGAAGCCCGGCGCCAACCTCGACGAGGGCGCCGTGCTCGACCACTGCGGCACCCAGCTGGCGCGCTACAAGGTGCCGAAGGAGGTGAGATTCATGGAGGAGCTGCCGCACAACGCCACCGGCAAGATCCTCAAGCACCAGCTGCCGCGGACATAGTTCCCTTCCCCCGGAGGGGGAAGGTGCCCGAAGGGCAGAAGGGGGATGCCGAAGACGGACGCCGAACGGGTTGAGACATCCCCCTTCCGGCGCTGCGCGCCACCTTCCCCCTCCGGGGGAAGGTAAAAGGAGGCATAAGAGCCTTGCTGCACAATCAAACCGGCGCCTGCTAGTCTCGCCCCCGAACGCGACCACCAGGGATGCCCGCCATGAACGTCGAAGCCCCGGCCAGCAACAAATGGATCGGCCAGCGCACGCTTAGGCCCGACGGCCTCGACAAGGTCACCGGCCGCGCCGCCTATGCCGCCGACACCACCATGCCCGGCATGATCTGGGGCAAGGTGCTGCGCAGCCCGCACGCCCATGCCCGCATCAAGTCGATCGACACCGCGGCGGCCGAGAAGCTGCCGGGCGTCAAGGCGGTGATGACGGCGAAGGACATGGTGTTCTTCCCGGTCGAGAAGTCGGTGATGCTGGGCATCCAGGACATGCGCTGGATGTCGCGCAACGTCATGGCGCGCGACAAGGTGCTGTTCCCCGGCCACCCGGTCGCGGCGGTGGCGGCGACGACGCAGGCGATCGCCGCCCAGGCGCTCGAGCTGATCAAGGTCGACTACGAGGTGCTGCCTTTCGCCATCGACATCGAGGACGCGATCAAGCCCGACGCGCCGATCCTGCACGATCACATCCGCTTCAACGACAAGCCCTCGAACATCGCCGGCAAGCTCGAGCACAAGCTGGGCGACATCGAGGCCGGCTTCAAGGAAGCCGAGGTGATCGTCGAGCGCAAGTTCACCACCGAGCCGGTGCACCAGGGCTATATCGAGCCGCATGCCTGCCTGGTGAGCGTGCTGGCCGACGGCAAGGCGACGATCTGGAGCTCGAGCCAGGGCCAGTTCATGGTGCGCGCCATGTGCTCGTACCTCACGGGCATCCCGCAGAGCGACATCCGCGCCATCCCGGCGGAGATCGGCGGCGGCTTCGGTGGCAAGACCATCGTCTACCTCGAGCCGGTGGCGCTGATCCTGTCGCGCAAGTCAGGCAAGCCGGTGAAGATGCAGATGACGCGCGAGGAGGTCTTCCGCGCCTCGGGCCCGACCTCGGGCTCGGTGTGCACGGTCAAGCTCGGGGCGAAGAAGGACGGCACCCTGGTCGCCGCGCACGGCATCTTCTACCTGCAGGCGGGCGCCCTGCCCGGCTCGCCGATCCGCGGCGCGGCGGGCTGCTCCTTCGCGCCCTACAACATCCCCAACGTGCTGAGCCAGGGCTTCGACGTGGTGTCGAACCGCTCGAAGGTCGCCGCCTATCGCGCGCCCGGCGCGCCGATCGGCGCCTATGCGGTGGAGTGCACGATCGACGAGCTGTGCCAGAAGCTCGGCATGGATCCGCTGGAGTTCCGCCTGAAGAACGCCGCCAAGCAGGGCACCAAGGCCGCGCACGGCCCGGTGTTCCCGGTGATCGGCTACATGGAGACCATCAAGGCGGCGATGGCGCATCCGCACTACAAGGCGCCGCTCGGGCCGAACCAGGGCCGCGGCGTGGCCAGCGGCTTCTGGTTCAACGCCGGCGGCGAGTCGAGCGCGCAGGTCAACATCAACGAGGACGGCACGGTCGTCGTCATCACCGGCCATCCCGATATCGGCGGCTCGCGCGCCTCGACCGCGAACATCACCGCCGAGCTGCTCGGCATCGACTACCGCAAGGTCAACGTGCTGATCGGCGACACCGCGACGATCGGCTTCTCCAACCTCACCGGCGGCAGCCGCGTCACCTACGCCTCGGCCATGGTGGTCACGCAGTCGACCGAGAAGGTGATCACCACGCTCAAGGAGCGCGCGGCCAAGATCTGGAAGATCGACCCCGACGCGGTGGTCTGGGAGAACGGCGAGGCGCGGCCGGCCGGCGACAACGCCGGCAAGTTCGACCCGCTGTCGCTGGCGCAGATCGCGGCGCGCGCCAGCGAGACCGGCGGGCCGATCGGCGGCGGAGTCTCGCTGAACACCACGGGCGCCGAGGGTGGCTTCGCCACCCATATCTGCGACGTCGAGCTCGATCCCGCGACCGGCCAGTCCAAGGTGGTGCGCTACACGTCCTTCCAGGATGTCGGCCGTGCGATCCATCCGGCGTACGTCGAGGGCCAGATGCAGGGCGGCGTGGCCCAGGGCATCGGCTGGGCGCTGAACGAGGAATACATCTACGACAAGAACGGCCGCGTCGATAACGCGAGCTTCCTCGACTACCGCATGCCGGTGGCCTCGGACCTGCCGATGCTCGACACGGTGATGATCGAGATCCCCAACCCGAAGCATCCCCAGGGCGTGCGCGGCGTCGGCGAGGTGCCGCTGGTGCCCGCACTGGCCGCCGTCGCCAACGCGCTCACCGCCGCGGCGGGCCACCGCTTCGACAGCCTGCCGATGTCACCGCCCAAGGTGCTGGCGGCGCTGGACAAGTAGCCTTTCTGTCATCCCGAGCGGAGCGAGGGATCCAGGCCGCCCCTGGATGTCTCGCTTCGCTCGACATGACAGGGTCAAGCCTTGGGCTCGTAGCGCAGGCCGAGCTTGAGCGTGACCTGGTAGCTCGCGACCTTGTTGTCGCGGATGGTGCCGCGCACCTCGGCGACCTCGAACCAGTCGAGGTTGCGCAGCGTGCGCGACGCCGTGCCGATCGCCGAGTCGATGGCGTCCGAGACCGACTTGTCGGACGTGCCCACCACTTCGGTCTTCACGTACGTACGGTTGGTGGTCATGGGCCCCTCCCTCCCTGTCACGAACGGCCGGCGATCTCACGCACGTGGCAACGACGTGGCCCAAATGCAAGAAGGGCCGCCCTCGCGGGCGGCCCTTCCATTGCCACGGCCTCGATTTCCGGGGCCAAGACGGCTCGATCAGTCGGTGTTCCCCGAAGTGGAGACAGCAACGATCCAGGCCTTGGCCTTACGGGGCCGAACGTGACAATGAGACACTGGATCACCTCCTTTCGGTTGTTGGAACAAGGACAGGCATTATGACGGATCGCGCGGCGCACGACAACAGGGTCCGCAACCTGGCCGACATCGAGGCGCTCGAGCGCGTGCCGGTGGGCGAGCGCATCCGGGCGCAGAACGTGCTGGAGCTGCTGCAGGGGGCGGCGCAGAAGAACGGCCGCTCCGTCGCCCTGCGCTACCTCGCCGGCACCGGGCCGGACGCCGAGATCGAGGACGTCAACTTCCTGCAGCTGCTGCGGCGCACGATCCAGGCCGCCAACCTGCTGCGCAGCCACGGCATCGCCCACGACGACGTCGTGACGCTGCTGATGCCCAGCGTGCCGCAGACCTTCTACGCCCTGTGGGGCGCGCAGATCATCGCGGTCGCCAATCCGGTGAACTACTTCCTCGAGGCACAGCAGATCGCCGGCATCATGAAGGAGGCTGGCGCCAAGGCGCTGATCGCCGCCGACCCGTCGATCTTCCCGGACATCTGGCCCAAGGTCGAGGCGATCCGCGCCGCCATGCCGGAGCTGAAGGTCTTTCGCGTCGGCGGCGGCGGCAACCTGCCCGGCGTTATCGACTTCGACGCCGGACGCGCGGCGCAGGCCGGCGACTGGCTGCTGTCGAAGAAGCCACTGCGCGCCGACACGCTGGCCGCGCTGTTCCACACCGGCGGCACCACCGGCCTGCCCAAGCTGGCGCGCCACACGCATGGCGCGCTGGCGCTGATGGCGTGGACCAACACGCTGCTGTTCGACATGGCGCCGGGCACGGTGCTGCTCAACCCGCTGCCGCAATTCCATGTCGGCGGCTCGCTGTTCGGCGCGCTGGCGCCGGTGGCCAATGGCTGGACGGTGGTGATCCCCACGCCGCTGGGCGCGCGCAACCCCAACGTGGTGCGCGACTACTGGGGCATCGTCGAGCGCCACAAGGTCACCATCGGCGGCGCCGTGCCGACCTCGCTGGCGGCGATCATGAACGTGCCGCGCGAGGGCCACGACATCTCCTCGCTCAAGGCCTTCGTCACCGGTGGCTCCACCGTGCCGGTCGAGCTGATCCGCCGCATCGAGCGCGAGATCGGCGCGCCGGTGATCGAGGGCTACGGCATGACCGAGGTGCACTGCTACTCGACCATGAACCCGCTGCACGGCGAGCGCCGCTCGGGATCGGTCGGATTGCGCCTGCCCTACCTGCAGCTGCGCATCGCCGACGTCGCGCCCGACGGCACGATCCGGCGCGACTGCGCCACCGGCGAGATCGGCCATGTGCTGATGAAGGGGCCGCAGGTGACGCCGGGCTATCTCGACACCCGCCACGACAGGGGCGCGATGCTGGCCGATCGCTGGCTCGATTCCGGCGATCTCGGCCGGCTCGACGCCGACGGCTATGTCTGGCTCACCGGCCGCTCGAAGGATCTGATCATCCGCGGCGGCCACAACATCGATCCGGTGGTGATCGAGGAGGCGCTCAACCGTCATCCCGCGGTCGAGACCGCCGCCGCGGTGGGCCTGCCCGACACCTATGCCGGCGAGCTGCCGATGGTCTACGTGCAGCTCAGGCCCGGCGCGACGGCGACGGCCGAGGAGCTGCGCGAATTCTGCCGCAGCGAGATCCCCGAACGTGCCGCGGTGCCGGTGCAGGTCGTGACGATCCCGGTCATGCCGGTGACCGGCGTCGGCAAGATCTACAAGCCGGCGCTCAGGCTCGACGCGGCGCAACGCGCCTTCGACGCCGCGCTGGCGCCGCTGCGCGCCGAGGGCGTGGGCGCCGAGGTCACGGTCGGCAATGACGCAACGCACGGCACGCTGGCAACGGTGCGCGTGGCAGCCGCCGGCGAGGCGTCGAAGGACGCGATCGTCAAACGCTGCGCGGATCTGCTGGGCGGCTTCCAGATCCGCCACGCCGTGACGTTCCTCTGAAGCGCTTCGCTATCGCGCCGACCCATCGCTGCCGTCCCGAGCGTAGCGAGCGATCCAGTCATGGAGAGAGCCCCTGTGAGCCAGAGAACTCCCATAAGGTCTGTCGGACGATACATCGTCGTCGGGGTCATCACGGCGGCGCCGCTTGCGATCACCTGGATCATCGTCGACTTCCTCTTCGGGCAGCTGTCGCGCATCGGACGTCCCTGGGTGAGAGCGGTTGCGCGTACGGTTGCCCCGGAACAGCCCCTCCTGGCCGCCTGGCTCCAGAACGAGACGCTTCTGTCGATCCTTGCCGCCATCACCATACTGGCCGCGCTATGGGCGCTTGGCTGGATGACGACCCGTGTGGTCGGGCGACGGTTGATCGGCTTCTTCGAGAGGTTGATCGGCCTGGTCCCCTTCGTCGACAAGATCTATCAGGCGACGAAGCGATTCCTGACGGTCGCTGGCAGCTCGTCCGATGGCGAGAGGCGCGTGGTCCTGATCAACTTCCCCTCGCCCGAAATGAAGGCCATCGGCCTCATCACCCGCACGCTCAGGGACAAGGAAACCGGCAAGGAGCTGGCTGCCGTCTACGTGCCGACTTCGCCGAACCCGACCTCGGGCTATATCGAGATCGTGCCCATGCGCAACGTGACGTTCACCGACTGGACTTTCGACGAGGCGATGGCATTCGTCGTCACCGGCGGCTCCAATGCGCCCGAGACGATCACGTACTTCGCCAAGCCGGATGAGCAAGGGAGCGCGACATGACCATCCTGCTGGCGCGGTCCTGAGGTAAGCCATGGAGCCGGCACCGCTCATCGCGCTCTTGCTGACACCCTTTGTCGCGGCGCCGCTGGTCGCGGCTCTGGCACGGCGGAGAAGACGCGATGCGGCCTGGGCCGCGGCCGCGGCGAAGCTGGTGGGGCTGGCGCTGCTGGCCCCCCTGGTACCGGGCGTGCTGGCCGGCGATTCGACCGTCGTACGCCTGTCATGGCTGCCCGAATGGGGGCTCGACATCGCGCTGAGGCTGGACGGTCTCGGGCTGATGTTTGCGCTCCTGATTCTGGGCATCGGGCTGCTCATCGTCCTCTACGCGGCCTATTACCTGCCTGAATACGATCGTCTCGGGCGCTTCTACGCGCTCCTGCTGACGTTCGCCGGCGGAATGCTCGGCGTCGTGCTGGCCGAGAACCTGATCCTGATGCTGGTGTTCTGGGAGGTGACGAGCCTCACCTCCTTCCTGCTGATCGCCTACAAGTACGAGGCGCACGACGCCCGCATCGCCGCGCGCATGGCGCTTGCCGTCACCGGCGCAGGCGGCCTTGCGCTGCTGGCGGGCTTCCTGCTGCTTGGGTACATCGCGGGCAGCTTCGAGCTGAGCGAGATTCTGCGACGCGGCGACGCCATCCGCGCCCATCCGCTCTATCCCCTCATGCTGGTCCTGATCCTGCTCGCCGCGTTCACCAAGTCGGCGCAGTTTCCCTTTCACTTCTGGCTGCCCAACGCCATGGCCGCGCCGACGCCGGTCTCCGCCTATCTGCACTCGGCGACGATGGTGAAGGCCGGCGTGTTCCTGCTGGCGCGTTTCTATCCGGTGCTGTCGGGCACCGACCTGTGGCTCGTTCTGGTGGGCACGACAGGGGCGGTCACCTTCGCCTACGGGGCCTATGTCGCGCTGCTGAAGCACGACTTCAAAGGCCTCCTGGCATACTCGACCATCAGTCACCTGGGGCTCATCACGCTGCTCTTCGGTCTGGGCACGTCGATGAGCGCGGTCGCCGCCGTCTTCCACATCATCAACCACGCCATCTTCAAGGCCTCGCTGTTCATGGCGGCCGGCATCATCGACCACGAGTGCGGAACGCGCGACATGCGGCGCATCAACGGGCTGTTCAAGTACATGCCCTGGACAGGGACGCTGGCGATACTGGCCGCCGGCTCGATGGCCGGCGTGCCGCTCCTCAATGGCTTCCTGTCGAAGGAGATGTTCTTCACCGAGACGGTCGGGCATCCCGCTTTTCAGGGCTATACGACCTGGCTTCTGCCGGCCTTCGCGACCATCGCCGGCATGCTCTCCGTCGCCTATTCGGCGCGCTTCGTGCACGACGTGTTCTTCAACGGCGAGCCGGTCAACCTGCCGCGAACGCCGCACGAGCCGGCCCGCTGGATGCGGTTGCCGGTCGAGGTTCTGGTCGTCCTCGTGCTGCTCGTCGGCCTCCTGCCGCAGTTCTCCGTCAGGACCATCCTCACGGCCGCTGCGGAAGCCGTGCTGGCGGGGGCCGCGCCCGACTTCAAGCTGGCGGTCTGGCACGGCTGGAACCTGCCCCTGACGATGAGCATCGCCGCCTTCGGCCTGGGTCTCATGCACTACTGGCGCCGCCGCCATCTGTTCGATCTGCACGAGCGCTACGCGCCGAAGATCTCGAGCCCCGTCGCCTTCGAGCGAGTCTATCGTGAAGCCGGCCGCTGGTCGTCCTGGCTCCTGCACGCCATCGACAACCGCTCGCTGCAGCGCTACCTGACCCTGCTCCTCGCGTTCGTCGTGCTCTACTGCTTGTGGGCCTGGTGGAGTGTCCAGACAAGACAGCTGTCTGGCCCGCTCGGCGTGACACCGCCCGACGCCATGAGCGTCGCGGCCTTCGTCGCCCTCGCGGTCGGCGCCGTCGGCACCGTCGCCTTCCGTCGTCAAAGGCTGGTCGCCGTCATCTTCATGAGCGTCGTCGGGCTTGTCGTCGCCCTCGCCTTCATTCGCTTCAAGGCCCCGGACCTTGCCCTGACCCAGCTCTCGGTCGAGGTGGTGACGATCGTTCTCCTGCTCCTGGCGCTGCGCTTCCTGCCCGGCGACGCTAGGCCGCTCAGCTCGTCCGCCCGAAGATCGCGCGACGCCGGACTCGCCCTGCTCGGTGGCGGCGGCGTCGCGGCACTCGCCTATGCCATGCTGACGCGGCCATTCGAGACGATCTCCGGCTTTCACCTTGCCAATGCCGTACCGGGCGGCGGCGGCAGCAACGTGGTCAACGTCATTCTCGTCGACTTCCGGGGCTTCGACACGCTGGGCGAGATCGCCGTGCTCGCCATGGCGGCGCTGGGCCTGCACGCACTGCTGGACGGTCTGCGCCTCGCGCCCCATGCGGGCGGCGCCCAGAGGGAGGCGGATCGCCATCCGATCATGCTGGCCCAGCTGATGCGCCCGCTGTTGCCGCTGGCGCTCGCCGTCGCTGTCTACATCTTTCTCAGAGGGCACAACCTGCCGGGCGGCGGCTTCATCGCCGGCCTCATCGCCGCCGTCGCGCTGATGCTGCAATACCTGGCCGGCGGGATCGACTTCGCGACGGCGCGGCTTCGGGCCGACTACGTCCGCGTGCTCGGCGTCGGCCTCAGCGTCGCCACGGCTACGGGCGTGGCGAGCTGGCTCCTGGGCTATCCCTTCCTCACCAGCACCTTCGGCTACGTCCATCCGCCGGTGATCGAGAAGTTCGAGCTGGCCTCGGCAATGGCCTTCGATCTCGGCGTGTTCCTGGTGGTGGTGGCGAGCGTCCTGCTGGCGCTCTCCGAGCTCGGAACCCTGAGCCGGCGCGAGGCGTCAGCGCAATCCGGAAAGACGAGGCCCTAGGCGACATGGAAGCACTAGTTTCGCTCGGTATCGGCCTGCTGACTGCCTGCGGCCTCTACCTGGTTCTGAGGCCGTCGACCTTCTCGGTCGTGCTCGGCCTCACGCTTCTGTCCTACGCGGTCAATACGCTGATCTTCTTCGGCGGGCGGCTCAATGCGACCGCGCCGCCGCTGATGCTCCCTGGCTCGAGCGGTCATGCCGATCCGCTGCCGCAGGCTCTCGTGCTGACGGCGATCGTCATCGGATTCGGGATGACCGCCTACCTCGTCGCCCTGGCATTGCGCGCGAAGGGCGAGAGCGGCACGGACCACGTCGATGCGGCGGAAGATCGATGAGCCATCTGCCCATCCTTCCCGTCGTGATCCCGCTCGGCGCCGCGGCGTTGCTGCTCGTCCTGCACGGCATCGGCAGCGCGGGAAAGCGCATCGTCTCTCTGGTCTCGGTGCTGGCTCTCGCGGCTGTCGCCGTCGCCCTGCTGTGGTCGGCGAGCGAGGGCCCGATCCAGGTCTACCGGCTCGGCGACTGGCCGGCTCCCTATGGCATCGTGATCGTGCTCGACCGGCTCGCGGCCCTCATGGTCGCCTTGACCGCGGCGCTGGCGCTGCCCGTCGTCCTGGCGGCGACGTCGGGCGCGGACACGCGGGGCCGGCACTTCCATGCCCTGCTCCAGCTCCAGATAGCGGGGCTGAGCGGCGCGTTCCTGACGGGTGACCTGTTCAATCTCTTCGTCTTCTTCGAGATTCTGCTGCTCGCCTCCTACGGGCTGCTGCTGCACGGCGGCGGACTCGCGCGGGCTCGCGCGGGACTTGCCTACGTGATCCTGAACCTCGTCGGCTCGGCGCTCTTCCTCATCGCGCTCGGCCTGCTGTACGGCACGTTGGGCACCCTCAACATGGCGGATGTGGCGACGGTCCTGCCGCTTGTCGCCGCGCAGGACCAGGCGCTGGTCAAGACGGCGGCGGCACTGCTGGTGGCGGTGTTCCTGCTGAAGGCCGCGCTGCTGCCGCTCGGCTTCTGGCTTCCCCATGTCTACACGGCGGCCTGCCTGCCCGTGGCCGTTCTGTTCGTGATCATGACCAAGGTGGGCGTCTACGCCCTGCTGCGCGTCTCCCTGACCGGCTTCGCTGCGGCGCCCTTCACGGCGGACCTCCTGCAGCCCTGGCTGCCGTGGCTGGCGATCGGCACCATCGCCGTCGGTGCCGTCGGCGCGCTGGCCGCCGATCGCCTTGCGATGGTCGTCGCCAACGTGGTGCTGATGTCGAGCGGAACGCTGCTGCTCGGCGTCGCCACCTCGAGCATCGAGGCGACGACGGCCGCGCTCTACTACCTGGTGCACACGACGATCGTCACCGCCGCGCTGTTCCTGCTGGTCGACGCGCTCGCGCGGCAGCGCGGCGCGCTTGCCGACAGCCTGGGGAAGGGCCCACGGCTGGCCAGCCTGATGGCCCTCGGCACCGCGTATCTACTGCTCGCGGTAGCGGCAAGCGGTGCACCACCGCTTTCCGGCCTGATCGGCAAGCTGATGGTCATGCAGTCCCTCGCCGGGACCGGCACGGGACCTGCCGCATGGGGAGCGCTGCTGGTCTCCGGCCTCGTCGTCGCGCTGGTCCTGGCGCGGGCGGCGAGCGCTTTCTTCTGGGAGCCGGGCACGGCGGATAATGCGGCCCCGCCCGCCAGTCGTGCGTCGACGGGAACCAGAGGCTTGTGGCTGGCGCTGATCCTGATGCTCGCCGTGACACCTGTCCTGACGCTGGCGGCCGGCCCCATCGCCGGATACGCGCGGGCCACGGCCAGGGAGCTGGCGGCCAGGGAGGCCTACGTGACGGCCGTGCTGGGGATGCGAGCCACCATCGAGCGGGAGCGCCGACCATGAGCCTGATCGAACGCCTCGTTCCGCAACCGATCATGACACTCGCGATCCTCGGGTTGTGGATGGTGCTCGCATCGAGCCCGAGTCTCGGCAATCTGCTGCTCGGCACGATTCTGGGCCTGGCCATCCCGTGGCTTACCCAGAGCTTCTGGCCGGACTTCCCGCGCGTCGCCCGCCCGCTTCGCGGCACCTTGCTGTTCGTTCGCATCGTCGGCGACATTCTCATCGCCAACTGGCAGGTGGCGCGCCTGGTCGTCGGCCCGCTCAAACGGCTCCGTCCAGCGTTCGTGGAGATTCCCATCGAGATCGAGGACCCCTTCGTCGCCAGCCTTCTCGGCAGCATCGTCTCCCTTACGCCCGGCACCGTGTCGATCGAGATCGACCGCGAGCGCAACGTGCTGATGGTTCACGCCCTCGATGTGGAGGACCAATCAAGGATGATCGCCACGATAAAGTCGCGTTACGAGGCGCCGCTGAAGGAGATCTTCCGATGCTGAGCATCGCCATCACCCTCGCCCTCACAGTGCTTGCCGTTGCCATGGCGCTCAATCTCTGGCGTCTCGCCAGGGGCCCGAGCATGCCGGATCGCATCCTCGCGCTCGATACTCTTGCCATCAACACCATGGCCCTTGTCATGCTGGTGGGCATCGGCCTGTCGTCCGCGGTCTACTTCGAGGCGGCGCTGCTGATCGCCATGATGGGCTTCGTCGGGACGGTCGCGCTTTGCAAGTTCCTCCTGAGCGGCGACATCATCGAGTAGGAGCCTGACATGCTCACCGAGCTGGCGATATCCATACTCATCCTGATCGGCGCGGCGTTCGCGCTCCTCGGCTCGATCGGGCTGGCGCGTCTGCCGGATTTCTTCACCCGCCTGCACGGCCCGACCAAGGCCACGACGCTTGGCGTTGGGGCGATCGTGATCGCCTCGCTGGTCCACTCCAGCGCCACGAGCGGCGGCGTGAGCCTGAGGGAACTCGCGATCTCGCTGTTTCTCTTCATCACGGCGCCGGTCAGCGCGCATCTGCTCGGAAAGGCCATGCTCCGCACGAGCAGCCGACGCGGCGACGAGGGGGCCGAAAGCTGACACACGTCCCTTGGCGGAGAGCACGACACGGGCAAGTTTGCCGGCCTGCCCCGCCAGAGCAGCGAGCGAAGATTCGAAGTCACCTGTCATCCCGAGCGCAGCGCGGGATCTAGGGCTGAGCCTGGATCCCTCGCTGCGCTCGGGATGACAGGGTGGTGCCGGATTCGGGCTCGTCGCTCTAGCCACGCGCAAGAACGCGCAGGCCGTAAAGGCCGACGATGAGGCATGGCAGGCCGCCAATCACGAAGCCGATGCGGTAGCTGTCGGCCAGCGCCAGCGCGGCGCTGAACAGCAGCGGCAGCAGCAGCGATCCCGCATCGCCGAAGGACAGCACGACGCCGGTGGTGGCGCCGATGCGCCCGGGCGGCGACAGGCGCGCGACCTCGGCCAGCAGCACGCCGTGCCAGCTCACCGCGGTGGCGCTGAACAGGCTCGCCGACAGCACCAGCAGCCAGATCGGCCAGTCGCCCTGCAGCGCGGCGGTCAGAGCGGCGGCGGCCGACATGGCGATGCCGAGCAGGGCGAGCAGCCGGTCGGGCCGCATCAGGCGCGAACCGACCCAGCCCCAGCCGATGCGCGCCGGCACCGCGACGGCGACGGCGACCGAGAACACCAGCCCGGCGCGCGCCAGCTCGTTGCCCAGGCCCTGCACCAGGTAGAGCACGAAGAAGCCGGTGAACAGCGCCTGCAGGCCGACGAAGCTGAACATGGTGAAGCACAGCAGGCGCAACGCCGGCTCGCGCAGCACCGAGACGATGTTGCCGCGGATCGCCGCCGGCGTCAGCGGCTGCGTCGGGTTGCGGTCGGTGTCGAAGCGCGCGCGCAGCGGCTGCAGCGCCACCGCCGTGCCGGCGCAGATCGCGGCGCAGACCAGGATCGCCGCCTGCCAGCCATAGGCCTCGACCAGCGCCGGCGCGAGGATGCCGGCCAGCATCAGCCCGGCCGGCACGCCGGTCTGCTTGAGCGAGAAGATCAGCGGCGCCAGGTGCGGCGGCGAGAAGCGGCCCAGCAGATGCGAGCTCGACGGCGTCGATACCGCCTGGCCCAGGCCGCTGGCGAAGCCGCCGGGCACGAAGCTGCCGACCCAGCCGATGGCGCTGAGCGCCAGCCCGCCGCCCAGCGACAGCATGCCGACCTGCGTCATGCGCAGCGCGCCGAAGCGCAGGATGAAGCCGCCGCAGACCAGGGTGGAGAGGAAGCCGGCGGCCGAGGAGATGCTGAGGAAGACGCCGACCAGCGCCGGGCTGATCGCCAGATCGGCGACGATCGCCGGCGCGATCAGCGGGACCACCGCGCGCCCCAGGGTGGCGCAGGTCTGCTGCAGCAGCATCGCCACCAGGGCGATCTTGAGCGGGGAAATCGGTCGGGCCTCCGTCACGCTCGTAGCATATGGCCAACTTGACCTCATCTCCCCTTCCCCCGGAGGGGGAAGGTGCCCGAAGGGCGGAAGGGGGATGTCGAAGACGCACTCCAGCGTCCGTCTTCGGCATCCCCCTTCCGGCGCTGCGCGCCACCTTCCCCCTCCGGGGGAAGGCAACTCATGCCTTGAACCGGGCGATCGCCTTCTCGTCGAACGTCAGGCCCAGTCCCGGCTTGTGCGGCAGCACCAGCATGCCGTCCTCGATCGCCGGCGTCTCCTCGTAGAGCGCCAGCATCCACGGCATGTACTCGACGGTGAGCCCGTTGGGGCACGCCGCCACCATGTGCAGCAGGATCTCGGGCATCACGTGACTGACCACCGGCAGGTTGAAGGCCTCGGCCATGCCGGCGACCTTCATCCATTGCGTCACGCCGCCGACGCGCGCCAGGTCGATCATCACGATGTCGACCGAGCGCGCCTCGATCATGTGGCGGAAGGGCACGATGCCCCAGACATACTCGCCGCCGGCGACCGGCGTCTTCAGCGCCGCCGTGACGCGCGCGAGGCCGGCGTAGTCGTCGTGCGCCGTGACGTCCTCGAGCCAGAACAGCCCGACATCCTCGATGCGGCTGCCGAAGTCGATCGCCTGCTCCGGCCGCCAGCGCTGGTTGATGTCGCACATCAGGGTGATGTCCGGCCCGATCGCCTCGCGCACCACGCGCACGCGGCGCGCTTCCTCCGCCGGCGTCGGATTGCCGGGCAGCGCCATCTGGGTCTTCATCGCCTTGAAGCCCTTGCGTACCAGGATCCCCGCCGCCTGCCTGGCCTGCGCGTCAGTCAGGCCACGGCGCAGCGAGCCCGAGGCGTAGGTCGCAACCCGATCGCGATGGCCGCCCAGCAGCTTCCACAGCGGCTGGTCGAGCGCCTTGCCCCTGATGTCCCACAGCGCGGTGTCGATCGCCGACAGCGCGAGCGTGAAGATGCCGCCCGGCCCGCAGGCATCGCCGGTGCCGGCGCGCAGCTTGGCGACGATGTGCTCGATGCGCATCGGATCCTCGCCGACGATCGCGGCGCCGAGATCCTCGACCGCGGCATGCAGCGAACGCGTCAGGCGCCCGCCATAGAGCGTCACGCCGATACCCTCGATGCCGCTGTCGGTGCGCAGGCGCAGGATGACGATGGGCCGCAGCCGGCCCGCCTCCTCCGGCATGTCGGCCAGCGGATCGTCCTCGGGCACACGCAGGATCGTGGCCTCGTAGCTGGCGATCTTCATTGACGTATTCTCCTGGGCATCAGTCCTACCTTCCCCCGGAGCGGGAAGGTGGCAGCGCGAAGCGCTGACGGATGGGGGATGTCGAAGACGAACGCAGGAGTCCGTCTTCGACATCCCCCATCCGCCCTTCGGGCACCTTCCCCCTCCGGGGGAAGGTAGTCTTGTCCTTTCACAACCGCCGGCGCTGGGCGTCGCGGGGATTGTCCATCGATTCGCGGATTCCGGCGATCCACGCGTCGTGGCCCTGCGCGTAGTTGCGGTTGTTCTGCTGCGGATCGCGGTTGACCAGCGGGCGCGCGTACATCGGATGCGTCATGCTGCGCACCTCGTGCTCGATCTTGAACAGCTCCTTGCCGCTCTCGGGATCGACGATGCTGGCGAAGCGATACTGGTACTTGTTGCTCTCCTCGGTCACGAGGCCGAGCTTCGACAGCGCCTTGTGCGGGCCGGAGAAGCTCGCGACGTAGACCTGGATGTGATGGTTGTCGTAGGGCTTGATCGGCGCGTCGGTCTCGCGGAACACCAGCTCCTGCGCCTCGCCGACGGACACGTGCGCCGCCTTGGCCGCCTTGGTCTCCTCGACCCGCGCCTGCGTGCCCATCACCTTGCGGTAGAACGCGGCGATGCCCTTGGCGGCGCCCATCGGCACGTCGAAGGCGACATAGGGCATGGCCAGAGTCGTGCGGCCGAAATCCGCCGACGGCTCGTGGCAGCGCATGACGTTGCCCCAGGGACACGTCGTCTCGACATAGTCCTCATACTCGGTGAAAGCGAAGCGGGTGTTGCGCAGCAGCTCCTTCACGCGGCCCAGACGCGTCAGCAGCGCCGCGCGGTCGGGGATCACCAGGCCGACCTGGCCGCGCAGCACCTGCGGCGAGCCGGTCGGCAGATGGAACTGGCTGCGCGGCCCGACATTGATCCACATGCTGTCGATGCTGGTCATCATGTAGGGATCGCGCGTCAGGCCGAGCCCACTGACGTAGTACAGCGTCGCCAGCCCCTGGTCGGGCACGGTGACGTTGACATGCTCCAGCCCGACAACGTTGCCGAGATCCTCGGCGCTGCGATCGAAGGTCTTGCTCATCGCCAACCTCAATTCTTGAGAAGCGCCGCCATGACGCGCTCGCGCGTCAGAGGCATGTCGTGGATACGAACGCCCAACGCATGGGCGACGGCGTTGCCGATCGCTGCCGCCGTCGGGCCGACGGTGCATTCGCCGACGCCGAGCGGCGGATTGCCGGCGGCGTCGACCAACTCGACCTCGATCTCGGGCACCTCGCTGAAGCGCAGGATCGGGTAACTGTCCCAGTCGCGCGAAGCGATGCCCTGCGCGTCGAGCCTGACCTGCTCCTTGAGGGTCCAGCTCACCGCCTGGACGATGCCGCCCTCGAGCTGGTTGCGCGCGCCGTCGGGATTGACCACGAGGCCGGCGTCGGCGACGCACCACACGCGATCGACCTTCACCGTCTCCTGCACGGTGACCGATGCGGCCACCGCGGCATAGGCGGCGCGGTTCTTGTAGCGCGCCATGGCCAGGCCCAGCCCCTTGCCCGAACCGCCGGTGCCGCGCGCATTCCAGCCGGCGCGCCCGGCGACCCGCTCGAGGATGTGGCGTGCGCGCTTCTCCGAGAGGATCGACAGGCGATAGGCCAACGGATCCTCGCCCGCCTTCGCCGCCAGCTCGTCCATCAGCATCTCGATGGCATAGACATTGGGCAGCGCGCCCAGCCCGCGCAGCGCCGAGGTGCGCACCGGCGGCCGCTGCACCAGGTGATGCACGATGCGATGCGCCGCCACATCATAGATCGGCACGGCGTTGCGCGTGCCGCCGCCGCCGCGCGCCTCCGGCGGATCGGTCGGCTTCACCTCGGGCGGCGGATCGGCCAGCGCCTCGGTCGCCAGCAGATAGCCGCTGCCGCTGCCCGGCCGCTGCACGTGCGTGGGGCTCCAGATCTCCGTCGTCCAGTCGACCGGCCTGCCCTTCTCGTTCAGGTCGACATGCAGGGTCACCAGCATCGCTGGCCCGACCGGCTCGAAGGCGAACTCCTCCTCGCGCCGCCATTGCAGGCGGATCCAGCGATCGGGAATGCGCAGCGCGACCAGCGAGGCATCGAGCGCCGCGTCGTCGGCGCCGTTGTGGCCGTAGCAGCCGGCACCGTGCAGATGCTGCGCCGTGATCGCCTCGATCGGCAGCTTCAGCGCCGCCGCCAGGTTCTTGCGCAGCGGATGCATGCCCTGCCCGTGCGAGCGCACGGTAAGATGGCCGTCATGGAACCGCACCAACGCGCAGGAGGGCGCCATCGAGGCGTGCGCCACATAGGGCCGCGAGACGGTGATCCGCGCCATATTCTTGGGCGGCGCGGTCGCGGCCGGCGAGCCGATATGGCGATCCTCCGCCGGCTGGTCCTTCAGCCACTGCGCTTCCTGCTGCTCGGGACCGATCGGCCGCACGTCGCGCCAGGTCGCGTAGCGCTCGGCCGCCACCGCCGCTGCCTGTGCCACGCTCTCGACCGGGCTGACGAAAGCGACGAAGTTGGCTTCGCGCACGATCTGCAGCTCGCCCTTCGCAGCGCGGCGGATCGCGGCCTCGTCGAGCGCAGCCAAGGTCGCGCCGCGCGAGGGCTGACGCAGGGTGCGCGCGTGCAGCACGTCCGCCGGCAGCACATCGTGCACGAAGGCGGCGCCGCTGAGCTTCGCCGGCAGGTCGATGCGCGGCACGCTCTGGCCGACGACCTTGTACGACGCGCTCGGCTTCACCGGCGCGCTGCCGGTGACGTTCTGGCTGAGATCGATCTCGCCGGCGACGCTCCAGTAGTCCTGGCCGCTCTCGGCGCCGTTGCGCAGGAAGCGCCCGCCCTCGACGCTGAGATCGTCGGGGCTGCAGTTCAGCCGCAGCGCCGCGCGCTCGATCGCCTTGGCCCGCACTTCGGCGCAGACCAGCCGCACCGAGCCGCCCGACACCTCGATCGACAGCGACGAGGTCGTGTAGAGCTCGTCGGGTCCGGCATCGGTGTCGCCCGACAGCACGACGACGCGCTCTAGCGGCAGGTCGAGCTCGTCGGCGGCGATCTGGCCGATGGCGGTGACGACGCCCTGGCCGATCTCGACCTTGCCGGTGGCGATGCGCACGGTGCGATCAGGCAGGAAGGCGATCCAGCGATCGAGCCGGGGATTTTCGACCAGGCTGGCCGGCAGGGTGGGCGCGTTCATGCGGCACCGCGCAAGGCAGAGGCGGCGCGCTCGACCGCGCGCAGGATGCGCTGGTGTGTGCCGCAGCGGCACAAATGCCTGTCGAGCGCCGTGACGATGTCGGCGCGCGACGGGTTGGGATTGCGATCGAGCAGCGCCTTGGTCGACATCACGATGCCGGAGAGGCAGTAGCCGCACTGGCCCGCCTGCTCGTCGAGGAAGGCCTGCTGGATCGGGTGCGGCCTGTCCGCCGTGCCCAGCCCTTCGACGGTCATCACCGAGCGCTTGGCCAGCGTGCCGATCTCGCGCGTGCAGGCATGCGCCGGCGCGCCGTCGACCAGCACCACGCAACTGCCGCACTGCTCCAGCCCGCAGCCGTAGCGCGTGCCCATCAGGCCCAGCCGATTGCGCAGAACGTCGAGCAGGCTCGCGGTCGGCGGCGCATCGACCGTGCGGGCCACGCCGTTGACGGTGAAGGCGATGTCCATGCTCTACCTCCCCAGCGCACGCCATCTCTCCCTCTCCCCGTTTACGGGGAGAGGGTCGGGGTGAGGGGCTGTATCAGGTGGCGTACCGCGGCTGTGCGCTACCTGAAGCGCCCCCTCACCCCAACCCTCTCCCCGCACGCGGGGAGAGGGAGCTGAAGGCATCACGACGGCCGCCTGGCGCGCTGGCGGCGGCGTTCTTCGCCGCGCGCCAGCAACGCCTCGCGCTCCGCCGGATCGATGCGGTTGTAGCGCGCGCGCCAGCCGGGATCGTCCTTCCAGGCGAAGGGCGTGCGAACGGTCGTGCGCGGCGCGTTCGCGGACTCCAGCAGGCGCAGCCCCTGCTCGGCGATGGCTCGCTGCATGTCGGGCCGCCAGGGATGGCCGGCGGGATTGCCCAGCGGGAAATCGCTGAACAGGAAACGCGGCACGCCGCAATGCTCGACGATGTCGAGCGCCGAGCCGAGGATCACGGTCGGCACGCCGTGGGCTTCGAGATGACGGGCGACCAGACTCACGGTCTGGTGACAGACGGGTCAAAGCGCGCACAACAGCGCGGCATCGGCGCCGTCCTCGCGTATTCGCGCCAGCACGTCGGGCGCGTCACGCTCCATCGTCTTCTTCTGGCTGTACTCGGTCGGCACGCCCACGAAGCGCGGCGCGATGCCGCCGATCACGCCGTCGGCCGCCAGCGCCGTCACGGCCTCGATCGGCAGGTAGCTCTCGCGATCGTCGGTGTGCGTCGAGTCCCTGTCCCAGGCGACATTGGTCGTGAGGCCCTGCGGCGGCGGCGACACCGGCGCCGACCAGGCATGCCGCACGCCATGCGCGTCGCGATTGCCGTCATCGGGCGGGCCGGCCGTGGTGATCAGCGCGATGCGCGCCTGCGACAACGGCTTGCTCAACCGGGCGAACGGCACGTCGTCGAAATGCGCCCAGACATAGTCGTTGGCGTAGCCCAGCGCGCGGTAGTAGTGCCGCGTGCGCTCCATGTAGCCGGTCGGTGAACTATCCATCATCACGCCTCCGCGTAGGGCTGGCCCCACTTCTCCGCATACACGAACTCCGACAGCCTGCCGCGACCCACCGGCCCGAACTTGCCCATGGGATAGCCGATCGGCAGGATCGCATACGAATGCACGCCCGGCGGCAGGCCGAGCGCCGCGTCGGCCTCCTTCTCGAACAGGATGTGGCGCGTGGTCAGGGTCGAGCCCAGCCCGAGCGCGCGCGCCGCCAGCAGCATGTTCTGCACCGCCGGATAGATCGACGCACCGGCCGAGCGATTGGGATTCGCGCCGTCCTCGAGGCAGCAGACGATCCACACCGGCGCCTCGTGGTAGTGCTCGGTGAGGTACTCGACGGCGGAGTGCTGGCGCTTGAACTTCGCCGGGTCGGAGCCCGGCGGCGGCGCCGAGCTGGCGTAGCGCGGGCCGACGACCTCGTCGAAGGCCTTCTTGTACCAGACCTGCACCGCCCTCTTGATCTCGGGCTTCTTCAGCACCATGAATTTCCACTTCTGCGCATTGCCGCCGTTGGCGGCGCAGATGCCGGCTTCGAGGATCCTGCGGATGAGCTCGTCCGGGACCGGATCCGGCTTCAGCCGCCGCATCGCCCGCGTCGTGTGCATGATGTCGAAGACGTCGGTGCTGTCAGCCATGGTGTTCGCTCCTCCTCGTCATCCCGAGCGTTGCATCTTCCCTTCTCCCCGCGAAGGCGGGGAGAAGGTGCCGAGCGTCAGCGAGGCGGATGAGGGGCTTCTCGCGCAACGACAAGCATCGGTGCTGTCGAGCCTCCGCGAAGCCCCTCATCCGCCCTTCGGGCACCTTCTCCCCGCCTTCGCGGGGAGAAGGACATGCCTGCCAATGATCCTGCGCCGCGCCTGGAATGACACTCCCTAGTTGCGCACGTGCGGAATGACATCCTTGCACAGCAGCTCGAGCGAGCGCATCACCCGGGCGTGCGGGATCTGCGCGCCGCAGTTCATCTCGGCGAGGATGCCGTCCAGCCCGAGTTCGGCCTGCAGCGCCTTGAGCCGTGCGACGACCTGATCGGGCGTGCCGACGATGATCTTCTCGCTGAGCGCCTCGTCGTAGCTGACGCTGCCCAGCTGCGCCGCCCGGCCGGCGCGATCCTCGAGCGCGCGCGTGCCCTCGGCATTGGCGCTGGCCGCCAGGATCGCGGCCATGTCCTGGTAGAACTGCATGATGCTGGCGCGCGGCTCCTCGTAGGCGCGCGACTCGCTCTCCGCGACATAGACCGGCACGCGCAGGTAGATCTCGCCCCGGCCGGGATGGCCGGCCTTCTGCCAGGCGGCGTGGTACTGCGCGATCAGCGGCGCCAGCTCCGACAGCACGCCGAGACGGACCGCGACGAAGATGGGGAAGCCCAGCGTGCCGATGCGCGCGTAGCTGTCGGGACTGGTGGCGGCGATGCGGATCGGCGGGTGCGGCTTCTGCCACGGCTTGGGCACGAGATGCACGTCGCTGAAGCTGTGGTACCTGCCCTGGAAGGAGAAGCTGGGCTGCGTCCAGGCGCGGCGGATGATCTCCAGCACCTCGGCGAAGCGCTCCTGGCTCTCGCCGTAGGGCACGCCATAGGCCTGGTAGGTGCGCGGGAAGCCGGAGCGGCCGACGCCGAAGATCAGCCTGCCGCGGCTGATGTGGTCGACCGTGGCCGCCTCTTCGGCCACGCGCAGCGGATGGCAGAGCGGCAGCACCTGCACGGCGATGCCGATCTTCATGCGCGTAGTGCGCGCGGCGATGGCGCTGGCGATCGCCAGCGGCGCGGAGGCCACCGAGCGCGTCGGCGCGACATGCAGCTCGGCCAGCCACATGCAGTCCAGCCCCCAGCTTTCCGCCGCGTCGACCTGCTCGAACGACTCGGCGAAGGCCCGCTCCTCGCTGTAGCCGCGCGGGCATTGGAACTCGTGGAACATGCCGATTTCCATGGCCGCTCCTCCCTCGACGCATGCTAGAGCACATTTCCAACGGATAGAAACATCCTGTCATTCCGAGCGAAGCGGGGAATCCAGAACGTTCCCTGGATTCCTCGCTTCGCTCGGAATGACAGGAGACGGGATACGGGAGGGATGGCCATGACCAGTTTCGTGCTGATCCACGGCGCATATCAGGGTGGCTGGATCTGGAAGCTGGTCGCCGAGCGGTTGCGCGCCGCCGGCCACACGGTCCACGCCCCCTCGCTCGACGGCTGCGCCGAACGCGCGCCGCAGCTGCGGCCGGGCATCGACACCGAATCGCACGGCGAGGAGATCGCCCGGCTGATGTACTACGAGGACCTCAGGGACGTGGTGCTGGTCGGCACCTCGAGCGGCGGCATGGTGCTGGCCGCCGCCGCCGAGCGCGCGCGCGATCGCATCGCCCGGCTGGTCTATGTCGACGCGCTGGCGCTGCTCGACGGCGAGAAGCTGCGCGACATCGTCAGCCGCCCCGCCACCATCAACAACGAGCATTCGCTGGGCCCCTCGCGCGAGGATGCGCTGGGCCGCATGTTCGCCGGCATGGACCGGTCGCTCGCCGAATGGGCGGCCGATCGCATCACCCCGCATCCGATCAAGGTCTTCACCCAGCCGGTGACGCTGCCGTCCTTCTGGCAGCAGGACTGGAATGCCAGCGTGGTCTACTGCCCGCAGGCACAGAACCCTGGCGAGCCGCACCAGCGCCGCTGCGCCGATCGGCTCAAGGCAAGCTGGCACGTCATCGACACCGGCCACTACCCGATGCTCAGCACGCCCGACGAGCTGACCAAGTTGATCTTGTCGGGTTGATCGCAGTATCTCCCTCTCCCCGCGTGCGGGGAGAGGGTCGGGAGGGGCCGGGAATCATCGGACCGCGGCCGCGGTTTGTCGCACGAACCCCTCACCCTCCCATCGCGCTGCGCGCGACGGGCCCCTCCCTCTCCCCGCCCGCGGGGCGAGGGAAGCTAACCGAAGTACGCGCGTTCCAGGCGATTGTGCAGGTCGGGCTCCTTGGTGTCGGCCTCGAGCACGATCGAGCCGCGGGCGAGCGCGTAGACGCGGTCGGCGAGCTTCAGGGCCTTGTCGATCAGCTGCTCGACCAGCAGCACCGCGGTGCCCGCCTCGCGCAGCTGGCCGGCGGTGGTCAGCACCCGGTCGACCAGCACCGGCGACAGGCCGGCCGACGGCTCGTCGAGCATCAGCAGACGCGGCCGGCGCACGAGGCCCTGCGCCACCGCCAGCATCTGCTGCTGGCCGCCGGACAGCGTCACGGCGCGGTCGTGGCGCTTCTCGGCGATCTCCGGAAAGTACGACAGCGCCTCCTCGACCCGCTGGGCGCGGTCGGCCGCGGCCATGCCGTAGCCGGCCAGCATCAGGTTGTCGGCGACGCTGAGCTGGGTGAAGACGCGGTGGCCCTCGACGACATGCACCAGCCCGGCGTTGACGGCGTCGCGCGGGCCGGCGCCGCTCATGTCCTGGCCGCCGAAGCGGATGCTGCCGGTGCGCGGCAGCAGGCCGGAGATCGCCTTCAGCAAGGTGCTCTTGCCGGCGCCGTTGGGGCCCAGCAGCGCCACGATCTCGCCGGCGCCGACCGAAAGGTCGATGCCGCTCAGCACGCCGATCTTGCCGTAGCCGGCCGACAGCCCCTTGATCTCGAGAAGCGGCTCAGCCGCCGAGATAGGCATTCACCACCTCCCGGTGCGAGCGGATCTCGTCGGGCGTGCCGGCGGCCAGCATCCTGCCGAGGTTGAGCACGGTCACCCGGTCGCTGACCTCGAAGACCATGTCGGCGTGGTGCTCGACCAGCATCACGCCCACGCCCTCGCGGCTGATCGCCTTGATCAGCGCGCTCAGGCGACGGATCTCCTCCGCCGACAGGCCGGCGGCCGGCTCGTCGAGCATCAGGAAGGCGGGCCGCAGCATCAGGGCGCGGGCGATCTCCATGAAGCGCAGCTCGCTGTGCTGCAGGCGGTCGGCGCGCACCGCCGCCAGCGACTCCAGGCCGACGGTCTGCAGCGCCAGCATCGCCGCGGTGCGCAGCTTCCGCTCGTCCCTGAGGTGGCGCGGCAGCAGCAGCATCGACTCGGCGAAGCCGGCCTGGCCGTCGATCGTGCCGCCGATCATCACGTTCTGCAGCACCGAGGCGCCGCCGATCAGGCGCGGCGTCTGGAAGGTGCGCGCGATGCGGTAACTCGCCCGCGTGTGCGGCGCGCCGAACGGCAGCGGCGCGCCGTTGAGCGTCGCCGTGCCCGAGCGCGGCGCGTAGTAGCCGGAGATCACGTTGAGCGTCGTGGTCTTGCCGCTGCCGTTGGGGCCGATCAGCCCGTGCACCTCGCCCGAGCGGATCTCCAGATCGAGCCCGTCGATCGCCCGCACGCCGCCGAAATGCAGCGAGATGTCGCGCAGCTCGATGGCGCCGGGCCTGGCGTCCTGGGCGCGATCGAGCACGCGCGCCAGCAGCTCGGGCCGGGCGAGGATCTCGCGGTGCTGCTGCAGCGGGCGGCGGTTCTTGTAGTCGAGCAGGTCGGCGATGCCGCCGGGGATCGCCAGCACGATCACCAGCAGGAGCGCGGCGTAGAGGAAGGTCGACCATGCGACCAGCGGTGCGGCGAACTCCGGCAGCGCAGTGAGGATGATGGTGCCCAGCAGCGGCCCCATGATCGAGCCGCGCCCGCCGATCAGGATGGCGATGAAGAACAGCACCGAGAGATCGAAGGTGAAGGCGTCGGGCGTGATGTAGCTCTGCAGCGAGGAGAACAGCCCGCCGGCGACGCCGGCCAGCGCGCCGGCGAAGACGAACACCGTCATCAGCAGGCGCGGCTTGGCGATGCCCGAGGCCTCGGCCGCGACCTCGGCGTCGCGGATCGCCACCAGCGCGCGGCCGAAGCGGCTTGAGGCGACGTTGGCCGTCATCCACGTCGCCAGCGCCGCCAGCAGCAGGCACAGATAGTAGAAGCCCCACTCGGGGTTGAAGGGCCACGGGAACTCCGGCCCCGGCGTGCCGACGCCGCCGCCGGTGACGTCCGTCCACGCCAGCGCGACCTGGGTGATGATGGTGGAGAAGCCCAGAGTGGTCATCGCGAAGTAGAAGGTGCGCAGGCGCAGCGCCGGCAGGCCGACGATGACGCCGAATACCGCGCCCATGACGGCGCTGGCGGCCAGTGCCAGGAACGGGTCCCACGCCGTCGTCACCCGCCCGGCGGTGAGCACCGCCGTGGTGTAGGCGCCCACGGTCAGCAGCGCCACCCAGCCGATGGCGATCTGGCCGGCATAGCCGACCACGAGGTTCAGCCCGGCGCACAGGATCCAGTAGATGCAGGCGCGCTGGACGATGACGCCGATGTAGGAATCGTCGAGCAGCGGCAGGCCGACGCCGGCGATCGCCAGCGCGACCCACGGCGCGGCGCTCTCGAGACGCGCGAGGCGACCGGCCGCACTCGCGCCCGCGACGGACGGTGAGGCGGTCGCTTCCGTCATACCCGCCTGGCCGTGGCCGCGCCGGCCAGCCCCTCTGGCCGCAGCAGCAGGACGAGGATGAAGACGACGAAGACGGCGACCGAGGCGAAGATGCCGCCGACCAGGAAGTTGGCGGCCTGCTGGAACAGTCCCAGCGACAGCCCGCCAATCACCGCGCCGCGATTCGAGCCCATGCCGCCCAGCGCCACAGGGATGAACCCGTAGAAGGCGAGGATCGCCTGGTTGCCGAAGAAGGCCAGCAGCATCTGCGCGCCGGTGAAGCCGGCGAGCGCGCCGATCATGCCGGCCAGCATGAAGCTGGCGATCCTCAGCCGGGTCTCGGGCAGGCCGAGCGCGCGGGCGGCGTAGCTGTCCTCGGCGATGGCGAGGAAGGCGCGGCCGATCAGCGTCCGGCGGTAGAGGAGCTCCAGGCCGACGATGGTCAGCACGCAGGCCAGGATCGGCAGCCAGAACTGCTGGTCGAGGATGCCCGGCCCGATCGGGATCAGGCGCGGAAAGGGCTGCGCGTCGGTGCCCCAGTATATGGCGACGACCTGCTGCACCATGAGCGCGAAGGCGAGCGTCGATAGCACGTAGAGATGCTGCTCGACGCTCTTGAGCACCGGTCGCACCGCCAGGAACTCGGTGACGACGCCGAGGAAAGCGCCGCAGGCGAGCACGAGCACGAGGCCCACGATCGCCGGCAGGCCGAGCTTGTTGATGAAGAGCGCGCCCAGCACGCCGCCCAGCATTCCCAGCATGCCAGCGGTGAAGCTGAACACGCGCGAGGCGGAGAACATCACGTTGTACGTGATGCCGATCAGTGCGTAGACCGCTCCTACCGCCAAACCGTAGGAGACGATCGACTGCAGCATCGTTTAGCTGCTGTAGCCGGGCGCGAGGTTGAAGGCGCCGTCCTTCAGCGAGTTCACCTCGCACATCACGACCTCCCGGTCGGGGAAGCCGTTGTGCTGCTGCGGCGTCCAGGTCACCGTGCCGTAGATGCCCGGCCAGTTGGTGAGCTTGTTCCAGTGAGCGACGATGTCGTCGGCCTTGGTGCCGGTCTGCTTGAGCGTGTCGGCGATCAGGGTCACGCCGTCCCAGCCCAGCGCCACCCACCACAGCAGCGTGTCGCCGAACTCGATCTTGGCCTTCTTCAGTCGCTCGACGAATTCAGCGGCGCGGTCCGGCAGCTTGCCGTCGACATAGCAGCAATTGCGGAAATTGTTGGAGTAGACCTTGTTCCAGTTCTCGGGCTTCTCCAGCAGCGCCTTGGTCTGGCCCGATCCCAGCGTCGTCTGGCCGACGACGGGAACGTCCCAGCCCATCGCGCCACGGGTGTTGAGGATCCGCGAGAGGAATCCGGCGTTGACGCTCCACGGCATGATCGCCTCGGCGCCGGCGCTCTGCATGCGCAGCAGCTCGGGCTTGAGGTCGGGATTGGCCGCGTCGACATGATTCTCGTACACCACATCGGCGCCCTTGCCCTTGAGCATCGGCACGTAGGTCTTGACCGAGGCGGTGCCGTAGCCCGTCGTATCGGAGATCACCGCGACTTTCTTGAGCTTCAGCACGTCGACCACGTAGTGGTGCGCACCGATGCCGACCTGGGTGTTGGTCGGGGCCTGGCGGAACGCCATCGGGTACTTCTTGACGTCGATCAGCTCGTCGACCCAGCACGGGTGCAGCATCGGCACCTTGTCGCGCGCGATCAGCGGCGTCGCCGCCAGCGCCTCGCCCGAGTTCAGCGGCCCCCAGATCAGCGCGACCCTCTCGCGCTTGGTCAGCTCGGCCACCGCGTTGACCGCCTTGGTTGGATCGCTCTGCGTGTCGCGCACGATCAGCTCGATCTTGGCGCCGTTGATGCCACCGGCGGCGTTGATCGCCTCGACCGCGAGCATTGCGCCGCGGTTGATGCCGACGCCTGTCGAGGAGCTCGGGCCGGTGAGCGCCGGCAGATAGCCGATCTTGATCGGTCCAGGCGCGGAGATCGCGGGCTTCGGCAGGCTGGACGCGAGCGACAGCGCACTGATCGCTGTGGCCCCGGACAGAATCTGGCGACGACGCATCGACATGGCGTTTCCTCCACTGCGTTTCTTTGGCGGGCACTCCCACAGATTCCGATTTCGCGCGGCGAGCCTAGTCCCCGCCCGAGCCGGTGGTCAAAGCAAGGCAGTCATGCTCCCAACGCCGGCCTGCCGTTGTCGCGACGGATGTCGTTGATGATCTGCAGCACGCGCTCGCGGTAAGGCCGGTACTGCACGCCGAACTCCTGCACCAGGCGTGAATTGTCGATCATGTAGTTGCCCGAAGCGTCGCGTCCGCCGGTCTCCTTGCCGAAGCTGATCTTCGCATCCGGCAGGTAGCCGCGCACGATATCGGCGATCTCGCCCAGGCTGATGGTGAAGCCGCCGGTGCTGTAGATGCGATGCGCGGGCTTCTCCGCCATCAGCACGCGGGCGAAGACCTCGCAGATATCGTCGACGTGGATCGGGCAGCGCATCGCGTCTTTGAACGGGAAGGCGATGGCGTTGCCGCGCGCCGGTTCGGTGATCAGGTTCACATGGTCGACCGATCCGCGCACCTTGTCCGGCCCGGTGACGTTGGCCGGACGGATGCCGGTGATCAGCATGCCGAACTTCTCGACATAGTCCTGCGCCTGCCATTCATTGACGATCTTGTGCTTGGCGTACTGGTACTCGCCATGCACGTCGTCGGCCTCGGTCACCGGCCGGTCGCCGTAATGCGTCTGCTTGCCGTTCACCGCCAGCGAGCTGGCGTACATGGTGTGCTTCACGCCGAGCAGACGCGCCGCCTCGAAGCAATTGTCCATGCCCAGGATGTTGAGCTTCATCGCCACGTGCGGCGCGTGCTCCGAGCCGAGGAAGTACGAGAGATTGACGACGCGCTCCGGCTGCGCCTTGCCCATCGCCGCCATCAGCTCGTCGAACTGCGTGACGTCGCCGCGCAGCGAGACGACGTTGTCGCCGAGATCGGTGAAGGAATGTGCCGCCGGGTTGATGTCCATGCACGTGACCCGATGACCCTGTGCCACCAGCAGGCGAACCAGGCGATGGCCGATGAAGCCGGTGCCGCCGACGATGAAGATCGACATGAGTCCCTCCCTGGCTGAACCCGCTCAGCCTGCGGGCTTCATCCGCCGGTCGATTTCCGCCTCGAGCTGCCTGACGCGGGTATTGTACTGGTTGTCGATGGTGCCATCGCGCTCGTCGAGATTGAGCGAGCTGTGATAGCGGATGCTGTAGCGCTGCGGACTGTAGAGGATCGTCACGACGGCGACCTTGTTGTCCCACTCCTGCGTCGCGCGCAGCTCGCCCGGCCGCATCTTGTCGGCCTTCCAGCCCTTGGTCGTGATCGCCTGGTTGATGTAGGCCTCGATCTGGTAGGCGCCGGCGGGCTGCACCGCGGCCGGGATCGGCTTGTCGACGGTGTAGATTCCGGTGCCGAGCGCACCACATGCTGCGAGTGCCAGGGCGAGCACGACGCCGGCAAACCTGATCCCCTTCATCACCCGTTCTCCCCGATTGCGGCGCCTCACTCTAGGCGATCCGCTGGCCCGTTCGGCAATACCGTGCGGACGATCGAGGCGTCGAGCGCCTCGTAGTCGTGATAGCCAATGGTGGCGTAGAGCTCGGCGCGGGTCTGCATGCGCGGCACCATCCTGTGCGTGCCGCCGTCGCGCCGGATCGCGGCGTACAGCTCCTCCTGCGCCCTGTTCGCCACGCGCAGCGAGGACGCCGGCCAGATCACCATGCGGTAGCCCATGGCCTCGAACTCGGACGCCGTGAAGAACGGCGTGCGACCGAACTCGGTCATGTTGGCCAGCAGCTGCACGCCGGGCATGGCCTGGGCAAAGGCCCGGAACATCTCGGCGCTGGTCAGTGCCTCCGGAAAGATCGCGTCGGCGCCGGCCTGCAGATAGAGCTTCGCGCGCGCCACGGCGCCGTCGATGCCCTCGCTCGCCGCCGCGTCGGTGCGCGCGATCAGGAAGAGATGGCGCCTGGCCCGGGCGGCGGCCGCGACCTTGGCCGCCATGTCGCGCGCATCGGCCAGCTTCTTGTCATTGAGGTGGCCGCATTTCTTGGGCAGCAGCTGGTCCTCGACATGCACCGCCGCGGCGCCCGCCTCCTCGAAGGCACGCACCATGTGCATGACGTTGAGCGCCTCGCCGTAGCCTGTGTCGCCGTCGACCAGCACCGGCAGCCCGCTGCGTGCTACCTGGCGGATAAAGAAGCAGACCTCGTCGACGGTGATGATACCGAGGTCGGGCAGGCCCATCGACGCCGACATCGCCGCGCCGGAGAGATAGGCCGCCTCGAAGCCGGCGGCCTTCGCCTGCAGCGCGGCCAGGCCATTGTGCGTGCCCGGCATGCCGAGGATGCCGGGCTTCGCGAGCAGCTGGCGGAATCGCTGGCCCGCAGGCTCGCGCGGCCGATCGGAGTCGACAAGGTAGGGCATCAGAAGGCGATCACCTGGCGCGCGACCTCGCCCTTCTTGAGCTCGGCATAGGCCTCGTTGATCTGCTCCAGCGCCACGCGGCCGGAGATCATCAGGTCGAGCTTGAGCAGACCGCGCATGTAGAAGTCGACGAAGCGCGGCATGTCGGTGCGGAAGCGGTTCGAGCCCATGGCGCAGCCCTGGATGCGCTTCTCGCCCAGGATCTCCGCCCCCGAGACCTCGAAGCGCATGCCCACCGGCATCATGCCGATCACCGTCGCGCAGCCGCCGCGCTTCGTCATGCGGAAGGATTGCTCGACGGTCTGCTTCAGCCCGACGCACTCGAAGGAGTAGTCGACGCCGCCGTCGGTCATGGCGCGGATCTCCTTCACCGGATCGACCGTCGAGGCATCGACGAAGTCGGTGGCGCCGAACTCCTTTGCCAGGTTCGACTTCGAGGCCACGCGGTCGATGGCGATGATGCGCCCGGCGCCGGCGATCGCCGCACCGTTGATCGCCGACAGGCCGATGCCGCCCAGGCCGATCACCGCCACCGTCGAGCCCGGCTCGACCTTCGCGGTGCGGAACACCGCGCCCACGCCAGTGGTGACGGCGCAGCCGATCAGCGCGGCGCGATCCAACGGCATGTCCTGGCGGATCTTCACCACGGCGTGCTCGTGCACCAGCATGTGGTCGGCGAAGGACGAGAGATTGCCGGGTTGCGGCATCGCCACGCCATTCAGGCTCATGCGCGCCGGCGCGGTCTCCGGCCGGCGCGTCGCCGGACTGACGCACAGCGACATGCGGCCGCTCAGGCAGTACTCGCATTCGCCGCAGAACACCGAGACGCAGGTGATGACGTGGTCGCCCGGCTTGACGTAGGTGACGTCGGCGCCGACCGCGAGCACCACGCCGGACGATTCATGGCCCAGCACGCAGGGGCAAGCGCGCGGGTAGAGGCCTTCCATGTAGTGCAGGTCGCTGTGGCAGACGCCGGCGAACGCCGTCTTGATCAGCACCTCGTTGCGCGCCGGCTGGTCAAGATCGATCATCTCGATCGTCAACGGCTCGTGCGGCCGGTGCATGACGGCTGCCTTGGCTTTCATGGGACGCCTCCCCTCCTGACGGACTAGACTAGCGCCCACACAATGACGGAGGAAACGAACGATGCTCAAGACCGGACGTGTCGCGCTGGGCCGCATGGAGGAAGTGATCTTCGGCAAGCCGGCGGCGGAGGCCGTGGCCGAAGTGGTCGGGCGCGTCGGCGCCGAGCGCGTGTTCCTGATGGTCAGCGGCACGCTCAACCGCAGCACCGACGAGATCGAGAAGCTCAGGCGGGCGCTGGGCAATCACTGCGTCGGCACCTTCGACACGATGCCGCCGCACACGCCGCGCAAGGCGGTGATCGAGGCGGCCCGCCAGGCGCGCGAGGCCAAAGCCGACCTGATCGTCACCCTGGGCGGCGGCTCGATCACCGACGGCGCCAAGGCGGTGCAGCTCTGCCTGGCGCGCAACATCACCACGCCCGAGGGCATGGATGAATGCCGCGCAACCCCGGGCAAGGACAGCGCGCCGGAGCCGGCGCTGGGCATCCGCCAGATCAGCGTACCGACCACGCTGTCGGCCGGCGAGTTCAGCGCCATCTCGGGTGTCACCGACGAGCGCACCAAGGTCAAGGAGCTGTTCCGCCATCCCATGGTGATCCCGCAGGCGGTGATCCTCGATCCCCGCGTCACGGTGCACACGCCGGAATGGCTGTGGCTGTCGACCGGCATCCGCGCCGTCGACCATTGCGTCGAGGGCGTGTGCTCGAACGAGGCGCATCCCTATGCCGATGCGCAGGCGCTGCGCGGGCTCACCCTGCTGACGCAGGGGCTCAACGCCGTGAAGGCCGACCCGTCCAACCTCGAGGCACGGCTCGATTGCCAGCTCGGCTCGTGGCTGTCGATGGGCCCGCTGGCCAGCGGCGTGCCGATGGGCGCCAGCCACGGCATCGGCTACATCCTGGGCGCCGCCTTCGACGTGCCGCACGGCCATACGTCGTGCATCATGCTGCCCTCGGTGATGCGCTGGAACAAGCCGGCCAATGCCGATCGCCAGGCGATGGTCGCGGCCGCCATGGGCAAGCCGGACGCCGAGGCCGCCGACGTGCTGCACGCGTTCATCGCCGGTCTCGGCATGCCGCGCAGCCTCGGCGCGGTGAAGATCGGGCCGGAGCATTTCGACAAGATCGCCGCGGGCGCGATGAGTACGCCCTGGGTGCCGCGCAACCCGCGGCCGATCCCGACGCCCGCGCAGGTGCGCGAGATCCTCGAGCTGGCGGCCTGACCATGGCGACCAAGGGCGAATATCGCGGGCTGATCCACCGCAACAATGCCGACCTCGCCGCGTGGCTGGCGAAGCGGCAGGCCGAGGCGGCGCTCGAGCCCGAGCTGCCGATCATCGATCCGCACCACCATTTGTGGGACACGCCGCAGCGCGGCGAGTACCTGCTGCCGGAATTCCTCGCCGACGCCGGCGGCGGCCACAACATCGTTTCCAGCGTCTTCCTCGAATGCCAGTCGATGTTCCGCGCCAGCGGTCCCGACGAGATGAAGTCAGTCGGCGAGGTCGAGTTCGTCAACGGCGTCGCAGCCATGGCGGCGTCGGACGGTTACGGCAAGACGCGGGTCTGCGAGGCCATTGTCGGCTGGGCCGACCTGATGCTGGGCGCAAAGGTGCGCGAGGTGCTCGAAGCGCTGATCGCCGCCGGCAACGGCCGCTTCCGCGGCACGCGCTACGGCACGTCCTACGACGAGGGCATCGCCGGCAAGTACGTCTCGCGCCGCATCCCGCAACACCGCCTGCTCGATCCCAAGTTCCGCGAGGGCTTCGCCGAGCTGGGCAAGCTCGGCCTGACCTTCGACTCCTGGCACTTCCATCCGCAGCTGCCGGATCTGGTCGACCTCGCGCGTGCCTTTCCGCAGCAGACGATCATCGTCGACCACGTCGGCGGCGTGCTGGGCGTCGGCCAATACGCCGGCAAGAACGCCGAGATCATGCCGATCTGGCGCAAGAGCATCGCCGACCTCGCCGCCTGCCCCAACGTCAACATCAAGCTCGGCGGCCTGGGCATGACCTCGTTCGGCTTCGGCTTCCACGAGCGCGACGTGCCGCCCTCCTCCGAGGAGCTGGCGGCGACCTGGAAGCCCTATATCGAGCCGTGCATCGAGGCCTTCGGCGTCGATCGCTGCATGTTCGAGAGCAACTTCCCGCCCGACAAGCAGTCCTGCGGCTACACCGAGCTGTGGAACGCCTTCAAGCGCATCACCGCGAACTTCTCATCGAGCGAGAAGAAGGCGCTCTACAGCGGCACCGCCGCGCGGGTCTACAAGATGACCGCGCCATGAAGCTGCCGGCGCTGCACGCCGGCATGCTCGAACGCATCAAGGCGGCGCTGCCCGGCGACGCCAGGATCGCGGCGCTGCTCGGCGGCGGCTCGATGGTGCAGGGCGGCTTCGACGAGCAATCCGACCTCGACCTGATCGTCGTGGTGCACGCCGACGCGCATGTCGCGCTGCTCGCCGACGCCCGCGCCTTCGCCGCGCAGTTCGGTTCACTGCTCTCGGCCTTCACCGGCCAGCATGTCGGCGAGCCGCGCCTTCTCATCTGCCTTTACGGGCCGCCGCTGCTGCATGTCGATCTGAAGTTCATCACGCCAGCTGACCTCGACGAACTCTACGAGCGGCCGCTCGTGCTGTGGGCACGCGACGACGAGGCGATCAGGCGGCGAATTGCCAATACGAGGATTTCGCCACCGCAGACGCGCGACGCCCAATGGTACGAGGAGCGGATGTGGCTCTGGCTCCACTACGGCGCGACCAAGCTGCTGCGCGGCGAGTTGATGGAGGCCGCGAGCACGCTCGATTTCATCCGGCTGATGGTGCTGGGCCCGATGCTGCAGCGCAATGCCGGCGTCCGTCAGCGCAACGTGCGGCGCATCGAGGAGATACCGGGGGCGCGCGAGAAGCTGGTGCCGACGATGCCGACCTGTGACCCGGTCGCGACCGCCGAGGCGTATCGCTTCACCTGCGCCCTCTATGTCGAATTGCGCCAGTCCGAGCCGCCGCCGTCGCCCGTGGCAGGCATGCCCGGCCTGATGATCGACTTCATCGATCGTTAAGATCACCTGTCATCCCGAGCGCAGCGAGGGATCCAGGCGGCTTTCCCTGGATCCCTCGCTGTGCTCGGGATGACAGAGAACTAACCCAGCGCCAGTTCCCTGTAGTCGTTGGCCGCAACCTCGTCGCAGCGCTGGCGGTAGGCCGGCGCGCTGCCGCTGTAGCGCGCGATGATGCGCGTGGTCTTGCCCTCGACGTTGCGGTTGATGCCCGTCATCCACGAATCGATCTCGTTGGACAGCAGGCCCACGCCCAGCGCCTTTACATGGTCGGTCCACGACTTCACGCCGGCGGGCGTCGCCGCGATGCGCGAGACCTGGTGGTCGCGGGCGTGGCGGATCAGGCCGGTGACCCATTCGACGTTGTACTCGATGCTGCGCGGGATGTTGCCGAGCGCGGTGTGCGGGCCCATCAGCATCATCATGTTGGGGAAGCCCTCGACCATCACGCCGAGATAGGTCTTCGGTCCGCCCTTCCAGTGCTCCTTCAGCTTCAGCCCGTCGGCGCCCTGGATGTCGATGCGGTCGAAGCTGCCGGTGATCGCGTCGAAGCCGGTGGCGTAGATGATGATGTCGAATTCGTACTCGGCGTCGCTGGTCCTGATGCCCGTCGCGGTGACGCGCTCGATCGGCGTCTCGTTGATGTCGACCAGCTTGACGTTGGGCTGGTTGTAGACCTCGTAGTACCTGGTCTCGAGCGGCACGCGGCGCGTGCCGAAGCCGTGGTTCTTCGGGATCAGCTTCTCGGCAACCGCCTGGTCCTTCACCCGCTCGCGGATCTTGCGGGCGACGAAGTCGGAGATCAGCGCGTTGGCCTTGCGGTCGGTCAGGATGTCCCTGAAATTGCCCTGCCAGATGCCGAAGCCCTTCTCGGCATACAGCTTCTCGAAGAAGGCCTCGCGCTCCGCGTCCGTCACCTCCAGCGCGCTGCGCGGATCGGGCGTGTGCAGGAAGCAGCTGAAGGTCTCCTGGCAGCGCTGGAAGATCGCCGGATACTCGGCCCGGATCCTGGCCATCTCCTCCTTGCCGATCTTGCCGTTGTGCAGCGGCGCGCACCAGTTGGGCGTGCGCTGGAAGATCGTCAGCGTGCCGGCCGTCTTGGCGACCTCCTGGATGGTCTGCACGCCGGTGGCGCCGGTGCCGATCACCGCCACGCGCTTGCCCTCGAACCTCACCTCCTCGTGCGGCCACTGGCCCGTATGGAAGGAGCGTCCCTTGAAGCTGTCGATGCCCTCGATGCGCGGCATGGTCGGCGCCGAGAGCGGGCCGATGGCGGTGATCATGAAGCGGCAGCGGAAGCGGCTGCCATCCTCCAGGGCGATGTCCCAGCCGCGGCGCGCCTCGTTGTAGTGCGCCACCTTGACCCGGCTGCGGAACTGGATGTCGCGACGCAGATCGAACTTGTCGGCGACGAAGTTGAGGTAGCGCAGGGTCTCGGGCTGGGGTGAGAAATGCTCGGTCCAGTCCCACTCGTCCAGCAGCTCCCGCGAGAACGAGTAGCCGTAGGAGTAGCTCTCGGAGTCGAAGCGCGCACCCGGGTAGCGGTTCCAGTACCAGGTGCCGCCGACGCCCGTGCCAGCCTCGAGCACGCGCACCTTCAGCCCCAGCTCGCGCAGGCGGTAGAGCTGGTACAGGCCCGAGATGCCGGCGCCGATGACGATGGCATCGAAATCCTGCGGCAAAGCGGTCATTTCCTCACTCCCGTGACAGCTACAGTATAACCGCCACGGCTGCGGACTTTCTGCAACGGTGACATGCCCCCTGCGGCCGGGCGTGATGTCGCGGAGCGAACCGGCGCCCGCCGCCGCAATGCTAACTTCCGGCCCGCCCCCAGCACCCCTCCTCCCCAGCGCCCCAGGAGCTCCTCCCATGGCCCGCCTCAAGTTTGGCGCCTTCCTCGCGCCGCATCATCCCATCGGCGAGCACCCGATGCTGCAGTTCCGCCGGGACCTCGATCTGGTCGAGCACCTCGACAGGCTGGGCTACGACGAATTCTGGTGCGGCGAGCACCACTCCTCCGGCTGGGAGATGATCGCCTCGCCGGAGATGTTCCTGGCCGCCGCCGGCGAGCGCTCGAAGCGCATCATGCTGGGCACCGGCGTGGTCTCGCTGCCCTACCACCACCCCTTCAACGTCGCCCAGCGCATGGTGCAGCTCGACCACATGACCGGCGGCCGCGCCATCTTCGGCTCGGGCCCCGGCGCGCTGGCCTCGGACGCGCATACCCTGGGCATGGACCCGATGGTGCTGCGCGACCGCCAGGACGAGGCGATCGGCGTCATCCGCCGGCTGATGCGCGGCGAGCGGGTCACGGCGAAGACCGACTGGTACACCCTGCAGGACGCCGCCCTGCAGCTGCTGCCGCTGCAGGAGGACATGCCCTTCGTGGTGGCCTCGCAGATCAGCCCCTCGGGCATGACGCTCGCCGGCAAGCACGGCATCGGCATCATCTCGATCGGCTCGATGTCGGACGAGGGCCTGCAGTCGCTGCCGCAGCAATGGGCCTTCGCCGAGGACGCGGCGAAGAAGCACGGCACCACCGTCGATCGCAGGAACTGGCGCGTGCTGCTCAGCTGGCACATCGCCGAGACGCGCGAGAAGGCACGCGAACAGGCGCGTGACGGCCTGCTGCGGCATCACAACGAGTACATCACCGCCACCCTGCAGCGGCCGGGCGCGCGGCCCTTCAAGTCGCCCGACGAGGCGGTGGACAAGATGGCGTTCTCCGAGGGCACGGCCGCGACCATCGGCACCCCCGACGATCTGGTGGCCAGGATCAAGTCGGTGCTCGAGGTCAGCGGCGGCTTCGGCACGGTGGTCGGCTTCGTGCACGACTGGGCCAATCCGGAGAACACGATGCGCAGCTGGGACATGGTGGCGCGCTACGTCGTGCCGGAGATCAACGGCTACCTGAAGGGCCTGCGCACCTCGCAGAAATTCGTGATCGAGAACCGCGACGTCTTCATGCGCGCACGCGAGGCGGTGATGAGCAAGATCATGGGCAACGAGGCCGCCGCCGCGGCGCTCGCCGTCACCAGGTCGCCGATGCTCGCGGCGTCGAGCTCGAACGTTCCGGATCTCGGCGAGGCACGGGCGAAGGCCGGGGCGAAGAAGTAGCGCGACCCTCTTCCTCTTTGGGAGCGCCGGCGTCCCGCCGGCGCTCCCAGGAAGTCAGGGAGAACGCTAGCCCGGATATCTCACAGGGAAGAAGTGAGAGAGTGGAGTGATGGGCGCAGGGTGTGTGGCGTGATGGTCTGAGTGATATCGGTGATTTTGGCCGGATCGCGAGCGCGGATGAAGGCCGCCGGAAGCGGTGAGCGGAAGGTATGTCGGCTGTGCGGTGTCTGGTTCGTGTCAGGCGTCGGCGGCCATGGCGTGGTAGGCGATGGCCCAGTCGCGCTGCCAGGGATGGCCTGAGGCCATGGCGATCCTGACCCTGCGGACGGAGACGCGGACGAGGGCGCCGATCTTGAGCAGCTTCAGCCGGATCGAGCCGCAGGTGGCATCGGCCAGGGCGGTGGTCTTCAGGGCGATGCGGCGCAGGCCGTCGAGCAGGACATAGGCGAACGAGGCGAACCACAGGCGCAGCTGGTTGGCGCGCATGGTGGCGCTGGAGGTGCGGTCGGCGAAGAGGTCGAGCTGGCACTCCTTGATGCGGTTCTCCATCTCGCCGCGGGCGCAGTAGAGGCCCTCGTAGAGAGCGCGGGCGCCGGCGCGGTCGGGGCCAAGCGAGGTGACGACGAAGCGCGGGTTGGCCTCGTCCTGGGTATGCTCGGCCTTGCCGACGACGCGACGCCTGCGGCTCCAGCTGTCGCGCGTCGTCCACAGGAAGTCCTTGAAGCGGCGCGCCGGGGCGCCAGTGATGGTGCTCTCGGCAGCGGCCATGGCCAGTTCCGCGGCGATCTCGCCGACCAGGCGGGCGTTGCGCGCCAGGCCGAACAGATAGTCGACGGCGTTGGCCTCGCACCAGGCCATCAGCGCCTCGCGGGCGAAGCCGGAGTCGGCGCGCAGCACGATGCGCACCGCGGGCCAGCGGGCGCGGATCTGGGCGACGATGCGCGCGATCTCCTCCTGTGCGCCGGCCGCGGCGTCGATGTTGGCCGGCCGCAGCTTGGCCGCCAGCAGGTGGCGGCCGCAGAAGACGTAGAGCGGCAGGTAGCAGTAATGGCCGTAATAGCCGTGGAAGAAGCGGCCTTCCTGCGCGCCGTGCAGCGGATCGTCGGTGGCATCCAGGTCGAGCACGATCTCCTCGGGCGCCTTGGCATGCGCCTCGAGGAAGACCTCGACCAGCAGCGCCTCGATCGCCGCCGCGTCGTGGCCGATCTTGTGGTAGCGCGTCGGCTCCGGCCGGCTCAGCTCCAGCCGGTTCAGCGTCGACTTGCCGGCCACCGCCGCACAGTCCTTGCGCCGCGCCGCAAGCTTGCCCGCCAGCACCGCCATCACAGGGTCGTGCCGCAGCCAGTCGTGGTCGTTCAGATCCTCGTAGCCCAGCGCCAGGCCATAGACGCGCTGCCCGACCAGGGTACGAACCTCGTGCTCGATCAACTCGCGGTTCCGACGATCGACGAAGCAGCCGGCAAAGCGCTCGATCAGACCCAGCGCCCGGTCCGTCGCCCCCAGCAGCAGCCCGCCGGCATCCGACGTCATCGACCCGCCGTCGAACGACGCCGCGACCACGCGTCTTTCCACGGCTGCAAAGCCAAACAATTCCGCGATACACTCTGTCGGCATCGGGGTTCTTTCCTCTGTTCGCGAAAGTCGTTGCGGCACAACAACTTTCTCAGAGGCAGGACTCCGATGCACCCTTTACCTTTGAGATATCCGGGCTAGTACTTCGCGATCACCTTCTCCGCGAAGTCCTTCAGGTTGCGCCGCGCGGTCGCCATCGCCGGCAGCAGCGTGATCTCGCTCAGGCCCATCGCCTCGCGTTCGCGCAACGCGGTGATGATCTCCTCGGGCGTGCCGACCAGGCCGCCGGTCGAGCGGATCAGCTCCTCGGTCACGAAGCGCCGCTCCTCCGGCGGCACGAAGGCGCAGTGGCCGAGATGGACCTGCTGGTAGCGCTTGGCTGCCGGCACATCCATCTTCTGCGTGAAAGCGAGATACTCCTCCCACAGGTCGCGGCAGCGATGCGCCACGGTGCTGGTGTCGCCGTCCTTCATGTAGGCTTCCCACCAGTAATGCAGCGAGGCGATCGCCATCGGCCCGACCTCGTCGATCACCCGGTCGGAGTTGATCTTCTCGCCCGGCTGCAGCACGCAGGCATAGCCCAGCGCCGCGGTATAGAAATCCTTCGGGAACGCGCGGCCCGCCGCCTTGGCGCCCTCCTTCATCGTATCGAGGCTCTGCAGCAGGCGCGCCTTGGTCTGGTTGTGCGAGCAGACTCGGCCGTCGCCATAGGCGCCCGCCGTCTTCAGCGCCAGCGGACCGTCGGCGGCGACGTAGATCGGCACCGGCTGCTCGACATTGACGAAGCCCATTTTGGGATGAAGGAAGCGGATGTCGTTGGTCTCGCCCAGCAGCGGGTAGTCGACCTCCTCGCCGTGCAACAACGCGCGCAGCACCCGCAGGTACTCGCGGAACTCCCTGGCCTTCACCGGGTCCTTGCCCATCACCCGCATCGCGGTGTGGCCGGTGCCCATGCCGATGAAGGTGCGGCCCGGCGCGAGCTGGTTGATCGAGGCGATGGAATGCGCGGTCACCGGCGCCAGCCGCGTGCCGGCCACGGAAACACCGGTGCCCAGCCGGATGCGCGAGGTGTTGGCCGCCGCCAGCGACAAGGTGGCGTAGCAGTCGGAATAGAGCATCTGGGAATCGGCCGCCCAGGCGGCGTCGTAGCCCATGTTCTCCAGATCGACGAACAGCCGCCAGTCGGAGATGCGCGGGACGACGGTGACGCCGAACTTCATGGCGTCAGCCCTTCTTCGGCAGGAAATCGTCGAGCGGCACGCCAAAGCTGTTGAGCGCCCACGACACCAGGTTGTACTGGCCGATGGTGAAGACGATGTCCATCATCTGCTCGGTCGAGTAGCTCTTCGACAGGATCGCCCAGGTCGTGTCGGCCACGACGGAGTGCTCGAACAGGTCGTCGGCCGCCTGCAGGAGCGCGCGCTCTTTTTCGCTCCAGCCGGCGTCCGGGCCGGTCTTGATCCATTCGATGTCGGCGTCACTCAGCCCCCCGCGCTTCGCGATCAGCTCGTGCTGGGCGAACTCGTACTCGGCCTGGTTCAGCCAGCCGATGCGCAGGATCAGCATTTCGCGATCGCGGAACGGAAGGGTCTGCTTGCTGAGCACATGGCCGGCGAACGGCGTCCAGCGCTTCACCAGCTGCGGATGGTTGGCCAGCACCTTGAAGATGTTGAAGATCTGGCCGTTCATCGAGTTCTTCTCGACGATCTCGCGATCGGCCGCCGGCATGGTCGACAGGTCGCGCATGGCGACGCGCTGCTTGCGCTTGATCATCGGGCATTCCTCCTCGGGTTCATCCGCACCAAAGCAACATCCGGCAAGTTGAGCCTCCTGTCATCCCGAGCGCAGCGAGGGATCCAGGATGACTCCCTGGATCCCTCGCTGCGCTCGGGATGACAGAGGCGCTTCGATTTGCCCCAGCAAAGCACTCGATACGGCAACTGCTCAAGGCCGGCCGAGCTTGGCGAACCGCTTGGTGAGACGGTCGCGCTTCAGCCGCGACAGCCGGTCGATCCAGAAGATGCCGTTGAGCTGGTCGATTTCGTGCTGCAGGCAGGTGGCGCGGAAGCCGTCCGCCTCCTCGGCCTTCTGCACGCCATCGAGATCGCGGAAACGCACGCGCACCTTGGCAGGCCGCTCGACCTCCTCGTTGATTCCGGGCATCGAGATGCTGCCCTCGGCGATGCGCGTCGTCTCGGGCGAGGACCATTCGACCACCGGATTGACGTAGACGCGCACATCGCCGCCCAGCTCGATCACGACGACGCGCCGCATGACGCCAATATGCGGGCCGGTGATGCCGACGCCCGGCGCCGCGCGCATGGTATCGAGCAGGTCGGCGGCCAGCGCTTTCAGCGCATCGTCGAATGCGGTGACCTCGGCCGCCTTCTGCCGCAGCCGCGGATCGGGAAAGCGGACGATCGGATGGATGGCCATCCACCTAGATGAACCATGGAACCGGCCCGCGTCGAATCCATTTGACGCAGTCGCGACTGCGCCTGCCTGGATCCAACACACGCGGCGACATTGTTGTGTTGGCGGCTGGCGTCGGACTAACGTGCGCCCATGCCACCGCACGAACCATGCGCACCGAACTGACCGAGGCCCAGGACCGCGCCCGGGCGCGCCTGGCCGCGCCCGGCACGTGGTGGACCGGCGCCGAGCGCGTGGCGATCGCCGCCGAGGCGCGCCAGGCGATGCGTTGCCGGCTGTGTGCCGAACGCGCGCAGGCGCTGACTGCCGGCGCCGTCGCAGGCTCGCATGACAGCCTGGGCGCCCTGGACCCGCTCGTCGTGGAAGCCGTCCACCGCATTCGCACCGATTCCGGGCGTCTGTCGCGAAGCTGGCTGGACGGCCTGCTGGACCAGGGGCTGGCCGTGGAGCGTTACGTCGAGCTGGTCGGCGTGATCGCCACGGTCATTGCCGTCGATACGTTCGAGCAGGGACTGGGGCGGGCGCCGCGCGACCTGCCCGAACCGCGACCAGGGGCAGCATCGCAACAGCGTCCGGCCGGCGCGCGCATCGACCGGGCCTGGGTGCCCACCCTGGCGCCCGAGGATGTCGGGCCCGACGATCCGCCGCTCTACGCCGGCCTCGCCGGCGTGAACATCCACCGCGCGCTCAGCCTCGTGCCGGCCGAAGTCATCGGCTTTTTCGACCTCGACGCCGCGATGTACCTGCCGGACCGGCAGCTGCGCGACTATGGCACCGAGTACCGGGCGCTGACGCACGCGCAGATCGAGCTGCTGGCGGCGCGCCTGTCGGCGCTCAACCGCTGCGTCTATTGAACCACCAGCCATGTGGTCCTGCTCCGGGGGAGCGGCGAGTTTACGGGACACGGTTACGATTTCTCCGTCGTCATGGACGGCAGCGGCGACGGCGGCGTGCCGCAGGGCAAGCTGCTGATGGATTTCGGCGCCGCCGTGGTTGGCGGCGACGAGCGCGCCCTCGCCGCCTGCCGCGACGCGGTGCGGCGCGCGCTGGGCGAGGAGGCGTTGGCCGACGCTGCCGGCGTGGCGGCGATCTTCAATGCCGTCGTGCGCATCGCCGACGCTACCGGCATCCCGCTGGAGGACGCCAAGGCGGCAGCCAGCCACGCGGTGCGGGCCGAGATCGGCATCGATGCCCTTGCCGACGGCAAGGAGTGAGCGCGGAATCAGGGGGTATTGTCCACGATGTCGTCCTGAGCGCAGCGAAGGACCTTGCGGTATCTCGGCCCTCGAAACGTGGCGACCAATCGCACCACCGCCAGGTCCTTCGCTGCGCTCAGGACGACGGAGACTCTACGTCGGATGCCACCATTTTCCGCCGAGCACGACGCCGGTCGAAAGCAGGCGGCGGTCGCCCCTCAGGTGCTCGCCGATGCAATCGACGTAGTCGAAGCCGCCCTGGCTCAGCTCGAGGATGCTGGCTTCGCCAACGCTGCCCGGCTTCAAGGTGCCGAGATCGGGACGGCGGATCGCAGCGGCGGGGCCGGCAGTCGACAGCCTGATCACCGTGGCGAGGTCGACGCCGAGGCAGAGGAACTTCGACATCGTCGTCAGCAGGTCGTAGGCCGGACCCTCGATCGACACGCTGTGAACGTCGCTGGAGATCGCGTCGGGCAGGAAGCCGGCGGCCAGCATGCCACGCGTCGTGGCGAAACCGAACGAGCCGCCGCCATGGCCGATATCGAACAGCACGCCGCGCTCGCGCGCCGCCGCCACCTCCTCGCGCACCTGACCGTCGCTCCGCACCGGCGCGTTGGGGAAGGGGCGGAAGCAGTGGGTGAGGATGTCGCCGCGGCGCAGACGCGAGATCACCTCGAGACGCGAGGGCGGCGGGTTGTCGAGATGCGCCATGACCGGCAGGCCCACCTCCTCCGCGACCTCGAGCGCCATATCGAGCGGCATCACGCCGTTGTCGCCGCCGGCGCCCTTGCCGACGCGCACCTTGATGCCCAGCACCAGGTCGGCGTTCTCGCGCGCCACGCGGGCGCATTCGCGCAAGTCGAGCAGGCGGATGTCGGCCGCCTCGCCCACCATCACCGCCTTTGAGAAGGCGAAGATGCCGGGAAACGAGAGGTTGAGATACGGCAGGATGCGCACCGGCGACGGCTCGATCACGTGCGCGCGAAAGCCGTGGAAGTTGCCCGGACCGGCGCTGCCGGCGTCGATGAACGTTGTCACGCCGCCGCTGCGCGCCAGCGATTCCGCGGCCACGCCCAGCGACGTGCCGCCCCAGTAGACGTGGGTGTGCAGGTCGATCAGGCCGGGACAGACGATTCTGCCCGCAACGTTGCGCGAGTCCGAGCCCGAGAGATTGTCGCCGATCGCCGCGACCTTGCCGCCGGCGAACGCGATGTCCGTGACCTTGTCGACGCCCTGCGACGGGTCGATCAGTCGCCCGCCCTTCAATACCAGATCGCTCATGATCATCCCTTGGTTTCGCGCCGCCGCGTGCCGGGCGCGGGTGGAGTCTCGGGCGGACCGGCGAAGCATTGCGCTATCGCCATCCAGGCGCGCGCCGTCTCGCCGCTCACCCTGAGCCTGGTGTCGGTGACGTGGCGCGTCTGCGCCACGACCTGACAGAATTCCTCGGCATCGCCCTCGACCGCGTTGTCGCTGCTAGGCGTGTTCCATTCCCAGACCGCGCCCGACGGTGCGTCGAGGCGCACATAGGGTGCCGGCCCCGGCGGCTTCTCGCCGCGATTGGCGAAGGTCCAGCCGAAGGTGCGCACGCCGATCACGGCGATGTTCTGCAGCCGGTCGGAGCGCGGCCGCACCATGCCCAGCATGTCGTAGATCGCCTGGCCGTGCGCCCAGATCTCCATCTGGCGCGCCGTGGTGAACATGCGCACGCCCATGTCGGGACCGGCCCATTTCAGGCGATCGTCAGGCGCACGTGCCCCCAGCGTGTCGGCGAGCTTGCCCAGCGTCTCGTGCCAGCGCGCCAGCAGGGCGCGGTCCGTGAGATCACCCAGGCGTTGCCGCTGATCCTCCAGTCGCGTCAGTCCGCTCTCCCGCCTGGCCTTGATGTCGGCCTGCAGGGCGAAGAATGCCGCCTCGTCGGTGGCCGAGGCGTAGCCCATCAGGTCGCCCATGTGCAGGTGGCCGACGATGTCGTTGAGGGTCCAGCCCTTGAAGCGCGTGGCGCGACTCCAGTCGGAGTCCGGGAGCGGCGACAGCAGATGGTGCAGTTCGTCGGCCTCGGCCCGCAGATCGACAGCTTGTGAAAGCAATTCGGCACCCTCCCGCGCGCAGCATGCATGGGTGCGCGCTTGTCCGCCACCGTCGAACAGGGGCACGATCGCGCGCGGGAGGATCACACCATGCGCGTTGGTTTCGTTGGACTGGGAATCATGGGAGCCAGCCTTGCAGCAAACGTGCAGAAGGCCGGCCATTCGCTGACGGTGCACGACGTGCGCCGCGACGCCGCGGCCAAGCATATCGCCGCCGGTGCCACCTGGGCGGACTCGCCCAAGGCCGTCGCAGCGGCATCGGATGTCGTGCTGACCTCGCTGCCCGGCCCGCCCGAGGTCGAGGCGGTGGCGCTGGGCGAAAACGGCCTGCTGGCGGGCATCAAGGCCGGCGCGTCGTACTTCGACCTGTCGACCAATTCGCGCGCGACGGTGCGCAAGATCAACGAGGCCTTCACCGCCAAGGGCGCGCACATGTTCGATGCGCCGGTCAGCGGCGGGCCCAAGGGCGCCTTTACCGGCAAGCTCGCGATCTGGGTCGGCGGCGACAAGGCGATCTTCGAGCGCGATCGCGCGGCGCTCGACGCCATGGGCGACCAGGTGCGCTATGTCGGCGCCATCGGCCAGGCGACCGTGGCCAAGCTGGTGCACAACTGCGCCGGCTATGCGCTCACCGTGGCGCTGGGGGAGGTCTTCACCATGGGCATCAAGGCCGGCGTCGATCCCGCCGACCTGTTCGAGGCGGTGCGCCAGGGTGCGCTGGGCCGCCGCCGCACCTTTGACGGCCTGCTCGACCAGTTCCTCTCCGGCACCTACGACCCGCCGGCCTTCCAGCTGCGCCATGCGCACAAGGACGTGTCGCTTGCCACGCAGCTCGGCCGCGAGGTCGGCGTGCCGATGCGGCTTTCCAACCTCACCCTGGAGGAGATGACCGAGGCGCTGAACCGCGGCTGGGCAAACCTCGATTCGCGCAGCATCCTGAAGCTGCAGCAGGAGCGTGCCGGCGTCGACGCGACGGTCCCGCCCGATCGCCTGGCGCAGCTGCGGGGCAACGGGTGAGCCCATGGCCGACGCGCTGCCGCAATACGAGGTCTACGCCATCCGCTACGCGCGCCGCGATGCGCGCCGCGCCGACCATTTCATCGGCGGCGACCCGCATGACGGGCCGATGCCGATGGACTACTTCACCTGGGTGATCCGCGGTGCGGGCCGCGTGATCGCCGTCGACACCGGCTTCACCGCCGACGTCGCGGCCAGGCGCAAGCGCGAGTTCCTGCGCTGCCCGGTGACAACGATGGCGGAGCTCGGCATCAGCGCGGAGCAAGTGTCCGACGTGGTGCTGACGCATCTGCACTACGACCATGTCGGCAATTTCGACAAGTTCCCCAACGCGCGCTTCCACCTGCAGGTCAAGGAGATGGGCTTCGTCACCGGGCCCTACATGAAGTACCCGAAATTCGGCCACAGCTTCGAGGTCGAGGACGTGGTCGGGATGGTGCGCCTGAACTTCAAGGGCCGCGTCGAGCAGCACAGCGGCGCGGTCGATCTCGCGGCCGGCATCACGCTGCATCATGTCGGCGGCCATACGCCGGGCCTGCAGATCGTGCGCGTCAGCACCCGGCGCGGCTGGGTCGTGCTCGCCTCGGACGCCTCGCACTACTACGAGCACATGCAGAAGAACCGGTTCTTCGGCACTGCGTACAATCTCGGCGAAATGGTCGATGCCTACCGCACCGCCGAGAAGCTCGCCGCCTCGCCCGACCACATCGTGCCCGGCCACGATCCATTGGTGATGCAATACTACCCGCCGGTGTCGCCGAAGCTCGACGGCGTGATCGTTCGATTGGATGTCGCGCCGCGTACCGCTTGACCGCATCACGGAACGAGAGTCCGCGGTGCGATTTCCCGGAGTCGCGACCGGATGGCCCTTGCGGTAAGCGTCGCCTCGTCCCAATCGAGGTGAATCATGGATGTCTCCCGTCAGCGCGAACTGGCCGAATTGCTCGCGAGCCTACGGCGCGAGGGTCGACAGCAGAGCGGACTCGACGCGGCGCTGGTGCCACCCGACAAGGCGACCGCCTATCGCATTGCGCGCATGGTCGAGGAGGAACTGGGCTGGCCGGTGCTGGGCTGGAAGATCGCGGCACAGAAGGAGGAGATGCAGCGGCAGCTGCGCACCGACTCGCCGATCTACGGTCGCGTCTACGCCACCAGGACTTCGCCGGTCTCGGTCGAGCGCGCCAGCCAATGCAGCCCGATTCCGGAGGTCGAGTATCAGGCGGTGCTCGCCATCGACCTGCCGCCGCGCGACAGGACCTACAGCGTCGAGGAGGTCACCGACGCGGTGGCGTCGCTGCATCCCGGACTCGAGCTGGCCGAGTGCCGCTTCGTGCACGACGAGACGTTTCCACCGCTGCCGGCGGTGCTCGCCGATGGATCGGGCAGCGGCACGATCCTCTACGGCCCGGCCATCGACGACTGGCGCAACCGCGACATCGCCGGTCAGGAGGTCGTTCTGCTGTGCAACGGCGTGCCGCGCCGGCGCGGCACCGCGGCCGCGGCGCTCGACCATCCGATGGTGCCGCTGACCTGGCTGGCCAACGAGCTGTCGCGCACCGGCATCGGCATGAAGGCCGGCCAGATGATCAGCACCGGCACGCTCACCGGCATGCTGGCGCCGAAAGCCGGCGAGACCTACACCGCCGATTTCGGGCCGTTCGGCAGCGTAACGATGACATACACTTAAGATGACAGGTCGAGCGCACCTGTCATCCCGAGCGCCAGCGAGGGATCTTTGATTGCCGGAAAGATCCCTCGCTGGCGCTCGGGATGACAGAGCAGTTCTCAAGGCGTGAGGCGCTGTCTCGTCCGGGCCAGCGCCTCGATGCGCGGCCAGGCATAGAGCGCGGGGATCAGCGCGCCCTTGCCCCACAGCGGCAGCTGGTCGACGTAATGCGGGCTGCCCGGATGGCCCGAGGCGCCGTGGAACACCAGCCACGAGCCGGTGTCCCAGGCGCCGACATCGTAGGCATAGCGCGCGATCGCGCCATAGGCGGCATCGACGCCGGCCGAGGCCAGCGTGCCGTTGGCCCATACCGTGTCGCCGTCGCCGCCGACATCGACGGCTGGCGGATCGAGCAAGGACGCCGCGTCGGGAAAGCTCGCCGACAGCGGATGCGCGAAGCGCGGGCGATGGCGTTCGCCCCATGTCGCCGGCGCATCGGTCGCGGCCACCTCGTCGAGCCCCATCGCGATTAGCTCCGCCCAGCTCGCGCCGCCGAGCAACCCGGTGTCGTCGGCGCGCAGCAGCGCCGGCAGGGTCCACCAGAGCTGGATCAGCGGCACCACACCGGGCGGCACCTTGGTCAGCGGATCGGACGAGGCGCGCGACAGGCCGGAGCGTTCGGCCAGCAGGCGCGTGAGCGCGCGGCGCACGTCGATGTAGCGCCCGGCCGCGACCGAGCGGGCCGCCATGTGGCCGTCCCACGCCGCGATCTGGTCGCGCAGTGCAAGGCCCGCCGGCGTCTTCGGTGCCGCCTTGGCGATGCGGTCGCGGATCTCCAGACCCGGCAGGCTGAGATCGTCGACATGGATCGACAGCATGTCGGGCAGGCTGGCCGCCGGCAGCGTGTTCAGCCGGTCCATGATGCGCCGCGCACGGTACGGCGGATGGCAGTCGGTGGCGAGATAGTCGGGATGGTTGTCGGCGACGAAGCGGTTGTTGGCGGTGACGATCGCGCCGCCGTTGGGATCGACGACGCGCGGCATGCGCTCGAACGGCACGTTGCCCTGCCATTCATGCGCGCCGGTCCAGCCCGGCACCGGCAGCCAGCCATTGATCCTGGGCCGCACCGGCACGATTGCTCGCACGAGATGGCCGATGCGGCCCCTGGTGTCGGCGGCGACGACGTTGTGGTCGATCAGGCCCCAGCCGCGCGCGGCGTCGTAGAAGCTGTCAACGTCCCTGGCCCTCAGCATCGGCAGCAGGCAGGCCAGCGACCGGTCGGCGTCGGCGTACTGCACCGAGCGCAGGGTCAGCGCCGCGCCCTTCGCCGGATCGCCGGCGATCACCGGGCCGTGGTGCGTGGCGACGACATCGACTGTGACTGGCGAAGCGCCACGCACGGCGATCGACTCGGTGCGCCGGATCGTCGGCCGCCACTCGCCCTTGAATTCGTAGCGCCCGGCATCGTCCTGGAAGCGCTCGACGAAGAGGTCGTGGATGTCGGCGAAGGCGTGCGTAACGCACCACGCGACATGGCCGTTGTGGCCGAAATGCGGAAAGCCCGGCACGCCGGGCACGCTGAAGCCCAGGGCGTCGAAGGCGTCGCAGGCGATGTGCGTCTGCGCGTACATGCTGGGCAACTCGAACTGGCGATGCGGATCGCCGGCCAGCAGCGGCCGGCCGGCCGCGGTGCGCGATGGCGCCAGCGCCCAGTTGTTGCTGCCGCCGCCGGTAGAGTCGGGCGCGCCGAGCGCCGCCACCGCCTCGATTGCCGGCGTCAGCTCCCGCAAGGTGGCGATCCAGCGCAGTGCCTCGGCACCGGGCGGGATGCACAGCAGCTCGCGGCCGCCATCGTCGTAGCGCAGCTTCGAGATCTGCTCGGCGCCGATGGTGCGCAGCGCCGCGGCGCGCCACAGCTTGAACCACACCGAGCCCATCAGAAACCCGCGCTGGCGCATCGCGGCGATGGCGTCCTGCGGCCGCCACGGTTCGGGCGCCTGGTCGAGCAGCTTGTACTCGATGGGAAAGATGCCGCGCGCGATGAAGGCGTTCACGCCGGCGGCATAGGCCTCGAGCATGCCGCGCGTCTCGGCCGGCAGCGCGTCGTAGTCGCGCTTCGCCGCGCCCTCGCCGTCGAGCTGGCGCGCCAGCCGGTCGGCGGCGACTCCCGACGGGCCGACCCACTCCGCCCAGCGCCCCAGGCCGCGCCGTCGCGTGGCATCCATCTGCCACAGGCGATCCTGCGCGTGCACGAAGCCCAGCGCGATGAAGACGTCGTCGGCGCCGCGGGCGCGGATATGCGGCACGCCCCAGGTATCGCGCATCACCTCGACCGTGCCGGCGAGGCCCCTGACGGCGACCTCGCCCGTCATGTCGGGCACCGCCGCTCGCACATCCGCCACTGTAATCGCCGCCATATCCCGCACGCCTCGTCACCAAGCAATCGGCCGGGACCATACAGCGTGCGCTGCGGGCGAAACAACGAATCGCCTCGGCGCTTCCCCTTTTCTGGCGGTTGTATAGCCTGCCGGACGGAAGTGTTCGTCGGGGGAGCTTATGCGGGCAGTGTTCGGCTTCGCGGTCCGGGTCTTCAAATGGTGGGTGCTGCCCCTGGCCTGCCTCGGCCTCGCGCTTCTCGCTGCGGTGTCCTACGCGCCCGAATCGGTGCGCGCGAAGCTCGTTGCGTTGGCCGGCGCGGCGAACGGCCTGCCGCCGCCGCTTCCCGAACGCAGCACGATCACCGAGCGTCACTGGCTCGAGCAGAACTGGACGGGCCGGCAGCGCTACTGGTTCCACCACGCCTCGCAGGGCACCGCGACCTTCCCGGTTCCCTACGATTTCTTCGTCAGCCTCGAGCAGCCGAGGGTGACGCTGTTCGATCGCGGCCGCCTCGCCGACATCGACTATCTCAGGCGCTTTGGCTTCATCGACAGCCCCTCGTCGCGCGACTTCGTCGCCAAGGCCGAGCAGTTCGGCTACAGCCGCGGCGGCCTCGCCGATCCCGGATGGCCGGGCGACGTGCCGACGAACGACGACGGCCTGCCCGTCGGCTTCGCCCGCCTTCCCGGCGGCATCGATCCCGAAACCGGCCGGCCCTATCCGGCGCAGCTCGGCTTCACCTGTGCCGCCTGCCACACCGGCCACATCGAGTACAGGAACGTCAGCATCCGCTTCGATGGCGGGCCGGCGATGATCGATCTCGGGAAGCTGGAGAAGGCCACGGGCCTGGCCATCCTCTACACGCTCGAGCTGCCGTTCCGGCTGAGCCGCTTCGCCGACGCCGTGCGCAGCCGCGGCGGTGAATGGAAGACCCGGAGCGACCAGGAGATCGAGGCGGAGCTGCGCGCGGCGCTCGCCAGGATCGGCCTCAACCTCGAATGGACGCTGCAGGTGCAGCGGCGCTTCAACTGGGAGAGCCTCGATGAAGGCTTCGGCCGGCTCGATGCGCTGAATCGTATCGGCAACCAGGTCTTCTTCGAGAATCTCCTGCCGCCCGAGGCACTGACGCAGGCGCAGCCCGGCACGCCCAACCAGGGGCCGCGCGGCCGCGTCGTGCCCGACGGCCTGGCGCCCAACTTCGCGCGCCTCGACGCGCCGGTGAGCTTCCCGCCGATCTGGGACACGCCGTGGTTCAGCTGGGCGCAGTACGACGGCTCGATCTTCAACGAGCTGGTGCGCAATGCCGGCGAGGCGCTGGGCGTCAACGCCAAGGTCAACATGAACGGCAGGAGCAGGAACCCCGTCTTCCGTTCCTCCGTCGACATGATGAACATCCATCGCTTCGAGGAGCTGCTGCGCGGCCCGATGGACGGCGTTCATGCCAGACGCGCCTTCGCGGGCCTTGTCGCGCCCCGATGGTCGGATGTCGCCGACAAGTTCAAGGGCGACGCCGCGTGGTCGATCAGGGCCGACATGGTGGATCGCGGGCGCGAGCTGTACCGCGCCCATTGCGCCGAATGCCATCGCGGCCCGGTGCGCGACGGCGATCTCACGAAGACCTGGCCGACGGGCTCCTTCTGGGACGCCGACAACTGGATAAGGGTCGGCGACCGCCAGTACTACAAGGTCGTCGAGAAGCCGGTAGCGGACATGGGCACGGATCCGCAGCAAGCGCTGGTCCTGACCACGCGCCAGGTCCGCTTGCCGCCGGAGCTGGGCCTCGATCCGATCGCGGTCCTGAACGCCAAGGGCGATTGCGGCCTGCCCGCCTCGGCGGGCCCGAACGCGAACTTCGCGCTCGCGCTAATGGCCGTCGTCGATCGCACAATTGACCAGTGGTTCGAGGACCAGCGGCTGGCCGGCAAGCCGGTGCCGCCCGAGCTCGAGAGGCAGATGCGCGGGCCGCGTCGCAACTGCCCCAACAGGCAGACCTTCCGGGTGAACACCATCGATGGCCGCTCGAGCATCACTGTCGTGCCGCATTATCGTGCGCGCCCGCTCGACGGCGTCTGGGCCACCGCGCCCTACCTGCACAACGGCTCCGTCCCGACGCTCGACGACCTGCTCAAGCCGCAGGACCAGCGGCCGACGCGCTTCTGCGTCGGCAGCCGCCAGTTCGATCCCGGGAAGGTCGGCCTCGTGGCCGAGCCGGGCGATCGCTGCCCCTCCGGGTTGACCGAGTTCGATACGCGCAGCCTCGCCAACAGCAACCGCGGCCATTCCTTCGAAGGCACCGAGCGGGACGTCACCAGGCTGCCCTCGGGCGTGATCGGCCCCGCCTTCAGCGAGCCGCAGCGGCGGGACCTGATCGAATACCTGAAGACGCTGTGAGGCTGGGGGCGCGCCACTCCGGTGACGCGTCTTGCAGTCCACCGCGCCACTGGAGTGGCGCGCCCCGACCAAGGAAAGGGCTCAGGCGGCGCGGACCTGCAGGCCCTCCGGCGTGGCGCGATAGCCGGTCAGAGTGCGCTCGGCGAAACCCAGGCGCCAGTCGAGCATCTTCTGGGCGTAGTGGCGCACCTTCGCCGCGTAGGCCGGGTCGTCGGCGCGGTTGACGAACTGGCCGGGATCGGCGCGCAGGTCGAAGAACAGCGGCGGCAGCGCGGCGAAGTGCACGTACTTGCAGTCGTGGTCCTGCACCACCGCGAGGCTGCAGCGATCCATCGGCACGCCCAGTGCCGATTCCGGCTGGCTGTAGTGCAGGTCGCGGAAGTCGAACTCGTAGTGGACCTCGCTACGCCAGTCGGCCGGCGGCGCGCCGTGACAGAACGGCAGCAGCGAGCGGCCATCGCATTGCCGTGGAACGCCCAGCCCAAGCCACTCGAGGATGGTGGGCATGGTGTCGATCGTCTCGGTGAAGTGCCGCTCGACGATGCTGCCGCGCGAGGCGTTCGCCTCGGCCAACGGATCGCGGATGATCATCGGGATGCGATAGGACTCGTCGCAGTAGCCGATCTTGCCCAGGAGGTGGTGGTCGCCGAGCTGCTCGCCATGATCGCAGGTGAAGACGATCAGCGTGTCCTGCCACTGTCCGGTCTGCTGGAGGAACTCGAAGACGCGGCCGAGCTGGTCGTCGATCTCGCTCATCAGGCCGTAGTAGGTGGCGCGCATCTGGCGCACCTGGGCATCCGTCATTGCGCTGCCCAGACCCTGGCCGTCCTGGAAGAAGCTCGATTGCCTGATGTTCTCGATGTAGTAGCGCAGCAACGGATGCTGCCCGGCCTCCTCGGCCGCGCTCGCCGCGCGCAGCGGCGCCGGCATGTCCCGCGGATCGTACATCGCGTTATACGGCGCCGCTGCGACGAAGGGCGGATGCGGGCGGTAGTAGCCGAGATGCAGGAACCACGGCTTGCCTCCGCGGCCGCGCAGATAGGACAGCGCCCGTTCGGTGAACCAGGCGGTGTCCGACAGCTCCTTGGGGATGCGAGCGGGCCGCGCGGTGGCGCCGCTCTCGCCCGCCGCCGCTCCGTCCGGTAGCCAGATGTCCTCGCGATTCTCCGGCAGCCTGTATCCCTGGCTTTCGACCCAGCCGAAATAGGCGTCGCGATAGGGCTCGAAGGCCCCCACCGGGCGGAAGCCGTCCATGATGTCGCCGAGCACGAGAAAGCGCGGATCGTCGGGCCCGGTGGTGCGCGGATCGGGCGTGGTGGTGGTGTAGCCGACCAGCGCCGGATCGTAGCCGCCCTTGCGCAGCTCGTGCGCGAGGTTAGTGAAGCGCGAATCGAGCGGGATGGTGTTCTGCACTGCGCGATGGTTCATCAGGTACTGGCCGGTGAGCAGGCTGGCGCGGCCTGGCCCGCAGGGCACCGCCTGCGTGAAGTGATGACGGAAGGTGACGCCTTCGGCTGAGAGCCTGTCGATGTTGGGCAAGCGCAGCAATTTCGCGCCGAGCTTCGGCAGCAGCTCGCCGCGCCATTGGTCGACGACAATCAGCAGGACGTTCTTGCGCTTGGACATCGGACGATCGCTCCGCGGCTCGGGAGCCGCATGTGATCAGCCCGCCTGCGAATCGGCAACGAGGTAATGCACCGCAAAGAACTTGTCATCGTCGCACCAGGTGCGGCCGATGTCGAAGCCCGTGCCGTCTACGAGTGCTCCGAATGTCCGATCGTCGTACTTGTAGGAGTACTCGGTGTGGATGCGTTCGCCTGCCGCGAACATAAAGCGCCAGCCCGCGACCATCGCCGTTTGCGAGCGCAGGCTGCGGGCGTAGATCTCGATGCGGCCCAGTTCCTCGTTGTAGTAGGCCTCGTGCGCGAAACCCGACAGATCGAGCGTGGCGTCGAGCTCCCGGTTCATGCGCCGCAGCAGGTTGAGCGTGAAGGCGGCCGTGACTCCGGCGCTGTCGTTGTAGGCGGCGTGCAGCGGCGCCGGATCCTTGCGCAGGTCGACGCCGATCACCATGGCGCCGCCGCCACCGACCAGCGCACGCGCACGCTGCAGGAAGTCCCTGGCCTCGTCCGGCGTGAGGTTGCCGATCGTCGAGCCGGGGAAGAATCCCAGACGGCGCGCCGAGGGCACCGAGTCAGGCAGCGTCGCGATCGCCATGTAGTCGCCGCACACCGGCTCGACCCGCAGCCCGGGATAGTCGCGCCGCAGCTGATCGGCCGTCGTGTCGAGATGGTCACGCGAGATGTCGATCGGTGCGTAGACGGCAAGATCGCGCAGCGCATCGAGCAGCAGGCGCGACTTCACGCTCGAGCCGCTGCCGTACTCGATCAGCGCGCGGCCCGGGCCTGCGAGCTCGGCGATCTCGGCCGCACAGCCGCGCAGGATCGCGGTCTCGGTGCGCGTCAGGTAGTACTCCGGCAGTTCGCAGATCTGGTCGAACAGCTGCGAGCCGCGCGCATCGTAGAGGTACTTCGCGGGAATCGCGCGCGGCGCGCGCGACAGGCCGTCGAGCACAGCGCGTTCGAACTCCTCGCGATCGGCGACGGCGGCGGCTTGCGCCAGGTTGTGCAGCGGGCTGGTGGTCATCATGCATCCTCGGCAAGGCGGATGCCGCCGAACATCCAGCGCGCATCAGGCGGAAAGAAATTGCGGTAGGTGACCCGCAGATGGCCGGGCGGCGTCACGGCGCAGCCGCCGCGCAACACCATCTGGTTGGACATGAATTTGCCGTTGTATTCGCCGATCGCTCCCGCCGGCTCGCGGAAGCCCGGATAAGCGACGTAGGGACTGGCGGTCCACTCCCAGACGTCGCCGAACATCTGCGACAGGCCCGCGCCACCGGCCGCCAGCGGATGCAGCGCGCCCGAATCGGCGGTGTTGCCGTCGATCGCCACGGAGGCGGCCGCACGCTCCCACTCGGCCTCGCGCGGCAGACGCCGGCCCGCCCATTTGGCGAAGGCCGCCGCCTCGTAGAAGCTGACGTGGCACACCGGCTCGTCGGCGTTCATCGCCCGCAGGCCACCCAGCGTGAAGACGTGCCAGGCGCCGTCGCGCTTCTCCCAGTAGAGCGGCGCCTGCCAGTCGCGTTCCTGCACGAACGTCCAACCGGCCGAGAGCCAGAACTCCGGGCGGCGATAGCCGCCGTCGTCGACAAAGGCCGCGTACTCGCCGCAGGTCGACAGGCGCGCGGCCAGCCGGAAGGGCTCGAGCCACACGCGATGGCGCGGGCCTTCATTGTCAAAGGCGAAGCCATGGCCCTGGTGGCCGATCTCGGCCAGCCCGCCCTCGAAGGCGAGCCACTCGAGTGCCGGCGCTTTGCTGTCACATTGCGGCAGGTCGGCGCGATAGGCCGGGCGCAACGGATTGATCGACAGCACGTGCTTGATATCCATGAGCAGCAATTCCTGGTGCTGCTGCTCATGATGCAGTCCGAGGTCGACGATCGGTCCGAGCGGTGTGTTGGTTACTTCGGCGCGATCGAGGGCGCGCGCCATCGCCTCGGTCACATGGCGGCGATAGGCGAGGATCTCCGGTACGCCGGGTCGCGACAGCAGGCCGCGCTGCGGCCGCGGATGACGCGGGCCCTCGGCCTCGTAGTAGGAATTGTAGAGATAGTGATACGCAGGGTCGAAGACGCGATAGCCCGCCACGAAGGGCTTGAGCGCAAAGGTTTCGAAGAACCAGGTCGTGTGCGCCAGATGCCACTTCGTCGGGCTGACGTCGGGCATCGACTGCACGGTCTGGTCTTCGGCTGAGAGCGGCGCGGCCAACGCTTCACTGAAGGCGCGGATCGCCAGGAACCGGTTCAACACATCGCCTCCGCTGGCGCAGCAACGACGCAAACGTCATCCACGATAGCGGGTTCCAGGGCTCCGGTCGCGGCCGGATGCAACCGCGCCGTGTCAGGTTCCTGTGAGCACGCGCTTGCGCCAGGCGACACAAGCGTCGCTAATATGGTGATGCCCATCGCCGAGATCGATCCCTGGCGCATGCAGTATTTTGTTGATGTGCCCTGCCCCGACGACGTGCTGATTCCCACCGAGGACAGCGACGCGTGGATGTGGAACCCCGATCATCGCTGGGTCTACGACAAGCTCGCGGTGGCTCGCAGCCAGGGACTCGACGCCGCGCCGCATGGCGTCGACCCGCCGTCGTTCCCGGTCTTCTCCAAGCCGATCTACAATCTCAAGGGCATGGGCGTGGGCAGCCGCGTCATCGCCTCGGCCGAGGACTACAGGGAAGCACAGACCGCCGGTCATTTCTGGACAAGCTTGCTGACGGGAGATCACGTCAGCACCGACGTCGCAGTGCTCGACGGCGAGCCGCGATGGTGGCGCCACGCCACCGGCGAGTCGGCAGGCGATGGCACCTTCGATCACTGGACAGTGCACGCCGAGGCCAACGAAGCGGTCGAGCGATGGTGCGGCGCCTGGTGCCGCAGGCACCTCAAGGGCTACAGCGGCATGGTCAACCTCGAGAGCATCGGCGGACGCATCATCGAGGTGCATCTGCGCTTCGCCGACCAGTGGCCCGATCTCTACGGCGAAGGCTGGGTCGAGGCGGTGGTGCGGCTCTATGAGAAGCGCGCGTGGCGTTTCGACGACAGCCGACGGCGCACCGGATACAGCGTAGTGCTCTTCCTGCCGCACGGTCGGCGCTACCGCCATCCACCGGCCGCCATGATCGACGAGCTGACGCGGCAAGCCGCCATCTCCAGTGTGCAGATCACCTTCCACGAGGACCGGGCCGCGCATCTGCACGCCATGCCGCCTGGCGGGTTCCGCGTGGCGATCGTCAATTGCTGGGATCGCGACGCGGGCAATGCCGCCCGCGCAAGCCTGCGCCGGCAGTTTGAAGCATCCGCGGCGAGCTTGTGAAACCAGGAGAGCGCGCTAGGCTGCCGGCAACGAACAGCGCAGAACCGGGACCGAACGCCATGAACGCCAGCGCCGACATCCAGTACGACTACATCATCGTCGGCGCAGGCTCCGCCGGCGGCGCGCTGGCGGCAAGGCTGACCGAGGATGGCCGCTCGCGCGTGCTGCTGCTGGAGGCCGGCAAGGCGAGCCACCGCTACGCGCGGTACCCGATCAGCTTCGGCCTGCTGATCAACAGCCCCGAAGCCAATTGGCTCTACCAGTCCGATCCCGAGCCGGGCACCGCCAACCGCGAGATTCCCGTGCCGCGCGGCAAGCTGCTGGGCGGCTCGAGCTCGATCAACGGGCTGGTCTGGGTGCGCGGCCAGCCGCTCGACTACGATACCTGGGCCCAGCTGGGCAATCGCGGCTGGAGCTGGCAGGACGTGGCGCCGCTCTTCACGCGCATCGAGCATTACGAGAAAGGCGGCAAGAACGGCCGTGGCACGGCGGGGCCCTTGAAGGTGTCGGAAGTTCCCGACCGCAATCCGCTTTACGACGCGCTGTTCCGGGCCGCCGTCGCCGCCGGCTACAAGCTCAACGCGGACTACAACAGCGAGGACCAGGAAGGCGTCGTCAAGACCCAGGCCAGCATCTGGAAGGGCCGGCGCATGAGCGTGGCCCACTGCTATATCGAGCCGGCGATGAAGCGGCCCAACCTCACGGTGATCTGCGAGGCGCACATCAACAAGGTGCTGCTCGAGGGCAAGCGCTGCATCGGCGTCGAGTACGAGCGCGCCGGCCAGGTGCACACGGCGCGCGCCGGGCGCGAGGTCGTGATCTCTGCCGGCGGCGTGGCGTCACCGCAGATTCTCGAGCTCTCGGGCATCGGCAACCCCGAGATCCTGAAGAAGCACGGCATCGAGATGAAGCACGAGCTTCCGGCGGTGGGCGAGAATTTCCGCGATCACCTCAACGCCCGCATCGTCTGGCGCGTGAAGGTGCCGGCGGTGTCTTACAACCACATGGCGCGCGGCATCGGCGCCGTCGGCCAGGCGCTGAAATACATGACCTCCGGCGGCGGATTCTTCAGCCTGCCCTCGGCACCGGTGCTGGCATTCCTGCGCACGCGGCCCGAGCTCGCGACACCCGATGTGCAGATGCACCTGGTGCCCTACTCGATCAAGGATCCCAAGCAGCGCAAGCTGCAGGACTTCCCGTCGATGACCGTGGCCTGCTACCAGCTGCGCCCCGAGAGCCTGGGCTCGATCCACATCCGCTCGGCTGATCCGCGCGCCCAGCCGGCGATCCGCTTCAACTTCCTCGGCGATCCGATCGACCAGCGCACCACGGTCGACGGCTTCCGCATGATGCGCAAGATCGTCGAGGCGGCGCCGATGGACACCTATCGCGGCGACGAGCACTCGCCGGGCAAGGAGGTCGAAACCGACGAGCAGATCCTGGGCTGGATCCGCAACAACTCGCAGACCGCCTATCATCCGATCGGCACCTGCCGCATGGGGCCGGGACCGAACTGCGTCGTCGACGACAAGCTCAAGGTGCACGGGCTGGAAGGCCTGCGCGTCGCCGACGCCTCGATCTTCCCGACCATGCCCTCGGGCAATACCAATGCACCCAGCATCATGGTCGGCGAGAAGGCCGCGGATATCCTGAAGGCGGCCGCCTGACGCGAGGAGGAATCCGGATGAGAAGCGAGCAGGATCTGCGCGCCGACTACGAGGCGTCGCTGCGCCTGGCCGGCATCGTCGTGCCGGCGGACCGAGAGCAGGCGATGTTCGATGCTTTCAAGGTGGTGCGCCAGATGATGGACGAGCTGCGCCGGCCCTGGCGCTACGACGAGGAGCCGGCCTTCATCCATCGACCGCCGCCGCCGGCAGAAGACGCGCGATGAGCGCCGATCCCGCCAGCCTGACGATCGCCGGCGCCGGACGGGCGTTGCAGGCTCGGACCCTCTCGCCGGTCGAGCTGCTCGAGGCGACGCTGGAGCGCATCCGCGCCTGGGATCCCGCGCTCAACGCCTTCGTGCTGCTGACCGAGGCGCGCGCCCGTCAAGACGCCGAGCGCGCCCATCGCGAGATCGCTTCGGGCCGTTGGCGCGGACCGCTGCACGGCGTGCCCTACGGTCTGAAGGACATCATCGATACGGCAGGCATCCGCACCACCTGCCATTCGCAGCTGCTGATCGACAACGTGCCGGCCAAGGATGCGCATGTCGCCGACCTGCTGCACGCGGCCGGCGGCGTGCTGCTCGGCAAGATGGCGACGCACGAATTCGCCACCGGCGGGCCGGCCTTCGACCTGCCCTTCCCGCCGGCGCGCAATCCCTGGGACCGCGCCTGCTTCACCGGCGGCTCCTCGAGCGGCTCGGGCGCCGCCGTCGCGTCGGGCATGCTGCCGCTGGCACTGGGCACTGATACCGGCGGCTCGATCCGCCTGCCCGCAGCCTATTGCGGCGTCGCCGGCATCAAGCCGACTTATGGCCGCGTCAGCCGCCGCGGCGTGGCGCCGCTGTCGTTCAGCCTCGACCATGTCGGCCCGCTCTGCTGGACGGTCGAGGATTGCGCCCTGTCGCTGGGCGCGCTCGCCGGCTTCGACCCGGCCGATCCCGGCTCGGCCGACCTGGCCGTGCCCGATTACGCCGCGGCGCTCGCGGGCGGCGTTGGCGGCCTGACCATCGGCTACGTGCGCAATTTCAGCGACGGCGCGAGCGACGACATGGCAACCGGCATCGAGGTGGCGCTCAACGAGCTCTCGCGGCTGGGCGCGCGCATCGTCGAGGTCGAGCTGCCTGACATGTCGCTGTTCCAGGCCGCCTACCGCGCGATCTGCGGCGCCGAGGGCTTCGCGGTGCACGCCCACGATCTGCGCACGCGCCCGCATCTGTACGCGCGCGTCACGCGCGAGCGGCTGATGGTCGGCGCCTTCATCACCGGCGAGGACTACGTGCAGGGCCAGCGCCTGCGGCGCGAGCTCATGGCGGCGGTCGACCGGGCGTTGCAGGGCGTCGACCTGCTGGCCGGCGCCACGATCCTGGCGCCGGCGCAGCGGCTGGAGGATGTCGACACCTCGCCGCTGCGCCGCGCCGCGCCGATCACCGTGCCGTTCAACATCACCGGCCATCCCGCGCTCAGCCTGTGCTGCGGCTATGGCGGGGGCGGATTGCCGCTGGCCCTGCAGCTCGTCGGCCGGCCATTCGACGAGGCGCGCGTGCTGCGCGCCGGCCACGCCTACGAGCGCGCCACATCGTGGCGCGAGCGGCGGCCCAGCTGCGCGCCGCAATCCGCGGCAGTGGCAGCGCAATAGAGCGAGGAACTCATGGCAGGCGCATTCGATCTGAAGGGCAAGGTCGCCGTGGTGACCGGCGGCAACGGCGGCATCGGCCTGGGCATGGCGCGCGGCATGGCCGAGGCAGGTGCCGCCATCGTCGTCGCCGGCCGCAACACACAGAAGAACGAGGCGGCGGTCGCGGCGCTGAAGGGCACCGGCGCCGAGGCCTCGTCGGTCGTCGTCGACGTCAACGACGAGAAGCAGTGCGCGGCGATGGTGGCGCACGCCGTGACGCAGCATGGCCGTCTCGACATCCTGATCAACAACGCCGGCATCAACGTGCGCAAGCCGCCGCACGAGATCTCCGTGGCGGAATGGACGCTGGTGCTCAACACCAACCTGACCAGCGCCATGGTGTGCAGCCAGCTCGCCCACCCCGAGATGAAGAAGACCGGCGGCGGCAAGGTGATCAACATCGGCTCGATGATGTCGATCTTCGGCGCGCCGTACACGCCGGCCTACGCCGCCAGCAAGGGCGGCATCGTGCAGTTCACCAAGGTCTGCGCCACCGCCTGGGCCAAGGACAACATCCAGGTCAATGCCGTGCTGCCGGGCTGGATCGACACCGAGCTGACCAGCAACGCGCGCCGCGAGGTGCCGGGCCTGCACGAGCGCGTGCTGTCGCGCACCCCGGCGGGACGCTGGGGCACGCCGCAGGACATGGCGGGCATCGCCGTGTTCCTCGCCAGCCCGGCCTCCGATTTCGTCACCGGCGCGGCGATCCCGGTCGACGGCGGCTTCGCGGTGCTCGGCTGAGGCCTCAGGGCGCCGGCCGCCGCGACGGCGCCGGCCGCGGGAAGTATTGCGGGTTGTTGCGCAGGCTGGCGGCGCGCTCGGGAATCGACAACGTGCGCAGCTGGCCGAAATACACCAGCTGGCGCGCGGCGCTCTCGCTGTCGTAGTCGGCGCGCAGCCAGCGGCTGGCCTGGGCCATGTCGCCGGCGATGCCGTGGGCCAGCGCCAGGTTGCCGCGCACCCGCGACGCGCTGTTGGCGATCGGGGTGAGGATGGCGATCGCCTCGTCGTAGTAGCCGCCGACGATCAGCGACAGGCCGAGATTGTTGCGCGCCGGCACGAATTGCGGCGCGTGCTCGGAGGCGCTGCGATAGGATGTGCGCGCCTCCTCGTGACGGCCCAGCAGATCGAGCGCCACGCCGCGGCCGGTCAGGGCGCGCGGGTCGTCGGGCGCCGAGAGCAATGCCGAGTCGTACTGCGCCAGGGCCAGCTCCGGCTGGTCGAGCGCGATGAAGACCGAGCCCAGCCCGCGCAGCGCCGCCGGATGCGACGGCGCCAGCTTGAGCGCGTCCTGGTAGGCCGCGACCGCCTCCTCGTAGGCGCCCAGCTCGACCATGGCGCCGGCCTGGCCGATGATCGGCTCGATGGCGCTCGGCCGCATCTCGCGGGCCTTGCGGTAGATGCTGAGCGCGTTGACGGCGTCGCCGCCGGCGCGCGCGCCCTCGGCAAGCCGCATGACGGCGTCGTAATTGCCTTCAGTCTGCACATTGCCGGAATCGCCGCTTGAGCAACCGGCAAGGGCAAACAAGAACGCAACGATCAGCGCTCGCGCGCGACGGGCTGGGGAGCTTGTTGTCATCTGGCCCGGCCGAGGGGGTACCGGCTCTTTTCTGTTGTTTCTCGGGGTATTATAGAGCGTTCTGAGGCAAAAGCCAGCCCCGCGGTCCCAGGCTCCGGAACCGGCCCGCAACGGCCCGGGATCTGCCGCGTCGGTGGCATGCCGCCGAAGGGAGTCGCCATGGGCCGCGCCGACTTGATCCCGTTTTCCGATCGGCTTCAGCCGCGCGAGCCGCTGACCTTCCGCTTCGCGGCCGACCCCGAGGTGCCCAACAACCCGCGCCTGCCGCTGATCATCTATCGCGGCGCGCTGCGGCTGGAGCCGGCCGGCGATCCGGCGGCGATCTTCGAGGAAGTCTTCGCCGCCAATGGCTGGGGTTCATCCTGGCGCAACGGCATCTACCCGTTCCGCCACTTCCACATCCGCGCGCACGAGGTGCTGGGCATCGCCCGCGGCGACGCGCGGGTCGAGTTCGGCGGGGCGGCGGGCGAGCGGCTCGACATCGGCGCCGGCGACGTCGCGATCCTGCCGGCGGGTACCGGGCACAGGCGCCTGGCCCAAAGCGCCGACCTGCTGGTGGTCGGCGCCTACCCTGCGGCCGGCGGTTTCGACCAGAAACGCGCCGGCGAGATCGATATCGCCAGCGCGCTCGCCGATATCGCGAAAGTGCCGGATCCGTCGAAGGACCCGGTCTACGGCGCGGACGGCCCCCTGCGCGCCCTCTGGGGCGCGTCGGGCCGGGTCGCTTAGCTCAGGCGCCCGGCGCGCGGTTGCCGTCACATCACCGGGACGCGGGTGCGGCTGGTCACGCCGAGCGAGACGAAGGGGAAGAGCTTGCTGGCCAACGCCACCGTGCCGGTGGCGGTGATCGTCTTGTAGGTGATGGTGCCGCTCGTCGTCGACGTGACGCTGACCGTCGGCGTGACGCCCGATGGGGCCTTGGTGGTGACCTGGCTGGAGATGGCGCTGTCGGTGGCGGCCGGGTTGGTGATCGCGTAGCGGCCGGCCTCGGTGACCGCGTAGTCCAGCTTGTTCTTGATGTAGAAGTAGCGCCCGAACTCGACGGCGCCCACGATGCACATCAGGACGGCGATCGAGCCGATGGCGAACTCGATGGACGCCACGCCGCTCTCCTCGCGGCGGAGCCGCCGCAGCAGGTGTCGCATTCTTCGGATCATTGGACGCTCACCGCCGCAGTGACGGTGATCGATGTCGGCAAGGACCAGGCCTGCACGTTGCTGAGGATGCGCACCGAGTTGCGCGTCGCGGTCAGGGTCATGATCTTGCGCACCGTGCCGCTGGTGCAGGTGCCGGTGGTGCATGACACGGCCGTGCCATTGTTGCACTCGCAGGCGAACGTCGCCGTGGTGGTGACGCCGGTCACTGTCGCGGGCAGCGCCGCGGTGATCGCCGCGCGCGAGCCCGCCGTGTCGGTCGGGTTGCGCAGCGCATACTGCGCACCGGCATTGACCGCAGCCTGGAGCTGCGACTTGTTGAAGTAATTGACGCCGAACTCGGCGGTACCGCCCAGCACGAGCACCAGAATCGGCAGGGCAATCGCCATTTCAATAAAGGAGGCACCGGCCTGATCGGCGCGCAATCGCACCGCGAACCGGCGGACGGCCCGGAGGGCAAGACGGCATGACGAAAACATCGCGCTCATACCTTTTGCGTCGGTCGGCTCGCCGAAAGCGAGGATCGACGCCCATGAATGGTCTTCAATCAAATCCGGACCGAGTAATATTGGCCCGCACCGAAAATATCCAGCATGCCGGATCAAATCCGGAACACACCCTGATCTTCATTGTATGTGTTAAAAGGTCGGAGTCAACAGTCACCTGCAATAAACTGACCAATATGGACAGTTTGTCTTCGTTGCTGCAGCAATCAATTGATGATGGTGTCCATGATGCTGATGATGCCAGGCCCCATGATGATGATGAAGAGTGTCGGCAGGATGAAGATCATCATCGGCACGGTCATCATCGCCGGCAGCCGGGCGCCCTTCTCCTCCGCCTTCATCATGCGTTCGTTGCGGAACTCGGCCGACAGCACGCGCAGCGACTGCGCCAGCGGCGTGCCGAACTTCTCCGTCTGGCGAAACGCGTTGACCAGGGCGCGCACGCCGGGAATGTCGTTGCGGGTGGCCAGGTTCTCGAAGGCGGTCTGGCGATCGGGCAGAAAGGTGAGCTCGATCGCGGTGAGCTGCAGCTCGTAGGCCAGTTCGGCCGAGAGGCCCTGCAGCTCCTTCGAAACGCGCTGCAAGGCCATGTCCAGGCTCAGGCCGGCCTCGACGCAGATGGTCAGCAGGTCGAGGCCGTCGGGCAGCGCCTTGGTGATGATCTGGGTGCGCTTGATCGCGGTATTGCGCACGTAGATTTCCGGCCCCTTGAAGCCGAACAGGGTGGCGCCGAAGCACAGCACCGGCTGGAGGAACTCGGGAAACGGGAAGACCTTCAGCACGTAGACGATCATCACCATGATGAAGCCGAACACGAACGGCAGGCACAGGCGCATGAACTGGTAGACGACGACGGCGTCGGGGCTGCGGAAGCCGGCCTGCTGCAGCTTTGCGCGCACGTCGTCGGCGCCGTTGGCCTTGAGGCTCTCGAACCGGCCGATGAAGTTGCGCATGGTGCCGACGGTAAGCAGGCGGCGTTCGCCCCGACGGCGGGTGGTGCTTGTCGCGTCGCTCTTCAGCTTGGTGCGCCGGCCGTGCAGCGCCTTGAGCCGCTGCGAGAAGTCCTCGGGCAGCAGGAGCGCGTTCCACACGACATAGGCGACGATCACGGCGGCGAAGCCGACGCCGCCGAGAATCAGTTCCTCGCCGGTGAAGCCGCCTGGGAAGATGGTGTCCACGGCGCCCGCCTCAGATCTCGAAGGACGCCATGCGCTTGATGATGAAGATGCCGATGCTCATGCTGCCACCGGCGACGGCCAGCATCGTCATGCCGCGTGGATCGCTGAACATCGTCGACATGTAGTCGGGGTTGAGCAGGAACAGCACGAGGCCCAGCACGAAGGGCAGCGAGCCCATGATGATCGCCGTGGCGCGCGCCTCGGAGCTGAATGCCTTGATCTTCAGCTTCATCTGCCGGCGCTCACGCAGCAGGTTCGACAGATTGCCCAGCGTCTCGGCGAGGTTGCCGCCGGTCTCGCGCTGGATTGACATGGCGATGATCAGAAAATTGAACTCCGGCACCTTGATCGATTCGGCCACGCGCCAGAACGCGTCCTCGAGCGGCACGCCGATGCGCATCTCGTGCTGCACGCGGCGGAAGATGCCACCGACCGGCTCGCCGATCTCGTTGGAGGCGTTGGCGATGGCTTCCTGGATGGGGATGCCCGAACGCAGCGCACGCACCATCAGGTCGAGCGCGTCGGGAAAGATGGCGTTGAACTGGTCGATGCGCTTGTTGACCCTGCGGCCAACCCAGATGTGCGGCAGGCCGAGCGCGGCGGCGGCGGCGGCGAGCAGGCCGATCGGCATCGACAGGCCGACCAGCAGGATCAGCACCACGGCGACAATGCCGCCGATGCCGGCGCAGATCAGCGCATAGTCGCCGACGCTGATATTGACGCCGGTGCGCTCGAGGCGGTCCTGCAGCGCCGCGGGATTCGGCAGCCAGCGCATGACCATCTTGTCGGTCATCTTACTGTCGGCCGTCTTGCGCAGCGCCTGACGCGCCTGCTTGACGTTGCGCGCCGCCTGGCCCCAGAGCCGCTCGCGCACCTCCTCCAGCCGCTCGCGCTGCTGGCGCCGCTGCTTCTCGACGGTGAGCACGTACCACACCGCGACACACAGGCCGAAGACCATGCTGAAGGCGAGAAACAGCGCCTCCGGCGCGACGTTACCGGGCAATTCCATGACTCAGCCCATCGCCTCCATGACGGCGCGGTCGAGACCGTAATACGCCGCCTTGGCCAGGAAGTTCGGACGCAGGCCGGAACTCTTGAAAGTGCCGACCAGCTTGCCGTCGGGCCCTTCGCCCTTGAACTCGTAGGTGAACAGATCCTGCGTGGTGATGACCTCGCCCTCCATCCCGGTAATCTCGGTGATGTGGGTGATGCGCCGCATGCCATCGCGCATGCGCTGGATCTGCACGATCATGTTGACTGCGCCGGCGATCTGCGTGCGCAGCGCCTTGACCGGCAGGTTGAGGTTGGCCATCGCCATCATGTTCTCGAGGCGGGTCACCGCCTCGCGCGGCCGGTTGGCGTGCAGCGTGCCCATCGAGCCGTCATGGCCCGTGTTCATCGCCTGCAGAAGATCGACGGCCTCGGGACCGCGGACCTCGCCGAGGATGATGCGCTCGGGCCGCATACGCAGCGCGTTCTTCACCAGGTCGCGCATCGAGATCTCGCCGTTGCCCTCGAGGTTGGGCGGACGCGTCTCGAGGCGCACGACATGCGGCTGCTGCAGCTTGAGCTCGGCAGCGTCCTCAATGGTCACGATACGCTCGTCGTGGCCGATCATGCCGGAGAGCGCGTTGAGCAGGGTCGTCTTGCCCGAGCCGGTGCCGCCGGAGATGACGATGTTCATGCGCACGCGCGAGGCGATACGCAGCACCGTGGCCATCTGCGGCGACATGTTGCCGCTCGCCGCCATCTGGTCGAAGTCGATCGACTTCTTGGAGAACTTTCGGATCGAGACGCTGGGACCGTCGATCGCCAGCGGCGGGATGATGATGTTGACGCGGCTGCCGTCGAGCAGGCGCGCGTCGCAGATCGGGCTCGATTCGTCGACGCGCCGGCCGACCTTGCTGACGATCCGGTTGCAGATGTTCAGCAGATGCGCGTTGTCGTCGAAAATGACGTCCGTGAGCTGCAGCTTGCCCTTGGTCTCGACATAGACCTGCTTGGGGCCGTTGACCATGATGTCGGTGACCGTCTCGTCGCGCAGCAGCGGCTCGATCGGTCCCAGCCCGAGCATGTCGTCGAGGATCTGGGTCAGGAGCTCGGTCTGCTCGGCGCGATTGAGCTGCAGGCGGGACTCGACCAGCAGGTCGCGCAGCATCTCATCGAGCTGGTGCTGCAGGTCGGCGCGCGGCAACTCGACCGCCGCGGCGATGTCCATGCGACGGATGACGAGCGGATGCAACAGGCGCTTGGCCTGCTCGATCTTGACCCGGCCCATCTTCACGACGTCGGACTGGGTTGAGGTCGCCGTCTGCGGCGTCGGCGCCGCAATACCGCCGGGCACCACCGAGAAGGACGGCGGCGGCTTGCCGCCGGCCGGCACCGCGGCCCTGGCCGGCACGGGCGGCGCCTTCGGGGCGGCGGCCGTCGGCGGGGCCTTGGGCTGGGCGGCCGGCGCCGGAACAGGCGGCGCCGGAATGGGCGGCGCGGGCGGTGCCGGCTTCTTGGCCAGGCCTGAGGCTGGCGGCAAGGGCCGCCAGGCGGCACCCTCTTCGTCGCCCGACGACGGGACGGGTCGCCACGCCGGCATGTCATCGGCTGACTTCGGCGTCGGCGCGGTGAAGCGTGGTGGCGGTGGCGGCGGTGGCTCAGGCGCCGGCGGCGGCGATTCCGGTTCGGGCTCGGCGACCGGCGCGAGCGCGCGGCCGACCATGTCGCGCAGCTCCAGCACCGTCAGCGCCATGCCGGCGGCGCGCGAACGCGCCTGGATCATCTCGCCCGCGGTACGCGCCACTTCGCCCGGCGAGCGGCCGGCGGCGCGCTCGGCGGCAATGCGCTCGCGCAGCGGCTCGGCGAGTTCCTCGTTCAGCGAGGCCAGGCGCTGGGCGCGCTCGGCGCCGCTGCGCGTGGCGCTGGCCGCGGCGGTCGCCTCGTTGGCCCGCGCGCGACGGTCGAGTCGATCGGCCAAGCCGTTGGCCACCTGTGGCGCCGGCCTGGCCGCTTCCGGGTTCTTGCCGCTACGTCCGAACATCGCGCGACCCGTCGGTTACTTCTTCTTCGGCTTGGAGGCGAAGAGCGGGCCGAAGAGACCGGACTTGCCGGCGCCCTTCTGCGCCGCGCCCTTCGCCGGCTCGGGCGCGCGGAACTCCTTCACCAGGGGCTGCAGCGACTTGACGATCGGGCTGCGCGGCATCGCCTCGGGAACCGGCACGCCGGCATTGACGGAGCCGGCCAGCGCCTTCTCGTCATAGGCGACCTGGCCGTCGACCTTGCGCTTGATGCTCTTCTCGAGATCGGCGATTCGGATCGGGCTCTTGCGAGGATCGGCGGCGCCGCCGGCCACGACATAGACCGTCGCGCGTGGCGCGCTCTCGGTGATGAAGTTCAGCAGTCGCATGCCGTCGCGCACGCCGGTCAGCGTCAGGTCGCCGACAACGACGATGTCGGTGGCGCACTCGAACGCCTGCTGCTGCATGACCGGATCGCCGCGCGGCACGTCGAGCACGATGAAGTTGAATTTGCGCTGGAACTTCTCGACGAGCTGGCTGAGCACGCCCTTCTCGAGCGGCATCGGCGTGTTCGGCGGATCCTCGGCACCCAGCGCGCACAGGAACTCGCCCTTGCGCTGCACCGATTGCTCGATGAACAGGTTGTCGACGCGATCCGGACTCTGCAGCGCCTCGCGCAGGGCGTCCGACGGATCGAGGTCGAGCGACAGCATCACCGAGCCGTAGTGCAGGTCGAGATCGAGGATCAGCACGTCGCTCTTGTTGGTCGTCGCCACCATCGATGCCAGGCTGATGGCGACGGTCGAGGTGCCGACGCCGCCGCGCGCGCCGACCACGGCGACGACACGGGCCGGCACGCTGGGATCGACGGGTACCATCATGTTGCCCGAGCCGATCTGCTCGAGCTTGGCGCGTGCCTCGGTCATCTCGCGATCGCGCTTCTTGGCCGCCAGCGCGGTGTCCAGGGCCTTGCGCAGCATACCGGGACGCAGCGGGCGCACCAGGTAGTCGGCGACACCCGTGCCCAGCAGGTCGCGGAAAAGGCTGACGTCGTTGGCATCGCCGATCGCCAGGACGGCGCAGTCCGGCGGCATGGTCGAGACCAGCGCCGCGAGGTCGGCGACGGCGCTCTCCGTGTCGGCGATGTCGATCAGCAGTGCCGCGAGGCCAGGCGGCATGTCGGGCACCGACAGCGCCGTCTGGCAGCCGCCGACAACGCGGTGCATCGGCAGAGGGCTGGCAGAATCGCCGCTCACCTCGCTCTCGGCGACGGCGGCGGTCTCCTCGTCGATGATGAACGCCAGCACCGCGCCTGCCGGAAGCGACGGGATGTCCGGGACCGGCTGCGACGCGTCCAGGTTGTCGAAGGGTTCCGCTGGCTGGGCTGCCATGGCTCTCATCCCGAAGTTCGTCAGGGCGAAGTCGTGCTGGCGCCGGCAGCCGCGGCCGCGCCGCCGCCCAGGGCGCTGGTACCGACCACCGACAGGGCCTTGGTCTGGTTGCGGTAGAGACGGTCGACCGCGTCGGCGCCAAGCTTGCCGCTGGACTGGCCGGGATCGCGCCCGACTTCGAGGTCCCTGGGATTGGCAACCATGGTCTGGATATTCACCGACGTGGCACAACCGAGGTTGCTGTGTGGCAGATTTCGCCCGTCATATCCGGGCGATTTGCTCCAATCCGGACAGTTCAGGTCGCGCGCGACGTACCTTTCGAGCTGAAGCACTATCGTGTTCGGCACCGGGGCCACTCCCGATGGCACCGTACTGGACCGAATTGGGACGCCGTGGCGCTGCGCGATGCTGCGCACATGGGCCACTCGCTGCTGGTCGGCGTAGCTGCCCGAGCCGCCGGCGGCGATGGTTATCGGCTCGCCGGCCTCGCGGGCCTGGCGAGCCAGCGCGTCAATGCGCGCCGCGTCCTCGAACGAGGGCGCGGTCTGGGCCGGCGAGTAGCGCACCGCCAGGAGCGCCACGGCGCGGTCGGCGCGCGGCTCCTTGGGCTTGTTGTAGCTGGCGACCTCGGAACTCTCGCAGGCCGACAGCAGCGCAAGAGCCAGGACGGCCGGCGCGATCAGACGGATGAGCATGGCATGTCTCCCCTTGGCCCGCGCTAGTCGATCATGAAGCCGCCGCCGGCGACGACGCGACGCACCGGACCGCCCTGCCCGGCGGGTTGCTGGCGATAAGTGCGGCCATAGAGGTATCGATCGCCGTCGTTGGGTGGAACCAGGCCGTCCGTCGGCGACATCATCCGCCCGCTCGATGGCCTGACGAGATACGGCGTGACAAGGATCACCAGCTCCGTCTCGTTGCGCTGAAAGGCGTCGGAGCGGAACAGCGCCCCCAGGATCGGCAGGTCGCCCAGGCCGGGAAGCTTCGAGATGTCCTGGGTCGAGGTGTTGTTGATCAGGCCGCCGATCATGAAGCTCTGGCCGCTGCCGAGCTCGACCGTCGTCTCGGCCCGGCGCGTGGTCAGCGCCGGGATGGTGAAGCCGTTGAGCACCACCTGTCCCTGGGTGCTGAGCTGGCTGACCTCTGGGCGGACCTTGAGATTGATCCGGCTGTCGCCATAGATGGTCGGCGTGAACGCGAGGCTGACGCCGAACTGCTTGTAGCTGACACTGACCTGGTTGACGCCCGAGGTGGTGACGACCGGAAACTCGCCGCCGGCCAGGAAGCTCGCGGTCTCGCCGCTCAGCGCGACGAGGTTGGGCTCGGCCAGGATGGCAATGAAGTTTTCCGTCGCCAGCAGGTCGACCACGCCGTTGATGTCCCGGTTGGTGCCCTGGTTGCGGATGTTGAGCAGGCCACCGGACGGCGCCCCCTGGCGCAGCAGCTCGCCCGCGGCGCCGAACGCGATGTCGGTAGGCGTCGCCAGCCCGAGCGCGAAGGAGCCGATGCGTCCGGCCGCCTCCCAGTTGATCCCCACGCGCTTGAGCGCCTGGCGCTGGGCTTCGATAACGCGCACGCGCAGCAGCACCTGGCTGGGCGCGTCGACGCTGGCCTGAACCACGACGCGGTCGGGATTGCCGAGCTGCGCACCGGCGATACGGCGCGCCTCCTGGATCTCGCCGGCGTTGCGCGCAGTGCCGTTGATGAAGATCATGTCGCCCACTGTCTGGAACTGCAATTGCGTGCCGGGCGCGATGCGGCGCAGGGCCTCGTGCAGCCGCGAATGCTCGTGGGTTACGCGCACGATGGTGTTGATCAGAACATTGTCGGCCCCGTCGGTGGCGTAGAGCGAGGTCTCGCCCGGCTTCTTGCCGAAGACGTAGATCTGGGTCGGCGACTTCACCTGCACGTCGGCGATATCGGGGTTGGCGACGAACACCGTCGTCGCCGGCCCCTTCAATCGCACCATGGTGCCCTTGCTGACCTCGATCTGCATGGTCGGCGCCTCGGTCGGCACGACCGCGGCGCGGCCGAAATCGCGCTGGGCGCGGTCGGGCGGGGGCGGTGCCACTTGCGGCTGAACCGGGATCGTCGTCATGCCCGGCGGTGGCGGCACGGGCGCCGGCGGCGGTGCAGGCTGCACGGGTGTCGTGGGCGGCTGGCCCGGCAACGGGACAGGCTGCGGTGGCGGCAGGCTGGGCGCCTGCGCGAGCTGACCGCCGGAGGGAGCCGATGGCGGCGGCGGAGTCTGGCCGCCGGAAGGGGCCGAGGGTGGTGGCGCGACCTGGGCCTGGGTCGGGACTGGCGCCGGGTCAGGTCTTGGTGCGAGACCGTCGGCCGGCGGCGGCTCAGTCCTGGACGTGCCAAACATGCGGTCGAAGAAGCCGGGCTTCGCCTCGTCACGCGACGGCGGCGGCACGGTCGGTGCCGGGCTCGGCGAGGGCGGCACGGCGACGGGCGTCGCGACCTGAGGCTCGACGGAAGCCGGCGTCGCCGGCGCGGCCTGAGGCTCGACCGAAGCCGGCGTCACCGGCGCGGCCTGCTGGGCACGGTCGATCTGCAGCTGCGCATTGAAACGCCGATTGAGCTCTTCGGCCGAGATCTCGCCCTTGACCCGCGCGGGCTTTGCCTGCGGCTTCGACGTTACGCGTGCAGCGGTGACAGGTCGGTTGATCGTCACGCCGTCGCTCTGCGCACTCACCTCGGTCATCGGCCACAGCATGACGGCCGCCGCGAAAAGGCATGCGACAGGCCGCGAGTGAAATCGCAGCCTGCCGGAAATGATGTCCAGAGGGGTCTTGATTGTCATTGGCGTTGTACTCCGCCGCTTGCTCCTGCCGCCGCCGGGGGAGGGCCGGTCTGGGGGGCCGCGGTCGTAGCGGCCGTCCCACGCAGGATGGTGATGGTGGTTGCCGGAGCGCCGCCACCGCCGGTCGAGGCGGCCACCGGTGCGGCGGGACCGCCCAGCAGACGGCTGACGTTGCTGTCGCGGGTGAAGCTGGGCTCGTTGTCCTGGGTGCGCGCCGCTGCCCCGCCGTCGACGTCCGATGGCTCCTGCAGGCTGCGCAGCGCGAGCGAGAGCTTGCCCATCTCGGCGAGGAGCACGATGATCTCGGCCTGCTTGGGCGTTACCTCGAGGGTCGCGGTCTTGGCGATCTGGGGCGCTTCGCCGGGCCGTACATCCAGTCGCTGGTCCATGGCGATGACGCGAATGTCGCGCAGGATGGTCTCGCTCGCCTGGCGCTCCTTGAGGCTGTCCTTTTCGTAGGTGTGCGTAAGGATCAGATCGACGCGATCGCCGGCGAAGATGAAGCCGGACACGCCGGAAGTCGGGGTGACCTGCACCGAAACGGCACGCATGCCGGGCTGGAGGACAGCGGCCATGAAGCCGCGGGTCCCGGAGAGCACGACACGACCCTCGGTGATCGGCTCGCCGGCCGAGATCGGCGCGCGGGCGACGGCGCCGACGAAGTCGGACAGTGGGCGTCGGCCCTCGATGATGTAGGTCGGCGAGATTGTGCCATCGGGCCACGCCTGCCAGCGCATGTCGTCGGGCTTGACGATCTGGCCGGTGCGGATGTCGGTGCGGGCGACCAGAACCTGCAGGGCCGGCGCCGGCTGCGGCGCCTCGGTCAGCGAGGGCTTGGCCAGGCGCTGCGCCGGACCGCTGGGCGCGGCCACCGTCTGCGGCTGCTGGGCGGCGAAACCCAGCCAGTGACGGCCGAAGAAGACCATCACACCCGCAACCAGCAGGGCGATGGCGAAGACGCCTACACGTGCGACGTTCATGGGATCAGGCCCTCGCCTCGGTCAGCAATCGCAGGCAGACCACCACCGCACCGGTGGCGATCGCCAAGCCGTATGGCAGCCGGCGGCGCAGTGCCGCCGTTACCGAACCGGAGAAGCCGGTATCGGCCAGCTCGGATTTCTGGCGGAACGCCGGCAGGAGAAATGCCGCGCTGAGCAACGCGCCGTAGAGCGTGGTGACCAGCACGAACTCGACGATATGGCTGGGGCCGGCCCACATCGCGCAGACAGCCATCAGCTTGACGTCGCCACCGCCCAGCACTTTCTGGGAGAACAGGAAGGCGCCGCCCGCAAACACCGCGGCGCCGCAGGCCAGCGCCCAGACAAGCGACATCGCCGCGCCGCCGCCCAGCAGGATGACGCCGGCGTGCACGGCGAACAGGCCGGCGATCGCCACTGGAATCTGGTTGGGAATGACGAAGCGCGCCCAGTCGCTGAGCGCGGCGCCGATCGCCAAGGCGGCAAAGCCGCTGATCAGAATGAGATCGACGAGCTGGAGGGCTTCCGACATGCGCCTGTTCTTTGACGGATGATGGGTCGCGGCGGCTTGTGCCGGCGGGAGCAGCCCAGGTAACGCCGTGCGCGACCCGGGCAGGTCGTCACTAGTTCAGGCTGTTGGCGGTGTTGCTCATCATTTCGCTGAGCTTGGTGCCGACGGTCGAGAAGGCGGTGATGGCAGCGACAGAGATCAGCGCGGCGATCAGGCCGTACTCGATGGCAGTGGCACCCGACTCGTCTTTCAGGATCGTGCCGATGACAGACAACATGACGGTAACCTCTTGAATATATTATGAATAAGCTTGATGGACCGGGAGGCCTATCAGCCGGACCAGCAATACATGCGGCGCCTCATGGCCGGCCGCAGAAGTCGCCCCGATCCCGCTGCGGCTTCTGCGCAGAAATCTACGCAAAGTCACTTCAATGGTCAAGATAAAATACTTCAAGATGGACCAATAGACCATTGAATTAAAAAGAGATTTCTCATCCGTAATGGACTGATACCACGGATTGCGTCAATTCCTGGCCTCCGCTCGCTAGATCTGGTGGCCCAATTCGTCCATCTTCGATCATCGTGCCGGCCACAACGAGAGCGGGCCGCAGGATGACCTGCGGCCCGACTTCTTTCGCGCTGAAGGCGAGCTTAGTTCAGGCTGTTGGCCGTGTTGCTCATCATTTCGCTGAGCTTGGTGCCCACCGTGCTGAACGCGGTGATGGCAGCGACAGAGATCAGCGCGGCGATCAGACCGTACTCGATGGCCGTGGCGCCGGACTCGTCCTTCATGACATTGCGGAAGATGGACAGCATGATCGTATCTCCTAAATACATTCGGTTCGCCCGGTTCGGGCCGTTATGGCTTGCGGGTCTCCCCCAAATTCAGTGCGAACCATGCTCATACCGGAGGAGTTTTATGGGATCGCGGCGGGGCCACGTTGCCGGACTGCACCTCCAATCAGTTCCAGCGAGTGGAAGTTATATCTCAACCAATTCATCAAATCAACGCAAAGCTATCGCGAAAGATAAAAAAGACATGACAAGTGATTATAATACCACAGCTACCGATTCTTTGACGATCCACGTCAACCAAGCGCGCAACGAGCCACGGCTGTCGTCTGCCGCGGCCTGTCGCTTTGACGCAGGTAAAGGACCGGTCGAGATCTAGTTCAGGCTGTTGGCCGTGTTGCTCATTCTCAAGCTGAGGTTCGTGCCTACCGTGCTGAAGGCTACGATGGCCGCAGTCGAGAGGAGCGCGACGATCAGGCCGTACTCGATCGCGGTGGCACCCCGCTCGTCCTCGAGAAGCCTGCGCAAGGTCGACAGCATCAAGATATCTCCCGATTGCCCATTGCTCGCCGTTTCGGCCGTACAGCACGGGCTTGCCGGTGCGGAATTTACGCCCGCTTTCGAGTTTAAGCAACGAGATTGGTTCTTTAGATTAGACATTTCTGTTAACTTATTGAACTAATGTAATGTATTCAGATTCCATGAATCAGCGATCACGCCAGCGACGCCTTGCCTCGACCAGACGACCGACCACAGTGACCGCACAGAGTCCTGCAAGAATCAATGATAAGTACTTGAAAATGCTTGGATAAATCATCATGGCGACAAGGAATGCGATGGTTTCCGTGCCCTCGATCAGGCCGGCGGCGTGATAGAAGGATTTGCGGCCTCCTGGCGATGCCTGCTGGCCCCGCTTGGCCGCGATCACTGCATATCCCAGGAAAGAAGATGCGGTGCCGACGAAGGCCGCCAGCAGCAGCGCCGACCACAGCGCGTTCTCCGGCCGGGCCAGGGCGAAGCCCAGAACGACGGCGGCATAGAAAACCATGTCGGCAAGGATGTCGGCATAGCCGCCGAAATCGGTCGGCCCGCGGATGCGCGCCACCGCTCCGTCGAGGCCGTCGATAGCGCGATTGGCGAGACAGCAGGCCAGCGCCCAGCCATAGGCCTCGGCCGCCAGCAACGGCACGCACGCCAGCCCGACCACCAGACCGAGCAGGGTCAGCCCGTCGGCAGACGCACCGGCGGCCACCAGCCGGCGCCCCGCACGGTCGAGCGCCGGATCGACGATCCGCCGCATCAGCGGATCGAGCATGGTTCAGCGCCGGCCGGGATCGCTCGAGTCGCCCACGGCGCGCAACTCGACGACGGCGGGCGAAGGCGTCTGGGCGGGCGCCGCCTCGCGCGCCGCTGTCCGGCGATGGCTGACGAAGCTGAACGGCAGCAGCAGGAGGTAGACCAGCCCGATCAGCGGCAGGGTGGTCCACGGCGTGGTCACCATCAGACCGATCCCCAGCGCCACCAGCACCAGGGTCGGCACCACCCAGGGACCGGGGATGCGGCCGCGCTTGAGCGACCATGACGGCAGGCGGCTGATCATCAGCGCGCCGATACCGACCAGGAACACCGCGCCGGTGACGGGATGGCGCAGCCACGCCCATTCGACGTCGGGCGACAGGCTGAGCATCAGCGGCATGAGCACCAGCAGAGCGCCGGCCGGCGCCGGCACGCCCGTGAAATAGGCCCCGGCCCAGACCGGCGGCTTCTCCTCGGCGTAGATCCCGACATTGAAGCGGGCCAGGCGCAGCGCGCTGCAGATCGGGAACATCAGTGTGACGACCCAGCCGAAGGTGCCGGCCGTGCTCATGGTGGAGAGGTACATCAGGAAGGCCGGCGCCACGCCGAAGGCAATCACGTCGGACAGCGAATCGAGCTCGGCGCCGAACCGGCTGGTGGCATTGAGCCGGCGCGCCACCCGCCCGTCCAGCGCGTCGAGGAAGGCGGCGGCGATGATCGCCAGCACGGCGGAGCGGAAATCGCCGTTCAGCGCGAAGCGGATCGCCGTCAGGCCGGCGCACAGCGCCGCCAGCGTGATGATGTTGGGCAGCAGCCGGTTGATCGACAGGCCGCGCAGGCGCAGGCGCCGTTCGCGCTGCTCGGGATCGGGCATGGTCCGCCTCCCTGGCCTCTCTAGAGTTCGGCCGCGCCGCGCGGCCCGGCATCGGCGGCGCGCTCGTCGGCCATCACGGTTTCGCCGCCGATCATACGTTGCCCCGGCGCCACCAGTGGAACAACGCCCGTTGGCAGGTACAGATCCGTGCGGCTGCCGAAGCGGATCAGGCCATAGCGCTCGCCGGCGCGCACCGCCTGGCCCGGCCGCAGATGGCAGACGATGCGCCGCGCGACCAGGCCGGCGATCTGCACCACCACGGCCCTGCGGCCGTCGGGCAGGGTCAGGCTGACCGACTGGCGCTCGTTCTCGTCGCCGGCCTTGTCGTCGGACGCCGCAAGGAAGCGGCCGGGGTGATAGGCCACGACATCGACGGTGGCGTCCGCCGGGATGCGATTGATGTGCACGTCGAAGACGCTGAGGAAGGTGCTGATGCGCATCATCGGCACCTCGCCCAGACCAAGTTCGCGTGGCGGCACCGCTTCCTCGACCTTCAGGACCAGCCCGTCGGCCGGCGCAACGAACAGTCCCGCCCGCGCCGGCGTGAGCCGCGGCGGATCGCGGAAGAAATAGACGCACCATCCGGTGGCGATGAACAGCGGCCAGAACAGCGGCGTCCACGCCAGCGCCAGGGTGACACCGGCGAAGATGGCGATGAAGCGCCATCCTTCGGGATGGATGGGAATCAGGAAATTGGCCAGCATGGGCTCATCTCGGCTTGGGGATGACGAACACCTGGCCGGGATAGATCAGGTTGGGGTCGCGGATCTGGCTGCGGTTGGCCTCGTAGATCGCGGTGTAGCGCTCGCCGCCGCCCAGCGCGCCGCGGGCGATGTTCCACAGATTGTCGCCGCGCACGACGGTCACCGAATCGCCGGGCTTCACCTTCACTCGCTCGAACGGCACCTCGAGCCGGTGCGCCACGCCGGGACCGCCGGCGGTCAGGCGATCGACGCGCAGGCGCTGCGGGCCGTGCGGCGTGGACTGCCCGGGTGCCAGGCTCCATTTGCCGTCGGCGCCGGCGGTGGCGTCGCCCATCGGCTGATTGTTGAGGTAGACGCGCACCGTCTCGCCGGGATTGGCCTGGCCGCCGATCGTCATGCGGCCGATCTCGTCGTAGTCGACGGTGCCCAGCACGAGATCGCCGGCGCGCGCCAGCGGCGGGCCCTGCAGCACCTGGCTGGCGCCGCCCGGCGCGGTCGGTGTCGCGCGACCAGCGGCGCGGCCGGCGGCGGCGCAGGTGCCGGCGGTGGCCCGGGCACGGTCGGCGCCGGTGACGCCGGCGCCACCGGCGCGGGCGCGACGGGCGGCGCAGCGGCGAGAGGCGGCGGCGCGGCGGGCGGCGGGACGATCACGGCGACGGTTCGATCCGATGGCACCGGCACGCCGCCGGGCGGCGTCTGCACCAGGCGGAACTCGTGGCCTCCCGGTGGCAGTGGCGCGTCGAGGATCACCACCCACTCGCCGCGCGTGTCGGCGTTGACCGTCGCCACCGTGCGGCCGCCGAGCTGCACCTCGACCCGCGAACCGGCGGGTGCCCGGCCCGAGATCACGGCGCGGCCGTCGCGCACAAGGACATTGTCGAAGGTCGGCGGTGCCGCCGCCGGGTCGGACTTGTCGGGCCCGGCAGGAGGTGGCGCTGGTGCCGCCGTTGTGGCCGGCGGCGGACCGTCCGGCTTGACGGGCGCCGGTGTGGCGGCCGGGGCCGTCGGGGTTGGAGCCGGCGTGGCTGCGGGCGGCGCCGCCGCCGTGGCCGCAGGCGGTGGACCACCGGGCTTGACGGGCTCAGGGGTCGCAGCCGGCGCCGTTGTCGCGGGTGACGCTGGATCGGGCACGGCGGCTGCGGGCGGCGCCGTCGCCGTGGCGGCCGGCGGCGGGTCGCCCGGTTTGGCAGGCTCCGGCGTGGCTGGCGCTGGATCGGGGGCGGCCGCGGGCGGCGCGGTCGCCGAGGTCGGTGGGCTGTCGGGCTTGGCGGGCTCCGGCTTGGCGGGCTCCGGCGTGGCGGCCGGCGCCGGGGTCGCCGCCGGGGGCGCCGGATCGGGCGTGGCTGCGGGCGGTGCCGTTGCCGTACCCGCGGGCGGCGGATCGGCTGGCTTGACGGGTGCCGAAGGGGTCGCCGGCGGAGTCGGTACCGTCGGCGTGGCGGGCGCCGCGGCCTGCTTGGGCTCGGTGGGCGGCGTGGCGGATCCGCCCAGCAGCGCCGCCACCTGGGGATGGTCGCGCAGCAGCCAGCCGGCGCCGCCGAGCAGCAGCAGGATCGCGACAAGCGCCAGGACGAGGCGGCCGCCGCCGCGGCGCGGCGCGGCCGGCGGCTCGATGCTCGGCGTAGCTGGCAGCAGCATCGCCGCGCGGGCGCTCCGCGGCGGCTTCGGCGCCTCGTCCGCGGCCGGCGGCGCGGCGGCGGGTACGGGGATCACCGTCACCGGCGCGTCGTCCGCGGCCGGCCTGGCGGTGACCGGCGCCAGGGTCACCCCATCGCCATTGCCCGGAGTGACCTCCCGAGGCGGGCCAGCCGGCGACAGGCGGGCGGCCAGAGCAGCCACGGCGGCACGGATCGCCTCCTCGTCCGTCGGCAGGGGGCCGGTGTCGGACGGTGGGTTGGGCGGCTTGACGGGTTCGGTCATCTGACCTCTGAACGGATGGGCCTGGCCGGACTGGACGATTTCCGGCGTTCATGCCACGACAATCATGGCAAACATGCGCCCGGCGGAAAACCGCCGGCATCCCTCCCCTCTCCCGCTTCCCGACCCGTGATGTCAATTATTCGTTCGGTCTGTGTCTTCTGCGGCTCGCGTCCCGGCGACGAGCCGGTCTATGTCGAGGAGGCGCGGCGTTTCGGCGCGCTGCTCGCCCAGGCAGGCGTCACGCTGGTCTATGGCGGCGGCGGGCTGGGCCTGATGGGCGCGGTGGCCGACGGCACGCTCGAGGGCGGCGGCTATGTCGTGGGCGTGATCCCCGACTTCCTGATCCGGGCCGAGGCCGGCCACGGCCGGCTGAGCGAGCCGGTGATCGTCACCACCATGCACGAGCGCAAGCGCGAGATGTTCGAGCGCTCCGACGCCTTCGTCGTACTGCCCGGCGGCATCGGCACGCTGGAGGAGCTGTTCGAGATCATGTCGTGGCGCACGCTGGCGCTGCACGAGAAGCCCATGGTGATGCTGAACACCGCCGGCTACTGGACGCCCCTGCTCGACCTGATCGAGCGCGTCATCGGCCGGCGCTTCGCCAGCGCCAATGTGCGCGACTCCATCCGCTTCGTCGATTCGGCCTCCGACGTGTTGCCGACCTTGCAGAGCATGCCGCGCGGCTCGCTGATGAAGCCCCTGGATCGAACCTGAGGCGCCTTTCTCGGGCGACCCAGCGCCGCCTTGCCGCGCCCTGCGGCGTGAGATTGCCTTTGCCTCACGGCGATGCAACAAGACTGGCCGCGATCAGCAACGGATCAACTCGGCCGAACGAAAGCGGCGCACGGAGGTGCAAGCATGTCAGATCTCGAGATCGTCTGGACGAAGGTCGACGAAGCGCCCGGTCTTGCGACGTTTTCCCTGCTGCCGATCGTCGAGGCCTTCGTCGGCACCGCCGGCGTGAAGGTGAGGCTGAAGGACATTTCTCTGACCGGCCGCATTATCGCGAACTTCCCCGACAAGCTGAAGCCCGAGCAGAAGATCAACGACGAGCTCGCCGAGCTCGGCAAGCTTACGCTGCGCCCCGAGGCCAACATCATCAAGCTGCCCAACATCTCGGCGTCGATCCCGCAGCTCAAGGCCGCGATCAAGGAGCTGCAGGGCAAGGGCTACGACGTGCCGAACTATCCGGACAGCGACGCGACGCCGGCGGACAAGGAAATCCGCGCCCGTTACGGCAAGGTGCTGGGCAGCGCGGTCAATCCGGTGCTGCGCGAGGGCAACTCGGACCGCCGCGCCGCCGGCGCCGTGAAGCAGTACGCGCGCAAGAATCCGCACAAGATGGGTGCCTGGAGCAAGGACTCCAAGACGCGCGTGGCGCACATGTCGGGCAACGACTTCTATGGCTCTGAAGTCGCGACCACGATTGCGGCGCCGACCAGCGCCCGCATCGAGCTGGTCGCCCAGGACGGCACGACGACGGTGCTGAAGCCCAAGATCCCGCTCAAGGCCGCCGAGATCATCGACTGCTCGGTGATGAACGCCAAGGCGCTGGACGCCTTCTACGCCGCCACCATCGAAGCGGCCAGGAAGGACGGCATCCTGTTCTCGCTGCATCTCAAGACGACCATGATGAGGATCTCCGATCCCATCCTGTTCGGCCATTGCGTGTCCGTCTTCTTCGCCGACGTGTTCGCCAAGCACGGCGCCACGCTGAAGAAGATCGGTGTCGATCCCGACATCGGCGTCGGCGAGATGATGGCCAAGATCGAGACCCTGCCCGAGGCCGAGAAGGCGGCGATCAAGGCCGACATCCAGGCCCAGTACGCCAAGCGGCCCGGGCTGGCGATGGTGAACTCCGACAAGGGCATCACCAACCTGCACGTGCCGAGCGACGTGATCGTCGATGCCTCGATGCCGGCGATGATCCGCGAGTCGGGCAAGATGTGGGGCGCCGACGGCAAGCTGCACGACTGCATCGCCGCGATCCCCGACCGCTGCTACTCGACCCTGTTCCAGGCCGTCATCGACGACTGCAAGGCCAACGGCGCCTTCGATCCGAAGACGATGGGCAGCGTGCCCAACGTCGGCCTGATGGCGCAGCAGGCCGAGGAGTACGGCTCGCACGACAAGACGTTCCGGATCCCCCAGGGCGGCACGGTCAACGTCGTCGCCGAGGACGGCCAGGTCCTGATGACCCAGAAGGTCGAGGCCGGCGATGTCTTCCGCATGTGCCAGGTCAAGGACGAGCCGATCCGCGACTGGGTCAAGCTGGCGGTGCGCCGCGCGCGGCTGACCAGCACGCCGGCGGTGTTCTGGCTCGACGCCAGGCGCGCGCACGACGCGCAGCTGATCGCCAAGGTCGAGACCTATCTCAAGAACGAGGACACCAAGGGCCTCGACATCCGCATCCTTGCGCCAGTCGAGGCGATCAAGTTCTCGCTCGAGCGCATCCGCAAGGGCCAGGACACGATTTCCGTCACCGGCAACGTGCTGCGCGACTACCTGACCGACCTCTTCCCGATCATGGAGCTCGGCACCTCGGCCAAGATGCTGTCGATCGTTCCGCTGCTGGCGGGCGGCGGTTTGTTCGAGACCGGGGCCGGCGGTTCGGCGCCCAAGCACGTCGAGCAGTTCCAGCAGGAGGGGTATCTGCGCTGGGACTCGCTGGGCGAATTCCTCGCGCTCGGCGCGTCGCTGGAGCATCTGGCGCAGACGACCGGCAACGAGGACGTGAAGGTCCTGGCCGAGACGCTCGACGAGGCCAACGGCCAGATCCTCGAGCACAACCGCTCGCCGGCACGCAAGGTCGGCGAGCTGGACAATCGCGGCAGCCATTTCTACCTCGCCCTGTACTGGGCGCAGGCGCTGGCCAAGCGCGACAACAGCACGGCGCTGTCGGCCCGCTTCAAGCCGCTGGCGAAGACGCTGGAGGCCAACCAGGCCAAGATCGATGCCGAGCTGATCGCCGCGCAGGGCAAGCCGGTGAATACCGGCGGCTACTATCTGCCCGATCGGTCCAGGACATCGGCAGCGATGCGGCCGAGCAAGACGCTGAACGACGCGCTCGCCGCTCTCTGACGCGGCGTCGGTATGGCATTCTGTCCTTCTCCCCGCGAAGGCGGGGAGAAGGTGCCGAGCGCCAGTGAGGCGGATGAGGGGCTTCCTCGCGCGACGACGAACGCCGTCGTTGTTGAGACTCCGCGAAGCCCCTCATCCGCCCTTAGGGCACCCTCTCCCCGCCCTCGCGGGGAGAAGGAGTACATTGGCGATGCATGGCGATAGCACCGCAGGCAGCAGGGGCAGCGCGCCAGACAACAGGAAGCACGATGCCGAAGATCAAGGTGAACAACCCGGTCGTCGAGATGGACGGCGACGAGATGACCCGCATCATGTGGGCCTTCATCAAGGACAAGCTGATCCTTCCCTATCTCGACATCGACCTGAAGTACTACGACCTCGGCATCGAGAATCGCGACAGGACCAGCGACCAGGTGACGGTCGACTCGGCCGAGGCCACCAGGAAGCACGGCGTCGCGGTGAAGTGCGCCACCATCACGCCGGACGAAGGCCGCGTGCAGGAATTCAATCTCAAGGAGATGTGGAAGTCACCCAATGGCACGATCCGCAATATCATCGGCGGCACCATCTTCCGCGAGCCGATCGTCTGCAGGAACGTGCCGCGTCTGGTGCCGGGCTGGACCAAGCCGATCGTCATCGGCCGTCACGCCTTCGGCGACCAGTACCGCGCCACCGACTTCGTCGTGCCCGGCAGGGGCAAGCTCACCATCAGGTTCGAGGGCGAGGACGGCAAGGTCCTCGAGCACAACGTCTTCGACTTCCCCGGCGGTGGCGTCGCCATGGCGATGTACAACGTCGACGAGTCGATCATGGGCTTCGCGCGCAGCACGTTCAATTACGGCCTGATGCGCGGCTGGCCGGTCTACCTGTCGACCAAGAACACCATCCTGAAGCAATACGACGGCCGCTTCATGGATCTGTTCCAGAAGGTCTTCGACGAGGAGTTCGCCGAGAAGTTCAAGGCCAGGGGCATCACCTACCAGCATCGCCTGATCGACGACATGGTCGCCTCGGCGCTGAAGTGGGATGGCGCCTTCGTCTGGGCCTGCAAGAACTATGACGGCGACGTGCAGTCCGACACCGTGGCGCAGGGCTTCGGCTCGCTCGGCCTGATGACCTCGGTGCTGCTGACGCCGGACGGCAGGACGGTCGAGGCCGAGGCGGCGCACGGCACCGTCACGCGCCACTATCGCGAGCACCAGAAGGGCAAGGCGACCTCGACCAATCCGATCGCCTCGATCTTCGCCTGGACGCAGGGCCTGAAGTACCGCGGCACCTTCGACGCCACGCCCGACGTGGTGAAGTTCGCCGAGACGCTGGAGAAGGTCTGCGTCGAGGCCGTTGAGGGCGGCAAGATGACCAAGGACCTCGCGCTGCTGATCGGTCCCAATCAGCCGTGGCAGACGACGCAGGAGTTCCTCGACACGCTCGACGGCATGCTCAAGGAGCGCATGGCGAAGTGGTAATTCCCGGCAACGTCAGTTGAATGAGCGAAGGGTCGTGAGTAATCCCGGCCCTTTCGTGCTTTCAGATTAACCAGAAGTCCTCACACTCCCTGGTGTGCAGATGAACACCCTCTTTACCAACGCGATTCTCGCAATACGGATTGGTGTCGAAGACTACCAGTCCAACGATCCTGGGCGTGCCTTGTCTGCCGTCAGGAACTTCTACGCGGGCATCCTCCTTTTGGCAAAGGAGGTCCTTGTGCGTCAGGCACCGAATGCCCAGGCGACAGACGTATTGAGCGCGGCCTATAAGCCTCAACCAGATGGTGTGGGGGGAATCTCCTTCGTTCCTCAGTCTTCTAAGACTGTGGACTTCGCTACACTCGCAGATCGGTTCAAGGACTTCGGACTACGAATCGATCGTACTCTGCTGAACGATCTGAATCGAATTCGGAATGAAATTGAGCATCTGTACACCGCGACGCCGGTTGCTGTGGTGCGAGAGGCAATCGCGCGGGCGTTTCCTGTTGTCAGTGATCTCTTTCGGTATTTGCAGGAGTCTCCGGCGGCCGCACTTGGCGAAGCCTGGACGAAGATGCTGGAAGTCCGCGAGGTTCACGAGCGCGAGCTTGCTGCTTGCGTTGGCACGTTCCAATATGTCGAGTGGACGTACTCTTGCTTGCAGGATGCACCGCGCGAATGCCCCGAGTGCGGCTCCAATCTCGTGGCTCAGACAGACCCGGAGAATAGGGATCGCCAAAGTGTCGAAGCGGTATGCAGAAGCTGTGGCGAAGAGATTTCTGCAGAAGCACTGGTGGAGCATACTCTCGATAAATACTTCGAGGCCGATGCCTATATGGCAGCTAAAGATGGCGACACGCTGCCAGTCCAAACTTGCTCGGAGTGCTCGGTCGACGCCTACGTAACGACAGCAGAGGAAACTGGCTGTGTTTGGTGTGGCTCCGTTCTAGGGAAGTGTGCTCGATGCCATGTTGACTTGGATCCGAGTAACGTATCCTTCAATACTTCTAGCCTCTGCGCCTACTGCGACCATGTGGCTTCGAAGGACTAGCTTGTAGGCCAATCGGCAGGAGACGAGCATGCAATCCGGCACGATGGTCTTCACCGCGATGAACCGCGTGATCTTTGGAAAGCCTGCAGCCGAGTCGATCGTGGCCGAGGCGGATCGCCTACAGGCAAAGCGTGTCTTCATCCTAAGCGGGCATACGCTGAATGCCGCGACAGACGAGATCGAGAAGGTGAAGAAGGCACTCAGTGCGCGTTTCGCCGGTGTGCACGATCATATGCCAGCGCATTCGCCGCGCGAGTCGGTCATCGCCTGTGCCAATGCCGCGCGCGACGCCGGTGCGGATCTGCTGGTGACCATTGGCGGCGGCTCGGTTACCGATGGCGGCAAGGCGGTCACGATCTGCCTGGAGCACGGCATCAGCGACGTCGATGGCATGGAGCCGTTCCGCAGCGTCGTCGACGAGACCACCGGCACGCGCCGCACGCCCGACTTCACGGCGCCGAAGGTGCGGCAGATCGCGGTGCCGACCACGCTGTCGGCCGGCGAGTTCAACGCCCGCGCCGGCATCACCAACACGAAACTGAAGCTCAAGCAGAGCTTCATCAATCGTGGCATCGTGCCGGAGACGGTGATCCTCGATCCGGCGATCACCGTGCACACGCCCGAATGGCTGTGGCTGTCGAGCGGGGTGCGCGCGGTCGACCATGCGATCGAGACGTTCCTGTCGCTCGATGCCAACGACTACACCGACGGCACGGCGCTGCAGGCATTGCGCACGCTGGGAGCCGGGCTGCCGGCGGTGAAGGCCGATGCCAACGATCTCGACGCGCGTCTGCGCTGCATGATCGGCGCGTGGCTGTCGATGGTGGGCATTGTCTCGGGCACGCGGCTGGGTGCCAGCCATGCCATCGGCCACATCCTCGGCGGCTCGGCCAACGTGCCGCACGGCCATACCTCGTGCGTGATGCTGCCGTACGTGCTCGACTACAACGCGCCGGTGAACGGCGCGCGGCAGCGCGAGGTCGCCGCCGCGCTGGGACAGCCGAACACACCGCCGGCGCGCATTCTCGACAGCTTCATCCGCAATCTCGGCATGCCGCGCACCTTGCGCGACGTGAACATCGACGAGTCGGACCTGCCGCGCCTGGCGAAGAACTGCATGCTCGACGACTGGACCCATTCGAACCCGCGACCGATCTCTAGTCCGGAGCAAGTCATGGAGATCCTGAAGGCTGCGTATTAGAGCGCATTCGGGCGGATGGAGCACCCTTACTTCCCCCGGAGGGGGAAGGTGGCGCGAAGCGCCGGAAGGGGGATGTCGAAGACGGACTCCTCAGTTCGTCTTCGACATCCCCCGTCCGCCCTTCGGGCACCTTCCCCCTCCGGGCAGGGCTATCGCATATGGCTTTGCTGTAGTTCCTTCTCCCCGCGACGGCGGGGAGAAGGGAAGAACATCATAGGCGATCACCCGCGATTCCGACACGCATAAGCGGAGGCAGAATCCCCTGTCTCGCAGCGATCGGAGGGCTGCGGACGACAACCGTAGAGGTTGAAATAGGAGTCTGTCGCCTGCGGGCTTACACCGGCTGCCATCGTTTCACGCCGGAGTCCGCCCGCATGTCCCATATCCGCCTGCTCTCTCCCGACTTCTGGACCTGGGAGGCCGTCATCGACTGCACGCCGATGAGCCGCCTGCTGTTCCTCGGCCTGCAGAACTTCGCCGACGATTTCGGCGTGCTGCCGCTGCGGCCGCGCACCTTGCGCCTGCAGATCTTCCCCGGCGACGCGCTCGACGACGAGGCCGTGCGCGTCCTGATCGAGGAGCTGGCGGCGCGCGGCCTGGTGCGCCGCTACACGGTCGAGGACGTGGAATACCTGTCGATCGTCGACTGGGCGGTCCACCAGCGCGTCGCCAAGCGCGCGCGGCGGCGCTACCCCGCGCCGGCGCCCGACCATGGCGAACCCCATAGCAATCCATCGCAAGTCCCCGAGCCGGTCGCCGCCGAACCACCGCCGCCTGCGCCCGAAGCCGCCGCCTGCGATGCCGCGGCCGCGACGCCCGACCATAGCAATCCATCGCAAAGCCCCGAGCTGGCCGCCGAGGATCCGCCGCCCGCGCGCGAAGCCGCCGCCTGCGCTGCGACGGTCACGACGGCAGACCATAGCAATCCATCGCAGAGCCCCGAGCCGGTCGCGGCCGCGAACGACGACGCGGCCGACGCCGCCTGGCACCACGCCGTCGCCTCGGCGGTGCGGCGCAGCTGGGGCGCCGACCTGCCCGCCGACCTGCCGCTGCATGCCGCACGCTGGCGCGCCGAGGGTCGCGACCTCGCGCGCGACGTGCTGCCGGCGGTCCGCAGGGTCGTGCGCGCCGCCGTCGAGCTCAACCGCCCGCTGCGCCTCGCCCTGGCCGACGCCGCCATGGCAAACCATGTCAAGCGGGCCCCGGCGTAGTCGCCGGTCACCAGTTTCATACCTTCCCCCTGAGGGCGGGGATTCGCATATGGCTGCACTTCATACCTTCCCCCGCTGGCGGGGGAAGGTAGGAGACGAAGCGTCATATGCGAATGCCCTGCCCCTCCGGGGGAAGGTAGTCAGTTGAAAGCACGACGGCTCACGACTTCCGCCCGTAGCTCGCGAGACCGCCGGTCTGCTGCTTGGGCGGGTGTGCCTTGATCGCTTCCTCGTTCGGTTCGGTGCCCCAGCCCGGCCGGTTGGGCATGATCAGGTGGCCGTCCTTGAACTCCGGCACGTGCGTGAACAGCTCGTGGTCCCATTCGAGGCGGTCGACGTCGGTCTCCATGATGCGCAGATTGGGCACGCAGGCCGCGAAGTGCGCGTTCATCATCGTGCAGAGGTGGCCGTAGAAATTATGCGGCGCGACGTTGACCTCGTGCGCCTCGGCGAGGTTGGCGATCTTCATCGACTGCCAGACGCCGTTCCACGGCGTGTCGATGATCGCCACGTCCATCGCCTGCTCGCGGAAATACGGCAGGAACTCGCGGATGCCCAGCAGGGTCTCGCAGGAGGAGATCGGATGCGGGCTCTGGCGGCGGATCAGGCCGAGCGCCTCGGGGCTGTAGGAATCGATCTCGACCCAGAACATGTCGAGGTCACCGATCGCGCGCAGGATCTTCAGGTAGCCCTCGGTGCTGCAGTTGAAGTTGAGATCGAGCAGCAGGTCGACATCGGGGCCGGCGCCCTCGCGGATCGCCTCGAGATGCATGCGCAGATTGCGCAGCACGTGGCGATCGACGTTGCGCTCCGGGTAGTTGGGCGTGCCGAAGCCGGGGCGCCAGCCCCTGGGGTTCTTCTTCAGCTGATCGTAGATGAAGATGTTGGTCTTCATCGCCGTGTAGCCCTTCTCGCGCACCTCGCGACCGATCCCCACCACGCCGTCGAGATCGGTGATCGCCGGCTTGAAGTAGCCGGGATGGTTGATGCGCCAGGTCGCGCAGTGCGACCAGTAGACCCGGATGCGGTCGCGGATCTTGCCGCCCAGCAGCTCGTAGCACGGCACGCCCAGCGCCTTGGCCTTGGCGTCGAGCAGCGCGTTCTCGATCGCGCCCAGGGCCAGCGCGACGACGCCACCGGCGGCCGGGCGCGTCACCGCGTAGAGCTCGGCGTAGAGCCGCTCGTGCTCGCCGACGGGCTGGCCGATCAGGCGGTCGGAGAGCTTGGCGATCGCGGTGCCGACGCCCGGTGCGCCGAAGCCTTCGTCGTACTCGCTCCAGCCGACGATGCCGTCCTCGGTCGTCACCTTGACGAAGTAGTAGTTGCGCCAGCCGGCGTCGGCCGCGCGCGTCTCGATCGAGCGGATCTTCGAGTTCACCTTCATCGTCTTCCTCCCCTGCGCCGTCGGCCGCCCCGCTTCATCGCGTGTCCGTCGCGTTCCGGTCAATCCCGCCGCGTGCGCGGCACCCCTGCGTCCGCCCTGTTCCGAAGAACGCTTCGCGACGCTAAGCTCGGGCGACGGCGGGGGGCGAGGCCATGCACGGCATCTGGGGAGCGTCGATCGCGGCCACGATGGTGTTGGCGGCGGCCGTCGGCTTCGTGCTGTGGCGCTTCGCGCCACGCGCACATCTCGGGCCGCTTGGGCTGGCGCTCGTGCTGCAGCTGCCGATGTCGGCGCTGGCCTTCCATCTGGTGCGCCAGCCGATCATCGACCTGCTGCAGCCTTCGGTCGGCGCCAGCGCGATCTATCGCTGGGCGCAGTTCCTCTACGCGCCGCTGACCGAGGAGCCGGCCAAGCTGTGGCCGATCCTGCTGCCATTCTTCGCGCGCCGCGTCGATCGCATCACGCTGGCCTGGTATGGGCTCGCGCTCGGCATCGGCTTCGCCATCGGCGAGGTATGGTTCCTCGCCGACATGATCGCGCGGTCCGGCCGGTTCGCCGAGCTGCCGTGGTGGCAGTTCGGCGGCTTCATCTCCGAGCGCGTCCTGGTCGGGCCCTTCCACGCGGCGATGGTGGCAACGGCACTGCGCGGCTGGCGCTGCTGGCGCGGCGGCCTGGCGCTCGGCCTGGCCGCGGCCATGCTGATGCACCTGCTCGGCAACCTGCCGATCGGCGTCTTCCCGCTGATCTTCCCGCCGGCGCTGGCGCCGGCGATGATCTCGCTGCTCACCATGGCGCTGTGCGGCGGCGGCGGCCTGCTGCTGTACTACTACGCCATCAGGATACCCGCGCCGGCGAATGCCGGCCGGTGATCGATGGCGCCTATGGTGCCGTCATACGGCGCGCCACGCGCACCTGCCACAGCGCGATCGCCGGCGCCACGATGAGCTCGAGCACGAGTGCGCCGAGCATCGACCAGGACGGCGGTCCAGCCACCACCAGGCTGAGCAGGCGCGCGAGGCCGCCGCAGGCCACCAGCGCCGCGAGCAGTCGCACGCGGGCGCCGCAGCGCTCGATGGCCGCGATCGCGCTCCACCATGCCACGCCGATCGCCAGCAGGAGGCCGCTGAGATAGCGCATGTGGCTGTCCTGCGAGGGCAGGCCGGCCAGGCCGTCGACCATCGCCTGTCCCTGCAGCACCCCGGCGAGGCCGGCGGCCACGGGGACCAGCGCCAACAGCGCAATGGCGCCTTGCAACGCACGGCGTTCCATCCGGGGTGTCATCGTCCGCTCCCGCATGCTAGCGTCGCTGGCAATACGACCGGCGCAAGCCGGCGGATCGGGGCGGCGTAACCGGGCGCCGCAGGGTGGAAGTGAGAGGACGGAGACACTCCATGCGTCATACGAAGATGGTTTTCGCCGCGACAGGCGTCGCGGCAATGTTGATGTCGGGCATCGCGTTGGCCCAGAAATCGGGCGGCACGCTGCGCATCGCGCACCGCGACAACCCGCCCAGCGCCTCGATCCACGAGGAGGCGACGATCTCCACCGTCATGGCGTTCATGCCGGTGTACAACAACCTGGTGATGTTCGACCCCAAGGAGAAGCTCAACAGCGCCGACAAGCTGGTCGGCGAGCTGGCGACGAGCTGGTCGTGGAACGCCGACAAGTCGCAGCTCACCTTCAAGCTGCGCGATGGCGTGAAGTGGCACGACGGCAAGCCCTTCACCAGCGCCGACGTCGTCTGCACCTGGGACGCACTCACCGGCAAGGCCAAGGGCGAGTCGGCCATGCGCAAGAACCCGCGCAAGGTCTGGTACAAGAACCTCAAGGAGACCAAGGCCAACGGGCCGCTGGAGGTCACCTTCGTGCTGGAGCGGACGCAGCCCTCGTTCATCGCCATGCTGGCGTCGGGCTACACGCCGGTCTACCCCTGCCACGCAACGGCCGCGCAGATGCGTACCAAGCCGATCGGCACGGGTCCGTTCAAGTTCGTCGAGTTCAAGCGCAACGAATCGATCAAGCTGGTCAAGAACCCAGACTACTTCAAGAAGGGCCAGCCCTACCTCGACGCCATCGACTGGACGATCGTCTCGAGCCGTTCGACGCGCATCCTCTCGTTCGTCGCCGGCAACGTCGATCTCACCTTCGATTCGGACGTCACCTTCCCGATGCTGAAGGACGTCAAGACACAGGCGCCGACGGCGATCTGCGAAGCGCGGCCGACCAACGTCAGCACCAACCTGATCGTCAACAACCAGGCGCCGCCCTTCGACAATCCCGAGATCCGTAAAGCGATGATGCTGGCGCTCGATCGCGATGCCTTCAGCAAGATCATCGCCGAGGGCAACGACCTGCCGGGTGCGGCCATGCTGCCGCCGCCGGCCGGCGTCTGGGGCATGCCGACGGAAGAGCTGGCCAAGCTGCCGGGCTACGCCGACAGGGCCAAGAGCCTGGAGGCCGCCCGCGCCATCATGACCAAGCTGGGCTACAGCGCCGCCAAGCCACTGAAGATCAAGGTCGCCACCCGCAACATCGCGATCTACCGCGATCCCGCCGTGATCCTGATCGACCAGCTCAAGCAGATCTACATGGATGGCGAGCTCGATCCGGTCGACTCGCCCGTCTGGTTCCCCAAGGTGGCGAAGAAGGACTACCAGGTCGGCCTCAACCTGACCGGCGGCGGCGTCGATGATCCCGACGTGATCTTCTACGAGAACTACTCGTGCGGCTCGGAGCGCAACTACACCGGCTATTGCAACAAGGAAGTCGATGCGCTGATCGACGCGCAGTCACGCGAGCTCGATGTCGAGAAGCGCAAGCGCCTGGTCTGGGAGGTCGAGCGCAAGCTGGCCGACGATGTCGCCCGGCCGATCATCTCGTGGAACGTCGCCAACACCTGCATGTTCCCGCACCTCAAGGGCCTCGTGCTGCAGCACAACGCGATCTACAACGGCTGGCGCTTCGACGAGGTCTGGCTCGACAAGTAAGTTGGGAGTGCCGGCGTCGCGCCGGCTCTTCTCCCCCCCCTTTGATCGCCCCGGCTTGATGCCGGTCACCGCAGCACCGGCCCCCCGACAGGGGCCGTTGCTTTGTCAGCCGCTCACCGCCTTCGCCCCGGGGCCTGGACCGCGGCGCTGCGGCGCACAACGTGCGACGCTCGCAATGACGCCACGCGCCGCGCTAGGCTCGCAGCGGGCCCGTCGGCCCTGGGGAGAGCACGCATGAGCGATACCGATCTCTGGCGCTGGGACGCCGTCGATCTCGCCTCGGCGATTCGCGCGCGCAAGGTGTCGAGCGTCGAGGCGACGCGCGCGGTGCTCGACCGCATCGAAGCGGTCAATCCCAAGGTCAATGCCGTGGTGCGCCTGACCGCCGACGAGGCGCTCGATGCCGCCAACGCCGCCGACGACGCGGTACGCCGCGGCGGCCAGCTCGGCGCGCTGCATGGCGTGCCGGTGACCATCAAGGAGAACATCGACCAGGCCGGCCATCCCACGATCAACGGCGTGGTGGCGTTCAAGGAGCTGACGGCGCAGGAGGACTCGCCGCCGGTCGCCAACTGGCGTAGGGCGGGCGCGGTAATCGTCGGGCGCACCAACACGCCGGCCTTCTCCCTGCGCTGGCACACCGACAACGACGTGCATGGCCCCTCGCTCAATCCCTGGTGCCGGACGCGCACCTCGGGCGGCTCGTCGGGCGGCGCCTCCGCCGCGCTCGCCGTCGGCATCGCGCCACTGGCGCACGGCAACGACTATGGCGGCTCGATCCGCTATCCCGCCTACACCTGCGGTCTCGCCGGCATCCGCCCGACGCAGGGCCGCGTGCCGGCATTCAATGCCACGGCGACAGCCGAGCGCGCCGCCAGCAACCAGCTCATGGCGGTCAACGGCCCGCTGGCGCGCAAGGTGCGCGACGTGCGCATCGGGCTCTCGGCCATGGCCGGCGGCGACGCGCGCGATCCGATCTGGGTGCCGGCCCCGCTGGAGGGTGCGGCGCCCGCGCGGCCGATCCGCGTGGCGCTGTGCCCTACGCCCAAGGGCATGTTCACGCATCCCGCCGTGGCCGAAGCGGTGCGCAAGGCCGGCAAGGCGCTGGCCGACAACGGCTACGCCGTCGAGGAGATCGAGCCGCCCTCGGTCGAGGCAGGCGCGGCGCTGTGGCAGGCGCTGGTCTTCACCGAGGCGCGACACATGACCTGGGAGACGGTGCAGAAGCTGGGCGATGCGCAGGCCCGCAAGGCGATGAGCCTGTGGTTCGAGGTGCAGCCCGACCTGTCGATCCTCGACTACATGAAAGGCCTGGCGCAGGTCCTGACCCAGCGCCGCGAGTGGTCACGCTTCATGGAACGCTATCCGCTCGTTGTCGGCCCGAACTCCGGCGACCTGCCCTTCGAGGTCGGCTTCGACCACAAGGACGTCGCCACCATCCGCCACGTTCTGTCGGCGCAGGCGCTGATGACGACCATCAACATGCTCGGGCTGCCCTCGGCGGCGGTGCCGGTGGGCACGACCACGGCAGCCGGCGCGCCGCTTGGCCTGCCGCTGGGCGTGCAGATCGCGGCGCAGCGCTATCGCGAGGACCTCGCGCTCGATGCCGCGGAGATCGTCGAGGCCGTGCACGGCGTGACGACGCCGATCGACCCCACCTGGTGATCGAGGGAACAATCATGGCATCGTCAACGAAGCGCGCCGTCGTCGTGGGTGGCGGCGTGATGGGCGGCGGCATCGCCGCGATGTTCGCCGGCGGCGGCTGGCACACCGATGTGGTGTCGCGCTCGGCCTCGACGCGCGACGCGATACCGGGTGTGGTCGAGCGTTGCCTGAAGGCGATGGCCAAGCCGGTCGACCTCACAAGAGTAAAGACCCATGCGACACTGCCCGAGGTGCCATGGTCCGATGTCGCCATCGTCGTCGAGACGGTGAGCGAGGATCTGCCGCTCAAGCAGAGGATCTTCGCCGAGCTCGAGACGCTCGCGCCCAAAGGCACCCCGCTCACCAGCAACTCGTCGTCCTTCCCGATCAGCAGGATCGGCAAGGATCTGTCGACTCAGTCGCGCATGATGGGCCTGCACTTCTTCATGCCGGCGCACCTCGTGCCGCTGGTCGAGGTTGTGCGCTCGGTGCACACCGACGTGACGCTCGCCGAGTCCGTCGGCGACATGATGTCGTCGCTGGGCAAGCGGCCGGTGCAGGTGCGCAAGGACGTGATCGGCTTCCTCGGCAACCGCATCCAGGGCGCGCTGATGCGCGAGGCGCTATGGCTGATCGAAGAGGGCGTCGCCTCGCCCGAGGACGTCGACGCCACGGTGCGGCTGAGCTTCGGCTTCCGCTACGCCGCCGCCGGCCCGATCCTGCAGAAGGAGCACTCGGGCTGGGACACGACCTGCGCGGTGGCCAAGATCATTTACCCCGACCTCAGCAACGCCGACGGCCCGCCGCCGGTGCTGCAGAAGAACGTCGACGAAGGCCGCATCGGCTTCAAGACAGGCCGCGGCTTTTTCGACTGGACGCCGGACAAGATTGCCGCCGAGCGCGCGCGCTACGAACGAGCGCTGCTCAAGTGCATGGAAATCTTCAGGGAGGAAGGCATCATCTGATGCCTTGCCTCACGACGACGGCGGGATGAAGGGCTGAACGATCGCCTGGAACGCCGGCAGGGCTTCCAGTCGCCTCGCGTGATTGGCCAGCGCCGGGAACCGGGCCATGGGCATCAGGTCCGGATGCGCCTCGCCGATGAAGCGCAGCGCACAGGCGACGGCGATGTCGGCATGACCGATCCTCGCGCCGAACCAGAAGTCGCCGGGCCGGCGGGTCCGGTCGGATTCCAGCTGGCTCGCCGCGCCGACGACCTGCGCGCGGCAGCGCTCGACGAACAGGGCCGACGCCTGCTGGTGCAGGCGCAACTCGTAGAACAGGCTCACCGCCTTGTCGGCCATGCCGGTGGCGAGCGCCGCGACCTTCAGCGCCTGGCGACGCTGCGGCTCAGCGATCGGAAACATGCGCTTGTCCGCCGGCACGAGACTGTCGAGATAGTCGAGAATGCTGTGGCTCTCGATCAGCGCGTCGCCGTCGTCGAGCACCAGGGTCGGCACGCGGGTCAGCGGGTTGTAGGGCCTGAGCTTGTCGGCATCGCCGAAGGTCGACCACGGACGGTGCTCGAACGGCATGCCGTAGAGCGTCAACGCGACGCCGACGCGACGCACGAAAGGCGAATCGTATTGGCCGATGAGGATCACAGCGCTCGCTCCGCGAAAGGTCGGATTGCTATAGCGCGCGTTGCGCCCGACGCAAGCCTCCCGTGATTTGACTCGTCGCCGCGCCACTGCGAGCGTTTCGACATCCAAGGGAGGACACGCGATGGCGGGCAGCATCGCCTGGAACGAGTCGAGTCTCGCCATCGCGGGCGTGAAACTGCATCTCGCACGCGCCGGCAAGGGACGACCGCTGCTGGTGCTGCACCATGACACCGGCACGCTCCCGCGATTGCCGTTCTACGACGCGCTGGCCCAAGGCTTCGACGTGCTGGTGCCGCATCATCCCGGTTACGGCAGGTCGGAGCGGCCGCAGTGGTTGCGCCATCCGCGCGATGTTGCCGTGATGTATAGCTGGCTGCTCAGCGAGCTTGGCGTCTCCGCGCCGACCCTCGTCGGGCTGGGATTCGGCGGCTGGATCGCGGCGGAGATGGCGACGGCGGCGCCGCGCGATGTGGGAGCTCTGGCGCTGGTCGGCGCGATGGGCGTGAAGCCGCCGCAGGGCGACATCCTCGACCAGGCACTGCTGAGCTACGTCGATTACGTCAAGGCCGGCTTCCACCAGCAGAGCGCGATGAACGCGGTATACGGCGCGGAGCCCAGCACCGACCAACTGGTGGAATGGGACGTCTGCCGGGAGATGAGCTTCCGCATCGCCTGGAAGCCCTACATGTACAGCCAGACGCTGCCCCACCTTCTGGGCGGCGTGAAGGCCCGCGCGCTTGTGGTGCATGGCGACGACGATCGCGTCGTGCCGAGGAGCGCCGCCGAGGTTTATGCCAGGGGCCTGCCCAACGCGACGCTCGAGATCGTCCAGGGTTGCGGCCACTACGTCGAGATGGAGAAGCCCGGGGAGCTGGCGGCGCTGGTGACGGCGCTGGCCGGCGGAAACTGAGGGAGGCGACCATGCACCTGATGTACTTCACCGAGCAGCCGATGTCGGCCTACGACTCGAAGAAGGGCCTGGATTTCGGCGCCACCGCCCTGATGTTCTCCAACAGCCACTTCGATCCGATCGCCGGCAGTCGCCTCTACAACGAGTACATCGAGCAGTACAGGCTGGCCGAGGCCGTGAACTTCGACGGCATCATGCTCAACGAGCACCACAACGCGCCGTTCTGCATGCAGGCCAAGGCCAACATCTTCGCCGCCGTGCTCGCGGCCATCACCGAGCGGGTGAAGATCGTCATGCTCGGCAATCCGCTGCCGCTGTCCGACAACCCGCTGCGCCTGGCCGAAGAGCTGGCGATGATCGACATGATCTCGAAAGGCCGGCTGGTCTCGGGCTTCGTGCGCGGTGGCGGCCAGGAGCAGCTGGCGACGGGCGTGAACCCCGCCTACAACCGCGAGCGCTTCGAGGAGGCGCACGAGCTTATCGTCAAGGCCTGGACCCAGCCCGGCCCGTTCCGCTTCGAGGGCACGCATTACCAGCACCGCGTCGTGAACCCTTGGGCGGTGCCGCTGCAGAAGCCCTACCCGCGCGTCTGGATCCCGGGCGTGGTGAGCCGCGAGACCATCATCTGGTCGGCCAAGCAGCGCTATCCCTATATCGCCCTCAACACCTCGATCGAGGCGACCAGGAAGATCTGGGAGACCTACGAGCAGGCGGCGCAGGAAGCCGGCTACACCTCGGGGCCGGAGAATCGCGGCTATCTGCAGCGCGTGCACGTGGCCGAGACCGAGGAGAAGGCGATCGCCAACGCGCGCCAGTTCATGTGGATGCAGGGCGAGTTCACCGGCCTGGCGCATCCGGTGTGGAGCAGCCCCTCGGGCTATTTCTCGCCCACCCAGCGCCGCTCCTTCGTCGAGTTCGCCACCGGGCGCGCCGTCAGCCCGCGCGGCCGGCCCGACTTCCAGCAGCAGCTCGACGACCTGCAGATCATCGCCGGCACGCCCAGGACGGTGATTCCCAAGCTGCGCCGCATCCTCGAGGAGACGCGGCCGGGCATCATGGCGCTGTGGGCCAACGACGGCACGGTGAGCCACGAGGATTCCAAGACCTGCATCCGCCTGCTGGGCGAGGAGGTCCTGCCGGCGCTGCGCGAGACCGGCGCCAGGCTGGGTCTGAACAGCCCGTTCGACTGCAACGCCCCGGTGGGTATCGAGTACTCCACCGACCTGCGCAGGCCGGCCGTGGCGGCGAGCTAATCGATCGAATCTAACATTTTTGGTACCCGCACGTGACGGCGGCAATGATCTTGTTGGGATCGTCGGTCCAGACAAAGGGCCTTGGCATTTGATTTGTCGCGGCGATGAAGCCATCGATCGCCATTTCCAGTTCGGGCACGGAGCGGAAGACGCCGCGCTTCAAGTACCGCCTGGAAAGTATGGCGAAATAGCGCTCGACGGCATTGGGCCACGAGCAGAAAATTGGCGTGAAGTGGAAGGAGAACCGTTTGTGCCGGGCGAGCCAGGCGTGAACCTCCGGATGCTTGTGGGTGGCGTAGTTGTCGAGCACGACATGGACAGCTTTGCCCTTCGGCGTCTCGGCCTCAATGGAGTTGAGGAAGCGAATGAACTCCTGATGGCGATGCTCTCGCATGCAGCGTCCGGTGACCTTTCCCTCAAGGACGTCGAGGGCCGCGAACAGTGTGGTCGTGCCGTTGCGCTTGACGTTGTGCGTCATTGTCCCGGCACGCCCCTTCTTCATGGGAAGACCCGGCTGAGTGCGGTCGAGCGCTTGAGTCTAACTCTTCTCGTCGACCGAGAGCACGATGGCGTGGGCAGGCGGATCAACGTAGAGCCCCACGACAGCCCGCAGTCTTTCGACGAACTTCGGATCGTTGGAGAGCTTGAACTGCTTGATCTGGTGGGGCTGAAGGCCATGAGTCCGCCACATCCATCTCACTGCGCTGGCGCTGAAGCCGCAAGCCTCGCCCGCCGTCGCTCCGGTCCAGTGGGTGGCTTCTCCCGGCGGCCGTTCCTGCGTCAGGGCGACAACCCGAGCGGCGACCTGCGGCCCGAGCAGCGCGATCCGCGACGGTCGCGTCTTGTCGCGCAGCAGGCCCTTGCCCCCTTTCTTCCATGAAGCGTTCCTGCCAGCGCCACACGCAAGTCTTGGACTTCTTCGTCCGACGCATGATCTCGTTCTTTCCAAGGCCCTCGTCCGAAAGCAGGACGATCTCGGCTCGCCATGCGTGCTTCTGCGGCGCGTTGCGGTCCTTCATTATCGCCTTCAGCCGCTTGCGCTCCGAAGACTTCACCGTCATCGATACTCCCGTTCGCATGCGCCAGATTCGCAAGCAACGCCGTCAACTGGAATCCCTTGCGGGATTCTAATGCCAGACGCTATCCACAAGGAAGACGCCCTACAACTGGCCGAAGCCGCCGATGCGGTTGAGCCAAGTCGAATCGACCGGCTGCTTCAGGCGCCACAGTGAGATTCCGAATCTGCTGTTGAAGTCTTTGACGTGCTCGAAGACCCTCGATCGCAGCATCTCGTCGTGCACCCGCTTGCAGTCCGGGACCTCGACGGTGTCGTGCAGCGCCATCAGGGCTCCGGGCTTGAGCAGCTCACGCACCAGGAAGACGTCCTTGCGCAGTCCGCGGTAGCTGTGGTCGCCGTCGACGAATGCGAAATCAACCGTACCCTTGTATGGCCGAAGCAGCTCGCGGACCCGCGTCGAATGCGAGTCGTCGATAATCTCGAGCACGTGCTGAGAGTTCAGCGACTGCTTGATCCGCTTCCAGTGATGCGCATCGGGATGCGCACCGAGGTCGACGGTGATCGTCGCGGCGCAGCCGTAATATTCCCGGAGGAACACCGTCTGGCCGCCTCCCGCGACGCCGATGTCAAGGGACAGCTCCGAGGACTGCGCTTGGGTCGCCATGTAGGAGACGAAGTCGGCGAACTCCGCGGGATCCTGCTGCAGATACAGGCCATCCTCGCGGACCGGATAGCCGAAGTGCTCGAGATCCCCTGAGCCTGAGGCTCGAATCCTATCCATCAGTTCATCGCGGGGCGGCAACGGCTTCAGCGTTGGCATGTCAATCAGACCCTTGCTCCCCTGTCGCAGCCCATGGCTCGCTATGACACGGATTTTCCCCATGGCAGAGCAGCGGTATACATGCATATAGTACCTGTGGAAACCTCCCATCAGTCACAGGTATCAAGGTGCCTGCTTCAGCATTCAATCGTCAGCGGCCGCTGGTCTGTCGCCTGGTCGGGAGTCCGATGCTTCTACCTGCTTTCGCCGGTCGCCGGCGCCGTGATGGATTCGGCAGTTCGTGCGGCCCGATTCGGCCAGGATGAAGAACCCGTTTGGGGCCGCCTGGGACGCCGTCCTAGGGACAACTTGGCGCGCACGGGGAGCATCGTCCGCCGAGCTGAAAATTGTCGTGAATCGCGGCGGACAGCGCATCAGCGTTCGACCGGACGAGTTCGACTCGTTCAGGTTCGAGAACGGCGATAGGCTGACGATCGAGCCGGGAGCTCTAGCGGCACGCTTGGCAAAGACACCCGACGGCAGCAGCCACATCCTGGTCGGCGACGCTTGGGCGATCCGCGTTCCGCCCCGTTACGATCTGGCCGACTTCAAGGGCTTCAAGCTGCCCGTCCACCTTGTGGTTCTGACAGGAGCCGGCCCAGAGACGCTCGATCCGATCGGTGCCGCCCACATCCGCAGCTATGAGAAATTCATGAGCTTGCACCCCGATATGACGGTCCTTGAAATCGGCTGCGGCATCGGCCGTGACGCCATGCAGTTGATCGACTATCTTTCAGCGGACGGTCGCTATATCGGGATCGACGTCACGCGCGACTCCGTTGAATGTTGCCGCAGGAATATCTCCACACGATATCGGAACTTCGAGTTTCACCACTTCGATGCGCAGCACGAACTCTACAATCCGCTGGGCGCGAAGACCTCGCTGGACTTCGCCTTACCGGCGCAGGCAGGCAGCGTCGATCGAGTCTTCTTGGGCTCGGTTTTCACCCACCTGTTTGAAGCAGAGGTCGTGCACTACATGAAGGAGATCCGGCGGGTCCTTCGACCGGACGGCCTCGCTTATGCGACGTTCTTCCGATACTCACCCGAGATCATCGCTGCTGCCGTGCGCACGAACCGAACCCCATTCGGCCTTCGCTTCGAGCATCCGTATGGCGACGGATGTTACATCAACGACCCGGCCTATCCGACCGGGGCAGTCGCCTACACCGACGAGGCGATGATGCGGATGATCGAAGCCGCTGACCTGAAGCTCGCAGGGCCGTATCTGCGCGGTTGGTGGTCGGGCTATTTCGAAGAGGCCGACGACGGCCAGGACGTCGCCCTTCTGACGCCTCGATAGACCGGCGCGATCGATCGGGTACCGGGAGGTCGCGCTTGCGCAGCGTCGACTACACAGCTGCTTGACCCACAGACAGCGCTATCGCACGTTGACCCCCTCAACAATCAGGACGAAACGTGGCCGCAAGCGATATCAGCATTTCCATCGTGGTTCCCACTCATGATCGGCTCAATCTTGTCAAGGAAGCAGTCAGCACGGTCATCCGTCAGGGCGCCGGCTCCTGGGAACTCATCGTTTTCGACAACTGCTCGACCGAGCCTCTGGGCAACTTCGTGCAATCGCTCGCGCACCCCAACGTGCGCTTTGCGCGCTCGGACACGTTTCTCGACGTCACCGCCAGCTGGAATAGGGCGTTCAACATGGCCACGGGCGACTACATCATGCTCATCGGCGACGATGACGGCCTGGCGCCTGGCTTCTTTGATAAGGTCCGGGCGCTCGTCACCGAGCACGATTGGCCCGATATGCTGTACTTCCCGATCCTGCAGTTCTTCCATCCCGGCGTCGCGCCGTGGCGTCGCGAGGGATATGTCGCGCATGTGCGCAGCGAGGCGCTGGGCACCGATTCGAAGCCGCACTACCTCGATCGTTCCCAGAAACGCGAAGCGGTGGCCGGCTCCTTCGGAATGCGTCGCCGCTTCCTGTTCAACATGCAAGGACTGATCTTCAGGCGCTCCTCGGCGGACCGGATGAAGGTCAACGGCGATTTCTTCCAGTCGCCCTTTCCCGATTACTACATCGCCAATGCGGCCATGCTTCTGCTGGACAAGGTCCTGGTTTGTCCCGTGGCCGTGGCGATCGCCGGCGTATCGAAGGCGTCCTTCGGTTTCACGCTGTTCAACAATGAGGAAGCGCGCGGCGCGGCGATGCTAAAGACGGAGAATCGAGCGGATCCGTTCTGGCAGGACATGGAGCCCATCGTCCTGCCCGGCCCAGCCTACAACACCAACTACATCATAACCATGCGACACCTGCAGGAGAGGCTCGGTGCCGCCTGGGACATGAAGCCCGACTTCAAGCGCTATCGACGGATGCAGATCGCCGCGCTGGTCGACGCCCGGCTGCCTTTGCGTGAGGTCATCCTGACCCCGAACGAACGACTATTCGCGCTGGCCGTGAAGGGCATGAAGAAGGTGCGCAACCTCTGGCCGTTCAATCGCATCCTCCATCACATTCAGCATCCACTGGCCGCGCCGCCGAAAGTTACGGAGCTCGCGGTCGGCGGAATCGGTAGTGCGGTCGAGCTGTTCGAAATGCTACAGCCCGCGCCAGGCACGGACGATGCGGGGTGGGCGGTGGTTCCACGCGGCGCCAAGTGACATCATTCGCGAACCCGCACCACCTGAAAACTCCCTCCTTGGATCCAGGACACCTGTGCAGATGTCAGGATTGTCACCCCAGCAGCCGATGTTCTCCATCCTGCTTCCGAGCCGCAATGGCCTCGCCTACGTGAAGTTCGCCGTCGAATCGGTGCTGGCGCAATCGATCACCTCCTGGGAACTCATTATTTCGGACAATTGCTCGGACGAGGACTATCGCGGATATCTCGCGCTGATCGGACATTCCGGCAATCGCGTGATTCGGCCAGCAGCTCTCCTAGCAAGGGCTGACAACTGGAACCACGCCCTTGCGCAGGCGGCGGGAGAGTATGTGATCGCGATCGAAGACGGCGACGTCCTCGCGCCGGAAGGCCTGACGATCCTCAAGGCCATCATCGAGGAGCACGATCGGCCCGACGCCATCTTCTCAGCCGCCTATCAATACGTCTACCCGGGCGCGCTGCCGCGCCGGCCACGGGGGTATCTGGCAACCGTCATGCCCTCGGCGTCGCTGCGCAAAGCTTGGGGTTCGTCCGAGCTGCCATCTGGGAGGCGTCGATTCTATGCCGAGCAAGGAATGAGATTCCGCAGGGCATTCGGCTTCAACATTCAGTACCTCACGTGGAGGAAGTCGTTTATCGACAGCCTCGCCCATCTCGGGCCGTTCTTCCAAACGCCGTGCCCTCATTACTACGCGTCACTGGTCACCATGAGAACGGCGCCCCGGGTAATCGCGAACCCGAAGCCATGCATCATCATCGGGACGTCGCCAAAGTCGTGTGACCCTCTCGACAATCCGGAGCTGGCGCAGTCCGCGTATGTCGATACAATGCGCACGGTGCTGCCACAGGCCGAGCAGGCGCTTCAATTGCCAGGCGACGTTCGTTATCGCAATTGGCTGGTCGCGAATCTTGCCATCTACCAGAAGTTGCCGGAGCTGTTTCCGAAGCGCGTGAGTTTGTGGCGCTACCGGACAATCCAGACTCTGTGGATGGCCCACCGCTACTACGCCGCGGCGGGCCCCGACCGCGAGGCCAAGCTCGGCACGTTGCCGAAGCCGGAACAGCGGCTATTCATTCGCCTCGCCAAGCGATTTCAACTGGGGAAACGGGCCGGCCGTTCACTCAGAAGGCTGTACGCCACGCTTTTCGACGAGTCGGCCCTTGGGCTCGTCCGCGCCCGAGTGCATCGTTTTGGCACCCACACCGACGTTCTGGACGCGCTGGCGTGGCTATCTGTTCGACACGACATTCCGCTGCGCCTGCTACAAGCCATTCCCCGCCGTGCCCTGGCGCTGCGACGCCGCATGCGTGGCGTGCCGCGTCAGCTGAGCGCTCCTTGATTGGGTGTTGGTGTTGGTGTCGGCGTTGGCATCTGCAATAGCACAGATTCGATGTTCTTGAAGCAGCGTAGTGGCGGGATTTCGAACTGCCCGGGATCGACCGCGGCGTCGCCCCAAGTGAAATACCGTAGCAGCTCGCGATTGATCGGCGCCAGCGAACTGAAGATGTCGGTCTGATTGTCGCGGATGAGCAGATCTTCCTGATCGCCGGAACGGAAGGTCTTGCTGTGTGGCCAGTCGTCGACCGGATACTCCCCCTTGTCGCCGACCACCAGGAGCGATGCACCATCCTTGACGATGGTCGCGCTCAACCCTTCGAGCCCGCTCTCGAACTTGAGGCAATCCATCTTCGAGAGTCCCAACTTCGGGAATCGCGACGTCAGGAATCTCGTCCGCACAAGGAAGCCGTTGGACCGCACGTGCGGATTGGGAAACGCCGGGAACATGGGCGCGCCTTCGTAGTCGGGATGCACCGACATGCGCTGGCGCCACAGGCGAAGATGCCGTCGCCGATAGGGCTCCTCGAACAGCGCCCACAGCCTTAATCGACGCCCGACTCGCGCAACTCCGGGAATCCGGTAGCCGTTCTCCAAGGCACGAATGATGTCGGCGAACTGATCATGCGTGGACGATCGCAGCAGGTCGCCGTCGAGCACCTTGCCGAGATACCAAATCCAGGCGCCGATCGTCGACTGCCGACTCTCGTAGGACGCAGTCGCGCCGACCAGACCGACACCAGGTCGAGAAGCCGCTCGATACAGCCGCTCGAGCCACAGCGGCTTGTTGATGATCGAGAACGTATTGAGACAGCTAATCCATTCCGTATAGACGGTTTGGGCCGTTCGAAGGTAGGCGTGGATATCGAAGCCTTCATCGGATTGGGCGACGAAGCGCGTGGCGATCGGCGCCAGGATCTCCTTTGCGCTCGCGACCTCTCTTTCGTCATCGCCTTTCAGGCAGACGACGAGATCGTGCGGGATGCCGGCGGGATGATCGATGTAGCTTTGCCTGAAGCGCTCGATAGCCTCGATGCCTTCAGCCGCCCGTGCCAGATAGACGACACTTACCGGTGGTCTCAGGAGCGACATATAGGCATCCCATTGGAGAAAGTGACGGCTGCTTCATTCCTGCATATAGAGCATCATCAGGGCGTTCGACGCAACTGCACGGCCTCCATCGCGCGCCGGTTTGCAATCCATCGGTCCGCATGATAGGTGCCGATGCGGCGAACATTCATGGCGCTCGATATGATGGCACGCACTCCCACGACGTCGCCAAGTAAGGTACACACCTCCATGACAAAAGGCCGTGCACAAGTCTCCTGTCCCTATTGTGGAAGCAAGGCGGTACACGCCCTCTCCGGCTCCGATATCAACAGGGGCGTCACCGACGCCGTCTTCCATCAATTCTGCTGCACAAAGTGCCGCCTCAGGTTCGTTTCAAATCCGCCTGAGAACTTGCCTGAGTACTATGGATTCGAGTATAATTACCCGTGGACTACTCTGGAGAATCTGGATAGAATTGGCGTTCCTCTTGAACGGTACAAGATTGATCTCGTCCTAGCGGCCAAGAAGTCCGGCAAGCTTCTTGAGATCGGCGCATCGGACGGGGTGTTCTGCAGGCTGGCCCAGCTGGCCGGCTTCGACGTGCACGCGATCGAGATGAACCAAGCGTGCGTGAACTTCATGAACGACACCATCGGGATCCATGCCGTCCAAAGCAACGAACCGGCGGCAGTTCTCGAAGCGTCGGACGAGCGCTACGATGCGATCTGCCTGTGGCACACCATAGAGCACCTGCCCGAGCCTTGGCGCATGTTCGAGTTGGCGGCGTCGCGTCTCGCGCCTGATGGCGTCCTGGTGATCGCCACGCCCAATCCGGATGCCTGGCAGGCCAGGCTCCTGCGCGCACGATGGCCCCACCACGATCTGCCGCGCCATCTCTATCTTCTGCCCATAGCGTGGATTCGCGATCTGGCGCGAAAGAGCGGCCTCGCCGTCGATAACATCACCACGCGCGACGAGGGGAGCCTGTTCTGGAACAAGTTCACCTGGGCCACAATGCTAAGATCGTGGGGCAAGAATGCCCGCGGCAAGACCAAGATGTGGAACGCCGGACTGTCCCTCGGTCGCTTCCTGGATCCATTGGAAGCGCGCGAGGGGGCGGGTGCCGCCTACACCGCGATCCTGAGGCGTCCGGGCTAGCAGCCGTAGAGCGCGCCCCGCCAGCGCCAGTCGGCCCATGTCCTCAGCCGCTCGAGCCGACTGGCCCGCCCCGGCATTGCCGCGTCGCCCCATGCCAGTTCCGCCAGCCAACGGCGTTTGCCCGGCGATCCCGCAGCATAGTCGAAGGTGCGGAAGTCGGACACCGCAAGCGCCTCCTGTCCGCCTGAGCGGAACGTGCGGTTGCGCGGCCACTCCTCGGCCAGGGATCGGCCGCCCTCGCCGTCAACGACGACCGGCTTCAGACCGCGCGCCTCGATCTGCCGCGTAAGCCCCAGCGGTCCGGCCTCGAAGGCATTGCCGCTCTCCAGCGACGATACGTCGCCGGGATCCAGTTCGAGGAAACGCCTGCGTTCCATCATGAACGCGTTGGTGCGGATATGGACGTTGGGAAAGGTCGTGGCGCCCGACGTCTCGTAGCTGCCGGTGGCGCCGGCCACGCCGCAGCCGGGCACACGATCGAACGTCTCAAGGCACGCGCGCAACCAGGTCCGCGAGAGGATCTCGCTGGTCGAGGTGAAGAATACCAGGACATCGCAGTCGACCTTCGCGGCGACATCGAAGCTCATGAAGAACTGGAAGACACCTTCGGGATAGCGATGCTCGTGAACCGCGCCTTTCCACTTGCGCGTCAGAGTCTCGAGCATCGGATTCCTGTCACCCTCGGCATAGCCCTTTGCCTGCCAATGGAGCTCCACGGCCAAGCCATCCGCGGCATCGATCACCGACCGTGTGAAGCGACGCGCGAAACGCGAGGAGTTCGCCGCGCGATCGAGATAGACCAGTCCGAGCTTAGTCATGCGGAGCGGTGCCGACCGGCTGCGCAGGCGCAATCCGCTTGGCCGCGGCCCTGGCACGCAACGCCTGCTTCAGCCGCCAGCGCACGAACTCGATGTTCAGCCCGACGACGCGCATGCGAAGGCGAAAGCGCTGCCCCGCCGTGAACCCGGTGGCCGACAGGCGTTCGGTGAAGCGCCAGAACTTCCACAGCGGCAGCACGTAGTCGACGACGCTGCGATGATAGTAGCGGAAGAGATTGCGCGAGCTCATGCCGCGGCTCCCGAGGATCAGCTCGCCGCCGTCGGCCTGCGCGACCTTGCCGAGCTTGAGCAGTTCCAGGACGACTGCCCAATCCGACGCCAGATATTCCTCCTCGTGCAAGGCCTGGTTGCGCATCAGCGCTTCGCGCCGGAACAGCGAGTAGTAGCGGCCATTGGCGTGCCAGTAGCCGAAGAAGGCGAGCACGCGCTGCGCCGGATCGTCGTGCTCGATCGGCCCGTCGCCCATGCGTTTGCGCTCGAAGATGCCGTTGTCGAAGCGCGTCCGGCAGTTGGCCGCAATCGCGTCGGGCCGGCGGCGCAGCACCGTGACGGTCTGGGTGAGGAAATCCGGCGAGCGCATGTCGTCGGCTGCCGCCCACATGAAGAGCGGCGCCCGTGCCTGGTCCAGCACGAAGCGGAAGTTAACGGTCGCCCCGAGATTGCGTGGCTGGCGCACGAACCGCACACGACCGTCCTGGCGCGCGAAGCGCTCGCAGATCTCGGCCGAGCGGTCGGTCGAGGCATTGTCGGAGATGATCAGCTCGAAGTCCCGGAAGTCCTGCGCCAGGATCGCGCCGATGGTGGCCGGCAGGTATTCCTCGGCGTTGTGCACCGGCATGCCGATGCTGACAGCCGGCACCTCGCTCATCGCAGCATCAGGTCCAGCGCGGCTTGGATCGACACCTGCGGACTCCAGCCCAATGCGCGCAATCGCGTGGTATCGCCGTAAAGCGACGCGGGCTCGCCGGGACGCAGGGCATACAGGCGCCGCAGCGGCTCCGCGTCCTTTCCTAGCACGGCCGCGAGGTGATCGACCATGTCGGCGATCTGCGTCGGCTGGCCCGCACCGACGTTGAACGCGCCCGTGCCATCCGACGTCGCCAGCGTCGCCAGCGCCTCGCCCGCGTCGCCGACATGGAGGAAATCGCGCAACGCCACGCCGCCGATCGCGAAGGGCTCGCGCTCGCCGCGCAGTGCGGCGATCACCGAGGGAATGAGGCGACCCGCCGGTTCGCCCTTGCCGATGGGAATGAACAGCCGGGCCCACGCGAACGGCACGCCATGCGCCGCGCAGACCGCTTCCATCGCCAGGTTCGCCTGGTGCTTGGATGCGCCGTACAGGGTCGCCGCCCGCAGCGGCGTCGAGCCCTCGACGCAGCAGGTGTGCTCCGACCATTCGTATTCTGCACAGGTGCCGACGCCGACAAGGCGCCGCCCCCCGGCGCGGCAGAACGCATCGGCGAGACGCTCGCTGGCCGCCACCCATTGCGTATTGACCGGTGCGGTCCAGAACTTGCCGTGCTCGGCATACCAGGCGACATGGATCAGCGCCTCCGCGGCGGCCCCCCTCATCGCCTCGTCCAGCGGTGCGTCGTCCAGCAAGTCGGCCTGAATGTCGCAATTCGCCTGACGCCCCAGCGTAACGACGTCGACGCCGCGCCTCTTCAGGCTGCCGACGACAGTCCGGCCGACGAATCCGGTGGCGCCGGTTACGAGGGCGCGCAAGCGCAGCCTCCGTCGCGCCACACCGTGACTTCCGGCACCGCGGCGATCAGCTGGCCGCCCCAGTCGCGGATATAGGCGAGCTGCGCCTCGAGCTCGGCGCGCAGGTTCCAGGGCAGGATCAGCACGCGGTCCGGCCGATCGGCACGCAGATGATCCTCCGACACGATCGGAATGCGGCTGCCCGGCAGGAACCGGCCCTGCTTGCCCGGACTGCGGTCGACGACGTAGCGCACGAGATCGCAGCGAACGCCGGCGAAATTCAGCAGCGTATTGCCCTTGGCCGCCGCGCCATAGGCGGCGACCTTCAGGCCGGCACGCTTGGCCTCGACGAGCCAGGCCAGCAGCCCGTCCTTGATGCGCTCGGCCGCCGGCTGCAGCGTCTCGTAGTAGGCGCGGCGCGTGACGCCCGCGGCCTGCTCCTGCTTCAGGATCGCATCGACAGAGGCCTCGACCCTGCGCTTGCCGTCCCCGCTGCGCTGGGCGAAGACGCGCAGGCTGCCGCCATGCGTCGGCAGGCACTCGACATCGAAGATGCTCAGCCCGTTGCGCGCGAAGATCGTCGCGACCGTCGTCAGCGACAGGTACGAATAGTGCTCGTGGTAGATGGTGTCGAACTGCAGGCCCCGCATCAGCTCGAGCAGATGGGGGAACTCGAAGGTCGCCACGCCGTCGGGCCTCAACATGATGGCGAAGCCGGCGACGAAATCGTTGATGTCGGGCACGTGCGCCAGCACGTTGTTGGCGGCGGTGATGCTGGCAGCCGGGTAGCGCTGCCGCAGGCGCCGCGCCGTGTCGCTGCCGAAGAACTCGCCGGCGACCTCCAGCCCCCGGGCACGCGCCGCGTCGGCCGTCGCCTTCGTCGGCTCGACGCCCAGGCAGGGGATCGCGCGCTCCCTGAAGTACTGCAGCAGGTAGCCGTCGTTGGACGCGATCTCGACGGCGAAATCGCCATCGCCCAACGCGAAGCGCTGCGTCATCGCGCCGACATAGGCCTTGGCGTGCGCCAGCCAGGACGCCGAAGTCGAGCTGAAATAGGCATAGTCAGCGGTGAACAGGCTCTCGCGCGCGGCGTAGTCCTCGGTCTGCACCAGCCAGCAGCGCTCGCACACCAGCACCCGCAGCGGATACCACAGCTCGGGGGCCGACAGCTGCTCCGCCGTCAGATAGGCATTGGAGGGTGGCGCCGTGCCGAGATCGATTAGCTTCAGCGACAAGGGCGCGTCGCAGTGGCGGCAGCGATTCATAGATCGATTCCACGGAAGCTGTCGTCGAGCCTGGGATGCGCCGCGTCGCGCGCCGACATCTCGCTGATGGGCAGCGGCCAGGCGACGCCGACGCGCGGCTCGAGCGCGGAGATCGCGCCCTCGGCCGCCGCGTCGTAGGGCGCCGAATGGAGGTAGAGGATCGCGGCATCGGGCTTCAGCGTCTGCAGTCCGTGCGCGCAGCCCTCGGGCACGAGCATGGCGGCATCCTCGTCGGCCGACAGCGTATGGCCGAACCAGCGAAGCAATGTCGGCGAACCCAGGCGCAGGTCGACGACGACGTCGAACACCGCGCCCTGCACGCAGGTCACCAGCTTCATCTCGGCCGCGGGCGGGCGCTGGAAGTGCATGCCGCGCACGACACCGGCCTGGGAGGTGAAGGTGCGGTTGATCTGCGCCACCGGCTTCACCCAGCCCGCGGCGCCCAGCTCCTCGGCGCAGAACAGCCGTTCGAGGAAACCACGCGCATCGCCCAGCCGCCTGCGTCGCACCAGCTTCACGCCCGCGATCGGCGTGTCTTCGATCGTGAACCGGCCGCTCATCGCGCGGCGCCGAACGCGGCGATGTCGGCGCGGCAGAGTTCCAGCGCCGCTTCGCCCTGCGCCAGCTTCTGGTACCAGCCCATCGTGCGGCGCACCGACTCCTCGAGCCCCCAGCGCGGCGCGAAGCCCAGCCTCTCGCGTGCCTTCGCCGACTCGACCATCAGCTTGCCCGCCTCATGCAGCTTCGGCTCCGCCTTCGCCGCGACGATCTTGCCACTGCCATAGACCTTGCGCGCCAACTCGAGCACGTCGCCGACCTTGGTCGTCTCGTGTGTCGCCGGCCCGAAATTCCATGGACCCGCCAGGGACGGATCGCGCCAAAGCGCCTCGACCAGCAGCATGTAGCCATGGAGCGCATCGAGCACGTGCTGCCACGGACGATGCGCGCCGGGATGGCGTACGCCGAGCGGCGCGCCCGACTGCCAGGCGCGGATCGCATCGGGAAGCAACCGGTCCTTCGACCAGTCGCCGCCGCCGATGACGTTGCCGGCGCGCGCCGTCGCCACCGCCGTCTTCGAATCGTGGAAGAAGGAATGCCGGTAGGCCGACGTGACGATCTCCGCCGCCGCCTTGCTGGCGCTGTAGGGATCGCGGCCGCCCAGCGGATCGTCCTCGCGATAGGGATAGACCCACTCGGCGTTGCGATAGACCTTGTCGCTGGTGACGACGACGGCGACCCGCGCACCGGACAACGTGCGCAGGCTTTCCAGCAGGTTGACCGTGCCCATGACGTTGGTGCCGAAGGTCTCGACGGGCGCCTCGTAGCTGGTGCGCACCAGCGGCTGCGCGGCGAGGTGCAGGACGATCTCGGGATCGAAGCCCCGCATGATGCGATCGAGCGCCGGGGCGTCGCGGATGTCGCAGATATGGCTGTCGATCAGCGCGCCAAGCCCGGCGCGCTCGAAGATGCTGGGCTCGGTCGGCGGCGGCAGGCTGACGCCGCAGACCCGGGCGCCCAGCTCGCGCAGCCAGATGGCCAGCCAGGCGCCCTTGAAGCCGGTGTGCCCGGTGAGAAGCACGCGCTTGCCGCGGAAGAACCCATCGGGTGTCATGGGGCCCGGCGTGGCGCTCACGACCAGGTTTTCCAGGGCGCGCGGCCGGACTGCCAGAGATCCTCCAGCAGGTTGCGCTCGCGCAGCGTGTCCATTGGCTGCCAGAAGCCGCTATGCTCGAAGGCCATCAGCTCGCCGTCGCTCGCCAGCTTCGCCAGAGGCTCGACTTCCCAGGACGTTGTGTCGTCCTTGATGTAGTCGATGACCTTGGGCGACAGCACGAAAAAGCCGCCGTTGATCCAGCCGCCCTCGTCGCGATGCTTCTCGAGGAAGCCGGAGACGCTGGCGCCGTCGCGGGCGAGCGCGCCGAAGCGCGCCGGCGAACGAACCGCGGTCACGGTGGCAAGCTTGCCGTGGCGGTGATGGAAGTCGATCAGCGTGCTGATATCGAGATCGGCCACGCCGTCGCCATAGGTCAGGCAGAACGCGCTCTCGCCCTCCAGGTGATGCGCCACGCGCTTGATGCGGCCGCCCGTCATGGTCGCCAGGCCGGTGTCGACCATGGTCACGCGCCAGTTCTCCGCGCGTGGCGCCAGGATATCGATGCGGCCGGTGGCGAGGTCGACGGTGACGTCGGAGCGGTGCAGCAGATAGTTGGCGAAGTACTCCTTGATCATGTAGCCGCGATAGCCACAGCAGATCACGAAATCCGTGACGCCGAACCCGGCATAGCTCTTCATGATGTGCCAGAGGATCGGCTGGCCGCCGATCTCGACCATCGGCTTGGGCCGGGAATTGGTCTCCTCGGCGATGCGCGTTCCGAGACCGCCCGCCAGTATCACCGCCTTCATCAGAACGGCCACCAGTCGTTGCGCTTGGGCGTCCAGCCGCGCTGCTGCATGCACATGTCCATCAGCTTGTCGCTGCGCAGGTTATCGCTGCGCTGCGCCATCTGACGCGGCAGGCGGGTGCTGCCGTAGCGCGTCTCGCTGGTGCCGATGGTCGCCTCGCGGTCCATGTTGATGCCGCGCTCCTTGGCCATCATGTCGTCGGTGAAGCCGCGGCAGGCTGCGAGGTCGCGATTGTACTGCTCGCTGGTCGCGTTCTCCCTGACGTAGTCGGGGCCGCAGGCGGACAGGACGAGGGCGGCGAGCAGCGCCGTGGCGATCGCGCGGGTCATGCCGCGACCTTGGCGCTGATCGCCGCTTCGACCGCCTGCAGCGCGGCGTCGGCCTGCGCCGCGTCCGGTCCGCCGCCCTGCGCCATGTCGGGCCGTCCGCCGCCGCCCTTGCCGCCCAGGGCCGCGACCGCCGCGCGCACCAGCTCGACCGCCGAGAGTCGTGCGACGAGATCGTCGGTGACGCCGATCACCGCCGAGGCCTTGCCGTCCTCGACGCCGACCAGCGCGACCACGCCCGAGCCGACCTGCTTCTTGAAGTCGTCGGCCATGCCCTTGAGGTCCTTGCCGGGCACGCCGTCGAGACGACGCGCGATCAGCTTCACGCCGCCGACCTCCTTCGGCCCGGAGTCGGCCGCCTTGCTGGCGCTGCCGCTGCCCGCGAGCGCCAGCGCCTTGCGCGCCTCGCCCAGCTCGCGTTCCAGCTTGCGCTGCGAGTCGATCATCGCCATGAGACGCGGCGCCACTTCATCGGGCCGCACGCGCAGCGCATTGGCCGCCTTGGCGAGCTGATCGCCCTGATCGCGCACGTAAGCCTCGGCGGCCGCGCCGGCCATCGCCTCGATGCGCCGCACGCCGGCCGCCACCGCGCCCTCGCCGACGATCTTGAACAGGCCGATGTCGCCGGTGCGCCTGGCATGCGTGCCGCCGCAGAGCTCGACCGAGTACTTCTCGCCCTCGCCGCCCATCGACAGCACGCGTACCTCCTCGCCGTACTTTTCGCCGAACAGCGCCATGGCGCCCGCCGCGATTGCCTCGTCGGGCGTCATCAGCCGCGTGTCGACCGGCGTATTGAGCCGGATGCGCGCGTTGACCTCGTCCTCGATGGCACGCAGCTCGTCGAAGGCGATGGCCTTGCCGTGGCTGATGTCGAAGCGCAGCCGGTCGGGCGCCACCAGCGAGCCCTTCTGCGTCACGTGATCGCCGAGATGGCGGCGCAGCGCCTCGTGCAGCAGGTGGGTGGCGGAGTGATGCGCGCGCAGCGCCGAACGCCTGCGCCCGTCGACGGAGAGCACGACGTCGTCACCGACATTCAGCGTGCCCTTCTCGACCAGCACGTTGTGCACGTGCAGATCGCCCAGCTTCTTCAGCGTGTCGGTGACGGCGATGTCGCCGCCACCCGCCGTGGCGATGCGGCCGGTGTCGCCCATCTGGCCGCCGGACTCGCCGTAGAACGGCGTCTGGTTGACCACGGCCTGGCCGCTCTGGCCTTGCGCCAGCGACTGCACTTCCTGGCCATCGGCGAGGATCGCCATCACCTTGCCCTCGGCCTGCTCGACCTCGTAGCCGAGAAACTCCGTGGCGCCGACCTTCTCGCGGATGTCGAACCACACCGCCTCGTTGGCCGCCTCGCCCGAGCCCGCCCAGGCGGCGCGCGCCTTGGCCTTCTGCTCTTCCATCGCCTTGTCGAAGCCCGCCGTGTCGACGACGATCTCGCGCGCACGCAGCACGTCCTGCGTAAGATCCAACGGGAAGCCATAGGTGTCGTAGAGCTTGAAGGCGACGTCGCCGCGCAGCATGCCGCCCCGGGTCATGCCGAGCGTCTCCTCCTCGAGCAGGCGCAGGCCGACACCCAGGGTCTGCTTGAAGCGAGTCTCCTCCAGCCTCAGTGTCTCGCTGATCAGCGGCTGTGCGCGCACCAGTTCGGGAAAGGCATCGCCCATCTGCTTCACCAGTTCGGGGACCAGCTTGAAGACCACCGGGTCCCTGGCGCCGAGCATGTGGGCATGGCGCATCGCGCGACGCATGATGCGGCGCACCACGTAGCCACGGCCTTCGTTGGACGGCAGCACGCCGTCGGCGATCAGGAACGAGCTGGCACGCAGATGGTCGGCGATCACCTTGTGCGAAGGCGACTGCGGGCCATCGGGATCGACTCCGGTCTCGTGCGCCACCGCCTCGACCAGGGCACGGATCATGTCGACGTCGTAGTTGTTGTGCTTGCCCTGCATCACCGCGGCGATGCGTTCCAGCCCCATGCCGGTGTCGATCGAGGGGCGCGGCAGATTCACCCGCTCCTCCTTCGTCACCTGCTCGAACTGCATGAAGACGAGGTTCCAGATCTCGATGAAGCGATCGCCGTCCTGCTCGGCGCTGCCTGGCGGGCCACCGGCGATCGAGGGACCGTGGTCGTAGAAGATTTCCGAGCACGGGCCGCACGGGCCGGTATCGCCCATCGCCCAGAAATTGTCGGAGGTGGCGATGCGGATGATCTTCTCGTCGGGCAGGCCGGCGATCTTCTTCCAGTGGCCGAAGGCCTCGTCATCGTCATGGTAGACGGTGACCAGCAGCTTGTCCTTCGGCAGGCCGTAGTCCCTGGTCAGGAGATTCCACGACAGCTCGATGGCGCGCTCCTTGAAGTAGTCGCCAAAGCTAAAATTGCCGAGCATCTCGAAGAAGGTGTGGTGGCGAGCAGTGTAGCCGACGTTCTCGAGATCGTTGTGCTTGCCGCCGGCGCGCACGCATTTCTGCGAGGTCGCGGCCGTGCTGTAGGGTCGCTTCTCCAGGCCGGTGAAGACGTTCTTGAACTGCACCATCCCGGCGTTGGTGAACATCAGGGTGGGGTCGTTGCGCGGCACGAGCGGGCTCGAGGCCACGACCTCGTGGCCCTCGCGCCGGAAGAACTCGAGGAACGTCCGCCTGATGTCGCTCGCGCTTGCCATTGTCCTGAACCGCTGCCGGGCGCCCCGGGCCGCCCGCCGCGTCGCATCAACGCGGCCGATCCCGTTGCAAAGTCAGCGGTTTTACAATGCACATCGGGGGGTGTCCATGCGATGCTGTCCGCACGCGCCATGAGCAACGAACCCACCCGGACCGAGGGCCCGCCGGCAATTATCGAGCTGCCGGGAGGCGAGGCGATCACCGTTCCCCTGCCATCGGGCGAGGTGCCGGCCCATGCCGTGCTGCCGGCGCTGCGCGCCCTGGTCGACGCCATGATGGAGCGCGTCAAGGACGCCTCGGCGGCGCGCGGCGAGACCATCACCTGCCGCGCCGGCTGCGGCGCCTGCTGCCGGCAATACGTGCCGATCTCGGACATGGAGGCGCGCGCCCTGGCGGGGCTGCTCGAGCGCATGCCGGAGGACCGCCAGGCCCGGGTGCGGGCGCGCTTCGCCGACGCCGAGGCGCGGCTGCGCGAGGCCGGCATGTGGGACCGGCTGACGCAGGGCGGGAGGATTCTGGCGAGTGAGCACATGCAGCTCGTGATCAACTATTTCCACCTCGGCATCCCCTGCCCGTTCCTCGAGGACGAGGCCTGCTCGATCCATCCTGATCGGCCGCTGATCTGCCGCGAGTACCTCGTGGTCTCGCCGGCAACCCATTGCGCCAAGCTGGAGCGCGGCAAGATCAAGCGGCTGGCCGCGCCGCAGACCTCTACCGCGCTGCATGTCATGGACGCCGCGCACGATCCCGAGAACTACAACGTGTTCCCGCTGGTCGCCGTGCTCGACTGGCTGCGCCGTCATCCCGAAGAGCCCGAGCGGCGCAGCGCCGAGGCCTGGGTCAACCATTTCGGCCGCGCCATGCAGCTGCGCTTCGGCGACTCGGTCGAGATGGTGACGGTTCCGCCCCCCGAAGCCAGCGAGGAATGGTAAAGAGCCGCGCCGTGTAGCCCGGAGTTCCGCCCGTATGCCTCCTGCCAAGCCCGGTTCCGACGTCATTTCCGCCAATCTCCGGATGATGGTCGGCCCCCTGCGCGTCGAGACGCGGCTTGAGGTCTCGCCGCGGCCGATCAAGCCACAGCAGGCGCTGCCCACGCTGATGCGGCTGGTCAACGCCGTGGTCGACGAGACCGAGAAGGAGGTCGAGCGCAAGGGCCTGAAGATCTCCTGCACCAAGGGCTGCGGCGCCTGCTGTCGCCAGCTCGTGCCGATCTCCGACGTCGAGGCACACCACCTCCGCGCAGTAGTCGACGCCATGCCGCCCTCGCGCCGCAAGGCAGTCGAGGAACGCTTTGCCGCGGCGTCGCGCCGGCTGCAGGAGGCCGGGCTCAAGGACTACCTGATGGCACCGACGCGCCAGACCGCGGACGAAGCCACCGCCTTCGGCCTGAAGTACTACGAGCTCGATCTTGCCTGTCCCTTCCTCGAGGACGAGAGCTGCTCGATCCACCAGGACCGGCCACTGGTCTGCCGCGAGTATCTGGTGACCTCGCCGGCAGCCAATTGCTCGCGACTGGCCGAGGGCGAGATCGATCCGGTCGAAGTGCCGAAGATGTCGGCGCTGGCGCGCACGCTTACCGACCCCGCCGGCCAGCAATCGACGCGCTGGGTGGCGCTGTCGCTGGCGCTGGAGTGGGTCGCGGACCATCCCGAGCGCTTCCCGCTGAAGACCGGACCGGAATGGATCGACGCCTTCCTCAAGGCGGTGTCGACGATTCCGCGGCCCGACACCGTGCCGGCCGCGTCGCCGCCACGTCCGACGGCGGCAAGGCCGACCCTGGAGCTGGCAATTCCCAGCGGGGAAGTCACGGCGCTGGCTGTCATGCCGGTCGTGCGCCAGTTGTCGGAGCATGCGATCGGCGCCGCCGTGGCGGCGGTCGAGCGCGGCGGCAAGAGCATCTCCTGTCGCGAGGGCTGCGCGGCGTGCTGCCGCCAGGCGGTGCCGCTGGCCGACGTCGAGGCCTGGGCGCTGGGCGACCTGATCGAGGCGATGCCCGAGCCGCGTCGCGCCGTTGTCCGCCAGCGCCTGGCCGAGGCCGAGCGCAAGCTCGATGCCGCCGCAATCGCCATGCTCGACGTGCACGGCCACTCGAGCGACGAGTACCGGCGACTGGCCCGCTCATACTTCGACCTGCGTCTGGACTGCCCGTTTCTCGACAACGAGCGTTGCTCGATCCACGCATCGCGGCCGCTGGCCTGCCGCGAGCACATCGTGACCTCGTTGCCGCAGCACTGCTGGACGGTCGACGGCGGCCTGGTCGAGGGCGTGCGCTCGCCACCGCTCGCCGGCGCGCTCCTGCGCCTGACGTCGGAGGACACGCCCCCGCGGCCGCGCGCGACCCTGCTGCCGCTGCTGCTGCGCTGGCTGGCGCTCAATCCGAAGCCGACTGCGGTCAGGCCGGCTCAGAAATGGATCGAGCGCCTGATGTCGATACAGTCGGCGCTGACGAAGGGCGACGGCGGCAAGGCGGCGTCATGAGCCGGCCCTCGCTGCTGTTCCTGCCGGGCTCGTCGGGTGCGGCCAGCTTCTGGCTGCCGGTGGGCGAGTTGCTGCCGGTGTCGTGGCGCAAGCGCTACCTCGACTGGCCAGGCATGGGCTCGGTACCGCCCTCGCCGAGGATCGCCTCCTACGACGACCTTGCCGACCTCGTGCTCGATCGGCTCGAGGAACCGACGGCGCTGGTGGCGCAGTCGATGGGCGGCGTGGCCGCTGTCAAGGCGGCCCTGCGGCGGCCCGACCGTGTCAGCCATCTCGTGCTGACGGCGACGTCGGGCGGCATCGACCGGACAGCCTTCGATCTGTTTGATTGGCGTCCCGATTACCGCAGGGCGTACCCGCACGCGCCGGACTGGATCTTCGCGCCGGTCGGCGACCTCAGTCCGGAGCTGCGGCGTCTGCGCATGCCGGTGCTGCTGGTGTGGGCCACGCAAGATGCGATCAGCCCGCTGGCGCTCGGCCGCCACCTTGCCGGCCTGATGCCGCATGCCCGCCTGATCGAGATCGACAGCGACGATCACTGGGTCGTGCGCCAGCATCCGACGCAAGTCGCGCGCGAAATCGAGATGCTGATTGCCGGGTAGCCCACAAATGGAGCGGGCGGCGCCGTGGGGTGCGCCGCCCGCGTGACGCCCAGGATCGCAGGGCGCCGGGGAACTCGCACCTATGGATGGGGGTCCATGGGGATAGCGCGAGTTCCGTATACGAACTTAAGCGCAGTTCACCGCGAGGCAACGGCGCATCCCAACTGTGAAATCCATAAATTGTGGAAAACCAATCGTTTCGGCTGACCTGACCTTCTCACCCCATATCGTCACTGTATACCGTCAGTTTACGGTCAGACTTCGCGCTTGGCGAGTCGAGACTGATTGAGGCCTGTGGGAAAATGTCCGCGTGCCCGCCCTCCCCGGTCGACCACGCGGACGCCCCTCAAGCGAAGATCATTCGTCGTCGTCCGAGCCGCCCTCGGCATCCATCAGCGCGCCCGACAGCACGCCGGCATTGGCGCGGATGGCGTGCTCGATCTTGTCGGCGACCTCGGGATGCTCGCGCAGGAAGGTCTTGGCGTTCTCGCGCCCCTGGCCGATGCGCTGGCCGTCCCAGGAGAACCATGAGCCCGACTTCTCGACGATGCCGGCCTTGACGCCGAGATCGACCAGCTCGCCGACCTTGGAGACGCCTTCGCCGTACATGATGTCGAACTCGACAACCTTGAACGGCGGCGCGACCTTGTTCTTCACCACCTTCACGCGGGTCTGGTTGCCGACCACGTCCTCGCGCTCCTTGATAGCGCCGATGCGGCGGATGTCGAGGCGCACCGAGGCATAGAACTTCAGCGCATTGCCGCCGGTCGTGGTCTCGGGATTGCCGAACATCACGCCGATCTTCATGCGGATCTGGTTGATGAAGATCACCAGGGTGTTGGACTTGGAGATCGAGGCGGTGAGCTTGCGCAGCGCCTGGCTCATCAGGCGCGCCTGCAGGCCGGGCAGCGAATCGCCCATCTCGCCCTCGAGCTCGGCCTTGGGCACGAGTGCCGCCACCGAGTCGATCACCAGCACATCGATCGCACCGGAGCGCACCAGGGTATCGGCGATCTCCAGCGCCTGCTCGCCGGCGTCGGGCTGCGAGATCAGCAGGTTCTCGACATCGACGCCGAGCTTCTTGGCATAGGCCGGATCCATCGCATGCTCGGCATCGATGAAGGCGCAGGTGCCGCCCTTCTTCTGCGCCTCGGCGACGCAATGCAGCGCCAGCGTCGTCTTGCCCGAGCTCTCAGGGCCGTAGATCTCGACGATGCGGCCCTTGGGCAGGCCGCCGATGCCGAGCGCGATGTCGAGGCTCAGGGAGCCGGTCGAGATCGCCTCGATCTCCAGCGTCTCGCGCTGGCCGAGCTTCATGATCGAGCCCTTGCCGAAGGCCCGCTCGATCTGTGCCAGCGCAGCGTCCAGCGCCTTGCCCTTGTTGTCCATCCCGTCCTTCTCGACGATCTTCAGGTTCACCAGCGACATCGTCCTGCTCCTCGTTAAATCAGCCCTGCGGCTCCGCGACAATCAGGATAAATCGAACGAGCAACGCCAATGTACGCAATTTGTTCTCATTGGGAAGCGGAAAATTAAGCCACTGATATTCTTAAAGACTTGACACATGTTCTGGTAGTGTTCCTCGCATTTGACATAAGAGACCTGGATCGGCCGGCACACCTGAACGTGAGCGCCGCACTCCGTTCATTTTGGATGGTTTGATCGTTCTGACGACGGCCCCAACAGACTTACATTCGAGTGCAGAAAGTTTCCCGTACCGCCACCGAGGGTCACGTGCCGGCGCCGCTGCGAAGGACGCTCCGTCTGCCCCGGCATCCGCTGGACCGCTTGCGGCTGGCCATGGTCGTCCTGGCGGTGACCTTCGTCGCGACATTGTCGGCTTGGCAGGCGACGAACCTGGCTCGCGCCCGGTCCGACGCATTCGACATCGCGCGGTCGCGCGGCACCACCCTCACCCTCGTGCTGGCCACCCATCTGCAGCGCGCGATCGCCGAGGTCGACGCGACATTGAGCCAGATCGCCGGCCTCAGCGCCCGCATGGGCGGCCCCGAGGGATCGAGCCCGGAGTGGCGGCAGGTGCTCGCCGCCGCGCGCGCGAGCGCCTCCGGCATTCACGCGATCACCGTGGTGGACGACCAGGGCATCGTTCGCCATTCGACGATCCCCCAGGCCATCGGGCAATCGCGACGCGATCTCCACATCTTCCGGCACCTGTCCGAAGCGACGTCGCCCGACACCGTCAGCGATGTGCCGTTTCGCGGCCTCGCCACCGGGCGGGTCGTCTTTCCGGTCGGCCGGCGCCTGACGCGGCCCGATGGTTCCTTCGCCGGAGCGGTGGTCGCCTCGGTCGACCCCGAGGCGCTGCGCCGCTTCTACGCGACGATCGATGTCGGCGTCGGCGGCAGCCTGTGGGTCGTGCACGCCACCGGCCTCGTGCTGGTCCGCCAGCCCTCGCCTCCGCCGGACATGGGCCTTGCCCTGCCCGACACCGCGCCGCTGCGCCGCGCGATGGCGCGCGAGCGTGCCGGATACTTCACCGGCGACGTCGATCGCGCGTCGCAAGGCCTGACGTCGTTCCGCCTGGCCGAGCGCGGCGCACTGACCGTGGCGTTGACGGCGTCCGAGGACGACATCCTGCGCGGCTGGCGACGCGAGGCGCGCGCCTCGATCCTCATCCTGGCGCTGATCGTGCTGGTGATCATCGTCGCAACCATCGTCGTCGATCGCGAGCTGGTGGCGCGGCGCACGGCCGAGGACGAGCTGCGCCGGCGCAACGCGGTGCTGAACCGCGCGCAGGAGATCGCCGGCATCTGGTCGACGCGGCTGGCGCGCGACGGCTCGCTGTCGCAGCTCTCGAGCGGGGCCCAGGGACTGCTGGGCGGCGGGTCGCCCCGGCTGAGCGACCTGCTGCGGCTGATCGACGACAGGGGCGCGGCCGGCGCACTGATCGACGCCATCGAGCGCTGCCGCGCCGATGGCAGCGGCGCGCGGCTCGAGCTGGTGCTCTCCAACGGCGCCGGGCCGAAGCGCATCCTGGTCGCCGACGTGGCGCGCGACAGCGCCGAGGAGCGCTCGGTCATGCTGGTCTGCCAGGACGTCACCGAACGGCGCACCATGGAGAACGCGCTGCGCCAGTCGCAGAAGATGGAGTCGATCGGCCATCTCGCCAGCGGCATCGCGCACGACTTCAACAACCTGCTGATGGTCGTCGTCGGCAATGCCGAGGCGGCGCTCGACGACATCGCGCACGACAATCCGGCGCGGCCGGCGGTGCAGACAATCCAGGAAGCCGCCGAGCGCGGCGCCGAGCTCACCAGCCAGCTGCTCGCCTTCTCGCGCAGCCAGGTGCTGTCGCCCGCGCGCGTCGAACTGCAGACGCTGGTCGATGGCATGCGCAGCATGCTGCAGCGGACCCTGGGCTCGACCATCGACGTCGTCATCCGCGAGCGCGACGGACCGTCGTTCGCCTTCGTCGATCCCCGCCAGATCGAGCACGCGCTGATGAATCTCGCGATCAACGCGCGCGATGCCATGGCGGAAGGCGGCGAGCTGACGATCGGCGTGGCCGATGTCGAGCTCGGTCCCGGCGATCTCGCCGATCGACCCGGCCTCGAGCCGGGGCGCTATGTCCGCCTGTCGGTCGCCGATACCGGGGCGGGCATGTCGGCCGAGACCGCGCGCCGCGCCGCCGAGCCATTCTTCACCACCAAGGACACCGGCCGGGGTGTCGGGCTGGGACTCAGCATCGTCCACGGCATCGTCCAGCAATCGGGCGGCCATGTCGCCATCGACAGCGCGCCCGGACGCGGCACCACGGTCAACGTCTTCCTGCCGGCCGCTTAGGCGGCACGGGAGCCAGGCGCCGGCCGTCCCCAGTAAGGCCTGACGCCAGGCAAGGGTCAGATCGCTTCATCCCCGTAGTACAGCGTGACGACATGCTTGGCTTCGGCGAAGAAAAGCCAGCGCTCGACGAACACGCCAATCGTCGCCAGAACCGCGGCCACGAGCGCCGCGATCAGCGCCGGCCAGCCGGACGACACCAGCGGCAACACGGACAGGACGGCAGGCAAGCCAAAGCCCAGCACGAGCGCGATCCGGCGCAGCTTGGCGGCGTGCTTGCGCGCGATGCGATAGCCCATCTCCTTGAGCAGGTAGTTCTCGGACGTGTGGGGCGCCGCGAAGTGACGGACGGTGCCGAACGATCCGAGGCCCGTCGCGCTTCCTGCGGTGCTGACAGCGGTCGCCGTGTCGATCGAACGCCAGTAGCCCAGCTTCAGCGCCGCCGCCAGCGCAATGGCGGCGATCGCCAGGACGCTCAACGCCGGATGCGGTGCGAAGAACTGCGCAACCAGGACCAGCCACAGGCTGCCGTTCATCAGCGCCAAGGCCAGGTAGTTGGGCACGACCCACGCATTGTGCCATCGCGGCACGGGCTTCAGGGATTGGTAGATCATTCCCGTGCAGTAGACGGTGATCGCCGCACCCAGTGCCGCCAGGAGGCCCAGCGGCAGCGAGACAGTCCCGAGGAAGATCCAGGCGACGGCGAACAGGCCGGCCGGCAGGTATGTGGCGACCGAAGCGACCCCTTCGCGCGACAGCCAGGAGGTTCGGTACTGCGACAGCGCCCGCCACGCGCGCTCGGGCCTGCCGAGATGCAGCAGCGAGGACAGCAGGCCGGCGGTGATGGCGAGCAGCGCCAGCAGGAGAGCGACCAGCCCGAAGCGCATGTCCTGCGGCAGGGCGGAGAGCGGCGCCAGGACTCCGATCAATGCCAGAAGCCCGTATCCGGCACCGGAGGCTGTGGTGAAGAAGATCACCGAATGCGAAGGATGCATGGCTACTCCACGAAGGCGACCTGATCCTTCGTCATTGCGACAACACGCGATCGAGCCAGCCGAGCAGACCTCTGGCCGGCTGGGCGGGCGCCAGTTCGGCCGCCGCGCCCACGCAGCCGGCGGTCTGCTTGCGCGGACGCGGCGGCAGGTACTTGTTCGTCGGCATATACCCCATCTCCGGCATGAGATCGTAGCCGCCACGATCGGCAACGAGGCGCGAGACGGCGGATTGCGGATCGCCGAGATCGCCGAAATGCCGTGCCGACGCCGGGCAGGTGGCGACACAGGCCGGCTGCCGGTCCTCGGGCGCGAAGGTCTCGTTGTAGATGCGATCGATGCACAGGGTGCACTTCTTCATCACCCCGACATCCTCGTCGAACTCCCGTGCGCCGTAGGGACAGGCCCAGGAGCACAGCTTGCATCCGATGCAGAGATCCTCGTTGACCAGCACGATGCCGTCCTCGGCGCGCTTGTACGACGCACCGGTCGGACAGACCGTGACGCAGGCGGGCTGCGCGCAGTGCAGGCACGAGCGCGGGAAATGCACGGTGCGTCCATCGGCGCCGTCGCCCGCCTCGTAGGTATGCACGCGATTGAACCAGACGCCGTCGGGCCCGTCGCTGTAGGGCTCGAGATCGGTCAGCGGCGCGGCGACTCCGCCGCTGTTCCACTCCTTGCAATTCACGGCGCAGGCATGACAGCCAACGCAGATATCGAGGTCGATGACCAGGCCCAGTCGCCTGGACGAGGGCGCGTCGGGCAGGCTGGTCACGAGCGCCCTCCCTCGGCCTTCGCACGAAACCCGGCGCCGTATCGCAGCACGTCGGGTCGATCGGGAAGGTTGGGTGGCTGAGGCAGGACGGCGAACTGCGGCTGGGCAAGCTCGTCGCCCGCGGCGATCTTCTCGATCTTCACGCGCAGGTCATACCACGCGGCCTGGCCGGTGACCGGGTCGGAGTTGCCGTAGTGCTGGCCGCTTCGCGGCGTCGGCAGCATCTCGGAGATGATGTGGTTGAGCAGGAAGCCGCGCCGCGCTTCCTCGGCGCGGGGCGCCAGATTCCAGGCACCGGCGCGCTTGCCGATGGCGTTCCAGGTCCACACGGTGAAAGGGTTGACGCCCTCCATCAGCTTGACCTGGGCCTTCAGCGTGCCGTGATGGCTGGTCACCGAGACCCAATCGTCATCGGCGATGCCCAGCGCCATGGCGGTCTCGCGATTGATATGCAGGCGGTTCTCGCCGTGGATCTGGCGAAGCCAGGCGTTCTGCGATCCCCAGGAATGATACATCGCCATCGGCCGCTGCGTGATGGCGTGCAGCGGAAAGGCATCGCGGTCGACGGCCGCCTCCTCGAACGGCATGTACCAGAACGGCAACGGGTCGAAATACGTCGCGATGCGTTCGCGATGCTCGGCCGGGGGCCGGACCTCGCCATGACCGTCGGCGGCCAGGCGGAATTTCTGCAATGTCTCGCTGTAGAGCTGCAGGATGATCGGCTCGGCCTTGTCGATCAGGCCCATGTTCACGGCCCAGTCGAGATACTCGCGATTGACGTGCTTGAAGTAGCGCCCGCCCGCCGGGACCTCGCTGCGCCAGAAGCATTGATTGGCGACATAGGCGTCGAGCTGCTTCTCGTTCGCCGGCCCCACGCCCTTGAGCCTGCCGTCGGGCCCGCGCCATCCCGCCAGCATGCCGATGCCCGGCCGCCGCTCGTGATGGACCAGGTAGTCCGGGTAGCCGCCGGGATAGCGTGGGCTGCCATCGTCCTTGATCAGGCCGGGCAGGCCCAGACGCGCGCCGAGATCGATCAGGACGTCCTGAAACGGCCGCACATCGCGATCGGGCGCGACGATCGGCTGGCGAATCGAATCGGCGACGCCGTCGGCGTCGCAGATCGGACGATCGAGCAGCGAGATGCAGTCCCAGCGCTCGAGATAGGTCGTGTCCGGCAGGATGAGATCGGCATAGGCGATCGTCTCGCTGGCGTAGGCGTCGCAATAGATGATCCGCGGGATTTTGTACTCGCCGGTGGCGGGATCCTTGTCCGTCAGCATTTCCATGGTGCCGACCGTATTCATCGACGAGTTCCAGCCCATGTTCGCCATGTACATGAACAGCGTGTCGATCGGATACGGATCGCCCTTCCAGGCGTTGTAGATGACCTGATGCATGGCGCCATGGGCGGCAAGCGGCGCCTCCCACGAATAGGCCTTGTCGAGGCGTCGCGGCGCGCCATCGGCCTCGACCAGCAGGTCGTGCGGGCTGGTCGGAAAGCCCAGCGGCGCGCCGGGCATCGGCTTGCCGGCGTTCACCTGATCGGGCTTGCCGACCGGCTTGTTGGTCGGCGGGATGGGGCGCGGGAAAGGCGGCTTGTAGCGAAAGCTGCCCGGCGTATCGATGGCGCCCAGCAGCATCTGCAGGATGTGCAGCGCGCGGCAGGTGTGAAAGCCGTTGGAATGGGCCGAGATGCCGCGCATGGCATGGATGGAGATCGGGCGTCCCACCATCCGCTCGTGGCGGCGACCGGTCCAGTCGGTCCAGGGCTGCTCGATCGTCACGGCTTGCTCGAACGCCACGTGGGCGAGCTCGGCCGCGATGCGCTTGATGGTGGCGCAATCGATGCCGGTCTCCGCGGCGACGGCCTCGGCTGCGTAGCGCGGATCGAGGCAGCGCCTGGCGACGAGGTGGAAGGACGGCACCGCCTTGCGCCCGTCGGCCAGGGTGACGGCCCCGGCCAGGCTCGGCGACGCGTCGGTCCGGCTGACGGGAAGGATCACCTGGCTCGGCTCGTCGAAGATCAGCGGCTGGCCTGCCTCGTCGCGCGCGAACAGCCCGTGATCCGCCGCGCCCTCATCCTGAATGACCAGCCAGGCCGCGTTGGTGTGGCGGCGCAGGTACTCCTCGTCGATCTTGCCGGCGCGCAGCAGCTCCTGGATCAAGGCCATGATGAACAGGCCATCGGTGCCCGGCCGGATGCCGATCCATTCGTCGGCGATCGCCGAATAGCCGGTGCGGATCGGGTTGATCGACACGAACTTCGCCGTGCCGCGCGTCTTGAGCTTGCCGAGCCCGATCTTGATGGGATTGGAGTCGTGGTCCTCGGCGACGCCGAACATCATGAAGTAACGCGTGTTCTCCCAGTCGGGCTCGCCGAACTCCCAGAACGAGCCGCCGATGGTGTAGAGGCCGCCCGCGGCCATGTTGACGGAGCAGAACCCGCCATGGGCCGCATGGTTGGGCGTGCCGAACTGTGCCGCCCACCAGCCGGTGAGCGCCTGGCTCTGGTCGCGGCCGGTGAAGAAGGCAAGCTTGCGCGGATCGCTGCGCCGGATGGCGCCAAGCCATTCCGTGGCCGTCGCCATCGCCTCGTCCCACTCGATCTCCCTGTATTCGCCGCTGCCGCGCTCGCCGACGCGACGCAGCGGCTTCTGCAGGCGGGCCGGCGAGTAGTGGGACATCAGCCCGGCCGAACCCTTGGCGCAGAGCACCCCCTTGTTCACGGGGTGATCGCGATTGCCCTCGATGTATCGGATGCGGCCGTCCGCGAGATGGACCTTGATGCCGCAACGGCACGCGCACATGTAGCAGGTCGTGTAGGCGACGCGATCGGCGCTGGGAGCGTGCAGGATCGGTGTGCCGGGCGCCTGACCGTTCGTGGCCGGACTGTCTTTGTCGCGCATTCCATACTCTCGAAGACAATTCAACGCGGTGTTTCGAAACGAACCATATCAGCTAGTCGCCCAGGGTCACCACGCCTGACTTCTCCAGCGCTTCGATCCCCGCCGAATCGTAGCCCAGCTCCGAGAGAATGGCGCGGCTGTCGCCGCCGATCTTCGCCGCCGCCTGGTTGCGCACGCCCATCAGCTTGCCGTCGAGACGGAAGGGCAGCAGCGGCAGGCGCGCGGTCTCGCCGCCGGGCATGACATGCTCGGCCAGCTGGCCGGTCGCCGCGAGATGCGGGTCGTCCCACAGATCCTCGGGCCGCGCGACGCGCGAATAGGAGATGTCGGCCTCGGCCGCCTTGCGCTCGACCTCGTCGAACGGCATGCGCTCGATCACCTTCGCCAGCGCCGGCAGCAGCCAGGGCCGCGCGGCGATGCGGTCGTTGTTGGTGGCGAGCCTGGGGTCGCGCTTCATCTCGTCGAGACCGAAGATGTCGACGAAGCGCCGCCACTGGCCGTCGCTGGTGACGCCGAGGAAGATCTTGATGCCGTCCGACGTGTCGAACGGCTCGTAGATCGCCCACGAGCTCAGGCGCTCGGGCATCGGCGGTACGGGATGCTTGAGCACTGCGCCGGCGGCGAGGTGCGGGCCCATCATCAGCACAACCGATTCAAAGAGCGCGCTCTCGACCAGCCCGCCTCTGCCGGTACGCTCGCGCTCGCTGAGCTTCAGGAGAACGCCGATCACACCGAAGCTGCCGCCCATGATGTCGACCACCGAGGCGCCGGCACGCAACGGCCGGCCGCTCGGGCCGGTCATGTAGGCCAGCCCGCCCATCATCTGCACGACCTCGTCGAGCGCGGCGCGATGCTCGTAGGGCCCGCCGAGGAAGCCCTTGAGCGCGCAGTAGACCAGGCGCGGATTGAGCTCGGCGCAGCGCTTCGGGCCATAGCCGCGCCTAGTCATCGTGCCGGGCGCGAAGTTCTCGACCAGCACGTCCGCCTGGCTCACGAGCCTGTCGACGACCGCCCTGCCCTCGGGCTTCTCGATGTCGATGGCGAGGCAGCGCTTGTTGCGATTGAGGAAGCCGAAGAAGCCGACGCCGAAGCCCTTCAGCCGTCGCGTGCGATCACCGTCGACCGGCTCGATCTTGACCACCTCGGCACCGAGATCGGCCATAATCAGGCCGCAGGTCGGCCCCATCACGGTGTGCGAGAACTCGACGACCTTGACACCCGCCAGGGGCAACGAGCCGCCGCCTAGGGCAGCCACTCGTGCGCCCATTTGAACAGGCTGAGCCCGGCCGCCTCGGCCACCGCGACATCGGCGAAGCCGGTGCCGACGAAGAAGGCCTCCTGCTTCGGCACGGCCGCCACGCGCATGAGGCCCTTCACGTCGTCGCGCAACCCGATCGCCTCGACGGCGCAGGGCAGCGCGGCCGACAGCGACAGGCGCAGATCGCCCAGCGCTTCCGGCGGCAGCTTGCCGTGGATCAACGGATCGGCGACCAGCAGCAGCCGGCCGCCGAAGCGCGCCAGCTTCGCCGCCATCTCCGGCCGGGCCTCGACCGCGATCGTGCGCTCGGCGGTGTGCCGGATGCGGGCCACCAGGCCCAGCGGCACCAGCGCCGTCGACAGGTAGGTGCCGGTGTCGAGGATCACGGCCGTGAACTCGCGATACGTGATGCCGAGCTTCTCGGCGCGCGCCATGCGGCGCAGCGCGACCTCCGGCTTGGGCGTCTTCCACGCCTTGGCGGCGGCGCGGCGCCAGATCCACGCCTCCCACGACATGTCGAGGGGCCCGCCATTGTGGCCGATCACCGGCCGCCGCAGCAGCAGCTCGGAGTTGGGATGCAGCCCGCTCTTGTGATTCCGATCGCCCATGGGCCGTCACTATACCTCAGAAAAGGATGCGGATGACATCGCGGCAGCCCTTCCATACCACACCGTCGAGCACGCATTGCGGCTCGCTGAGCTCGTAGCGATCCTTGTAGCTCTCCAGGCAGGCGCCGGGATGCCGGCCGATGACGATGCCGCGCTTCTCCGCGCTCTTGTCGACTCCCTCGATGGTGAAGGCAACCACGGTCTCGCGCATGCGACCGTTGAAGTTCAGCTTGTCGATCTTGCGGCCCATGCGGTTGTACACCGAGCCGACCAGCTCGCAGACGGCCGTTCCATCCTTCGGATCGGCGCCGGCGCGGGTCTCCTCAAGCGTCAGCTGCACCAGGTCCAGGTAGGCGACCAGCGGCGTGCCCGGCACATGCGGCGGATTGCCGATGCTGACCACGGGCTTGGAGCCGCCGGCGATCAGGTCGTAGCCGAAGTAGATGCCGCCGCCGGCGAGCAGCGCGATCAGCAGGCCGCCCAGCACAATGCGCATTGCGCCCGACGACGAGCCCTTCGCCGCCCTCTCGGCGAGGATCTTCTCGATGTTGGATTTCAGCTCGCGCAGCGCGCGAGACCCGCCGCCGGCCACCTCCGGATCGGTGGCGAAGCCGCGGACGATGCGCACGATGTCGAGCGGATCGATCGCGCGCTCGAGCAGGCCGCGCTTCGTCTCGGCGTCGACGCCCGGCAGCAGCAGCTGCTTGTGGGTCCTGGTGTTGTACAGCATGACCGCGGTGTCGCCGACGAACAGCCCGTACATCTGCTGGCCGCGACGCATCTCGAACTCGCCGAAATCGGTGAGCGTGATGGTGCGCTCCTTGCCGTCACGGCCACGGACCAGCAGATCCTGCGCATCCTGGCCCTCCCGGGTCTGGCTCTTGCGCACATCGACGATGTCGACGACCGCGTCGGTCACCGCCAGCTTGTCGTCGAGCGAGTTCAGCAGATCGAGGGCTTGCGGCGGCAGAGGCAGGGTCAATATCGCCACCAGTCTTCGGGGGGTTGTTGCTTTGAAGTCAGTCTATTGATTGCGGACACAGGGGCAAGACGATTGGCCCGGCGCCGATGGACGTCGCAGCGGCGTCTTCACCATATGCGTCCCCTCGCTGCCGCCGGCGATGAGCCGGATCAAGGCCGGCAAGCGGCGCGCGGCGAAGAACACCAGGATGAAGAGCGCGCTGGACGAGGACGGTCTCGACTTCCCGCCCGAGACGACGCGCCGGCAATTCGCCGACGCCGTGCGCAAGGAGCCCGCTTACCTGGGGCCGAAGCTCGAGGAACGCAACATCAAGCTCGAGCAGGAAGCGAAGGCGCCCGTGCTCCCGGGCTACTCGTCGCGCCGCGTGCGCTCCATGCGCTCGTGGCGCTCCTGCGCCTCGACGCTGAGCGTGGCGATCGGCCTGGCCTCGAGACGCTTGAGCGCGATGGGCTCGCCGGTCTCCTCGCAGTAGCCGTAGGTGTTCTCTTCGATGCGGCGGATGGCGGAGTCGATCTTGGCGATCAGCTTGCGGAAACGGTCGCGGGTGCGGAGCTCAAGGGCGCGATCTGTTTCGGCGGTGGCCCGGTCGGCGAGGTCGGGCTGGGAGAGGCTTTCTTCCTGGAGCGATGCGAGGGTCTGGTTCGATTCGTTGATCAGTTCCTGTTTCCACTTCATCAGCTTCTGGCGGAAATATTCCTGCTGAAGCGGATTCATGAACTGTTCGCGGTCCGTCGGCCGGTAGCCCGGCGGCAGAGTCATCGACATACGCACTGCTCCTCGAGCGGGCCTTACGGGAGCCCGCCACACGCCCCGGAAAAGCGGGCGGAATATAGAGGGCGAGGATGGGGAAAAACAAGCGACTAGGCGTCCTCGCTGCGCCGCTCATAGTGCACTGCAACAAAATCAGTCGATCGAGAATCCGACAACTGTGCCAACGAGATAGTGGCACAGGTGGATCGGCGCCTGAGATTTCAGCGGCCTGTCAGGCGGTCACCGGCGTGGCCCGCCGTCGAAACCCAGCAGCCGATCGAGCGACCATGGGCCCGGCCCACGCACGAGAATGAACAGCAGGATCGACAACCACAGCAGGTGCGAGGGGTAGTCTCGCCAGTAGACACAGAACTGGATGAACAGCGTCATGCCGATCAGCGCGGCCGCCGACAGCCGCGTCGCCAGGCCGGCGAGAATCAGCGCCGGCCCGCCCAGCTCGACCGCGGTCGCCGCCCACGCCATCGCCTCGGCCGGCCAGTTCGGAATGCGCAGCAGCTCCTGGAAGAAGACCGGCACGGGCTCCTTGTCCTGGGTGCTGAGATACTCGTCACGGAACAGCGCCACGGCCTGCTCCATGTTCGCCGCCTTGAGCATGCCGGAGCGCCAGAACACGAAGAAGATGCCCAGGCGCATGGCGAACTGCAGCAGCGGCTGGGGGAAGGCCTCGAGGCGGGTAGCGAGCGTGCGATAGGCGTTCATGGTGCGGCCAGGATGGCGAGGTTGAGGAATCTGGGCAGCGCGGTGCTGAGGTCGAAGGACGGATCGGCCGCCGTCGCACGTTCGAGGGCGTCGGCGAGGCTCGTGGCGCCGTCGCAGGCATCGAGCAGCACCGCCTCGCCATGCGTCATCCGCGCGAAGGCGGCATCGTCGTCGCGCTGGAACACGGCCAGCTCGACGCCGCCGGACGCGAGATCGACCTCGCCCTCGTCGCGGCCCTGCGAGACCGCCCAGATCCGGTCGATCGGAAAGGCCGAGCGCAACAGCGTGACCCCGGCGCGCAGCCGCAGGCGAAGATCGCCCAGCGCATCGGGCGCGATCGCCGCGAGATGTGCGGCCGTCATCGCCGCGCCGGCATCGCAGCCATAGGCGCGGGTCAGCGCCCAGTCGAGCCGCGCGGCGTCGGCGAGGTAGACCAGCTCCCGCGCGGCCTGGTGGCGCTCGATGAACACGGCGAACTCGGCACCGTATTCGCTCAGCACCGGCCCCGATGGCGGCGACAGGGCGATGAACTGCCGTGCCAGCCCGCGGAAGAACGCCTCGCCGACCAGCGCCTGCACGGTCGAGAAGGTCGCGCCCAGCGCCGTCGCCAGGCTGTCGAAGACGTGGTGGCGATAGATGCGCAGCCGCGCCTCGGCGCCGATGTCGGCGCCGTCGACGAGCGCCGCCAGGTCGGGCGCGTCGCGACCCAGGCAGACGGCGCGAAAGGCGCTCTGCAGCTCGGCGAGGGCCAGCGCGCTCATGCCGCCGCCTCGAGGCCGATCGCGCGGCGCTCGCGATCGGCACGCGCGGCCTCGTCGAGCAGGACGTCGAGCGCCGGCACGTCGGTGTCCCATTCGATCAGGGTCGGCCGGTCGCCGATGCGCGCCAGCGTCTGGCGCAGCAGCGCCCAGACCGGCTCGGCGACGCGCGAGCCGTGGTCGTCGATCAGGATGGTCTCGCCGTCAGCCTCGTTGACGGCGTGGCCGGCGAGGTGGATCTCGCCGATCGCCTCGGCCGGCAGCGCCGCGACATAGGCCAGCGCATCGAGCCGCATGTTCGAGCAGGTGACGTGGATGTTGTTGACGTCGCACAGCAGGCCGCAGCCGGTGCGCGCGACGACAGCGGCGAGGAACTCGGCCTCGCCGATCGTCGAATGGCTGAAGCGCAGGTAGGACGAGGGATTCTCGACCAGCACGCGCCGGCCCAGCGCTTCCTGCAGGCGCCCGACGTTGCGGCACACCACGTCGAGCGACTCCTCGGTGTAGGGCAGCGGCAGCAGGTCGTTGAGATAGGTGCCGGACGCCACGCTCCACGACAGGTGATCGGAGACGAGGTCGGGCTGCAGCCGGTCGATCAGCCCCTGCACGCGGGCGAGATGCGTCGTATCGAGGCCCTCGGCGCTGCCCAGCGAGAGACCGACGGCATGGACGCTGAAACGGTAGTCGGCGCGCAGGCGCTCGATGCGGCGCGGCGCCGGCCCGCCGCCGAGATAGTTCTCGGCGTGGATCTCGAGGAAGCCGACGGCCGGACGACGCGTCGGCAGCTCCTCGAGATGGGGCGCGCGCAGGCCGATGCCCGATGGCAGCGGCGAGCCCGCGCCGTCGAGCATGGCGGCCTACTTCTTCGCCGTCAGCGAGGCACCGACGATCTTGGCGCAGGTGCCCTTGGGCACCGCGATCCAGGCGTCGGCCTGCGAGTCCTTCTTCGAGGTGCCGGCGCACGAGGAGGTCGCGGTCTGGCAGTCGTTCTGCCCGGCCTTGACGATGCCGTAGCACTTCTCGGTCTCGGCCTTGGCCTGCGCCAGCGCGGCGCCCGGCAGGCCGATCGCGGCGGCGACGGCGGAGGCGATAATGAAATGCGACGTCTTCATGGAAACCCTCCCGATGGGATGCGCGAACTCTAGCAGTGGCGGCACACGCTCCGGAATCAAGGTGCCTGAAATTCCTGTGAGCCGCACGTCATCACAGGCTATGGCGACGATAGCTTCCAGCGAGAGGCACGCCACCACTCCCTCTCCCCTCTCACGGGACGGTTGGGCCTTGAGCTCCGCCTCGCCGGGCGCGGCAGGCATGATGGTGGTGCTCATGGGGATGGCCACAACGCGTAGTCCACGCCGGCCGAGCGCGATCAGCGCATCGAGACGTGCCGGCAAAGGGGCGAGGCGCAAGACCTAATTGGTCCGAGCGACGCGGAAACCGACTTCGTAGCTTCTGTAGCCGGGGGTGAACCAGAAGCGGTAGCCGGCACGGACGGACCAGGGATTGTTGAACCAGCTGCCGCCGCGAGCGACACGAAATGGACAGTCGCCGGACGCGTGCCAGTAGTCGCCATTCGCCGGTGCCCCATTGTAGGTGTCATGCGAGCAGTCACCTGTCCATTCCCAGGCGTTGCCAAGCGCGTCGTGCAGCCCGAACGCGTTGGGCCGGAACGAACCAACCGGGGCTGTATGCAAATGGCCATCGGTGCACAGGAAGAAGCGTTCCGGATTCTTCTCGGCGTTGAAGCGGCTGGCCAGAGTGAGGTCGGCGACGTTGGCCTGGAGACATGTGCCGTCGAGGCTATCGCCCCAATAACGCGCGGACTGCGATCCCGCCCGCACCGCGTACTCCCATTCCGCCTCCGACGGCAGCCGGTAGCCCTTGCCCGTCGTCCGCTTCAGCCACTCGACATAGGCCTGCGCGTCTTCCCAGCTCACGCACACCACCGGATCGTTCTCCGTCTGCGCGAAACCCGGATCGCGCCAGTCGCGGCCCGCCGTCTCCACGTAGTTTCCGTCCGCTCGCAGCGTCCAGCACGACGTGCCGGTATCGCGGCCGGTCGCCTGCGCGAACGCCGCGAACTGCCCTCGCGTCACCTCGTGACGCCCCAGCGAGAATGCGTATCCGATGGTCACGCGATGCTGCGGCGCGCTGCGGCCACGAAAGTACGCCGGTACGCCCTCGCGTTCCTCCTCGGCTGCCGCCACGCCCATGGTGAACGATCCCGGCGGGATCACCACCATCTCCGGGCACGTCGGGCAGTCGCGAAAGCTCTGTTGCGCCCACGCCGGCCCCATGATCGCCGACAGCGCGAACGCCAGCCACCAGCTCCGCATCGGTTCCTCCCCCGCTTGCCCGGGCACCAAGTCTGATGCGCGCATGCCTGCAAGTCCACGCGACTCACCGTAGCAACGCCTCGGCGCGCGCCAGATCCTCCGGTGTGTTGACGTTGAGGAAGGGATCGATCGCCCGGCGCGGCCAGTCCAGGGTCGCGAAGTCGTGGCGCCGCGCGAAGGCTTCGATCGAGCGCACGCCCTCCTCCGTCACCGCGCGACGCAGGGCCTCGAGCAGCTCGACCCGCCAGATGGCGATGGCGTGATGCGTGCGGCCGCGATAGCGCACCGCCAGCACATCGGCCTCGGGCACGTGCATGTGGCCGCCGAGATAGACGGTAAGGTCGGTCGGCAGCAGCGGCACGTCCGAAGGCACGGTCAGCAGCCACGACGCGGCGGGATGGTGCCGGGCCATCCACTCCAGCGCCGCCAGCACGCCGGCCAGCGGCCCGGGTCGTCGCCCGTCGGGATCGCGCGGCAGGGAATCGAGCACGACGGGCGCATCGAAGCCGCGCCACGGCCCGGCGTCGCCATGGGCGCTCAGCACCAGGTCCATCACCTGCGGCCGCAGGCGCTCGATGACATGCGCCAGCATCGGCCGGCCGGCCAGCTGGCGCAGCGGCTTGGGCGGGCCGGCGCCCATGCGGCTTCCCTCGCCGCCCACCAGCACGGCGCCGATCAGGCCGCCGACGCGGATCGGTCGGGCGATGGCGGGATGGATGCGCGGCATGGCTGGACTATAGTCGCATCTTACCTTCCCCCGGAGGGGGAAGGTGCCGAAGGCGGATGGGGGATGTCGAAGACGGACAGGGGAGTCCGTCTTCGACATCCCCCATCCGTCGCGCTACGCGCGCCACCTTCCCCCTCCGGGGGAAGGTAGAGGATTCTATACCAGAGGAAACGACCATGGCCGCGACGTCCGAGCAGATCGCCGACTACGTGATGAACCTGCGCCGCACGCGCACCACGGCGGGCTGGTGGCCCAAGGCGCTGACGCCGGCAGGCGAGGACGCCGCCTACGCCGCGCAGGACGCGCTGCTGAAGCGCGTCATCCCCGAGGATGGCGAGGTCGTCGGCTACAAGATCGGCCTGACCTCGCCGGCGATCCTCAAGCAGACCGGATTGAAGAATCCTGCCTATGGCGCGATCCGCAAGTCGCGCGTCTTCGAGCGCGAGGTGACGCTGAAGGCGGCCAACCACGTGCGCCTTGGCCTCGAGCTGGAGATCATCCTGACGGTCAACGCCGACGTGCCGCCGCCACCGGCCGGCAAGCCCTACACGAAGGAGACCATCACGCCCTTCATCGAATCGGCGCGCGCCGGCTTCGAGCTGATCGAGGATCGCGGCTCGGACTACTCGCGCCTGTCGGCGATGGCGCTGATCATCGATGTCGGCTGGAACTGGGGCTCGCTGCTGGCGCCGGTCAATCCCGACTGGCGCAAGCTCGACATCGGCAATCTCAAGGGCACGGTTTCGTTCGACGGCGAGGAGGTCGCATCGGGCAATTCCGGCGATGTGCTGGGCCATTGCGTGAATTCGCTGGCCTGGGTCGCCAATCGCCTGGCCGATCACGGCAAGATCCTGAAGAAGGGCATGATCGTCTCGACCGGCTCGATGGTCGCCTGCCAGTTCATCCCGGTGGGCACGACGGCGGTCGGCCGCATCGAGGGCCTCGGCGAGGTCACGGTGCGCTACGAGTTCTGACGCCGTTCGGACCATGCCCCTCTGTCATTCCGAGCGTAGCGAGGGATCCAGGACGGTCCTGGATCCCTCGCTACGCTCGGGATGACAAAATCACTTCGCCGCCATGAGCGCCGCGTCGCGGCGCAGCGCCTCGACCGGCAGGCGGTGCACGCTCGACGCACCGATCGCCAGCGCGTCGTAGGGACCGCCGAAGATCGCCGCCACCGCGGCGTCGCGCGCGTTGAGCCCGCCGGTGTAGGCGCCGTAGGACGGCAAGATCAGCCGCATGCCGTCGGTGAGGAAGCAGCGCCGGCGCAGCCCGCGACCGCGCACCACCAGCGAGGCCACCGGATGATAGTGGCCGGAGACCTCGCCGCCGGTGTCGGTGAGCGGCATGGCCAGCGCCTGGTGGCGGAACACCAGCCGGCCGAAGGCCAGCTCGATGCTCGCCTGACCGCCCCATTGCCGCGGCGGCGCGGGATCGTGATTGCCGGTGATCCAGATCCAGTCGCGTGCCGCGCCGACCAGGCGCGTGATCTCGCGCGCATCGGCGGCATCGACGCGCGAGGCGGCCTCGCCGTCGTGGAAGCTGTCGCCGACGCACAGCACGATGCGCGGTCCGGTCTCGGCGATGGCCTGCGCCAGCCGCGCCAGCGTGGCGCGCGTGTCGTAGGGCGGCAGCAGCTGGCCGGTGCGCATGCCGTACCAGCTGCCCTTCTCGAGATGCAGGTCGGCCACCGCCAGCAGCCGCTCTGCCGGCCACCACAGCGAGCCGTCGGGCCGCGCCACCAGCTCGACGCCGTTGCAGACGAAGGGCAGGCCGCCGACGGAACGCGCCGCCGCCGTCGCGCGTTCGCGATCGAATGGCTTGAAGCGAGTGGCGGGTTCCATGGCGGATGGCGGCGTTCTTGGCCTTGTGCGCGCGAGAGGGGACGCGCAGCTTACACCGTCGCCCATGCCTGCGGGAACGCCGACACTGCGTCGCGTTGACCTGCCGGCGTTCCGCCATCATGGTCGCGCCATGCGATCGCTTCGCCGCCTCGCGGCCTGCCTTATTCTGCTGGCGTTGCCGGGCGCGCCGACACTGGCGGCCGACCTCGCGCCGCATCGCGCCGAGTACGTGATCCGCCTGGGCACGGCGATCAACGGCGTGCAGATCGGCACGGCGCGCCAGCGGCTGACCTTCGACTGCCGCTACTGGCGCATCGAGCGCGATGTCGGCTTCGCCTTCGTGCTCACCTCCATGCTGCGCTACGCCACCGAGTCGCGGCTGCGCGGCGAGGAGACGGTGGGCGGCAGCGCCTTCACCTACCAGCTCGAGCGGCGCATCAACGATCATCCCGAGCACATCACCGGCAAGGCGACGAGCAGCCGCGTCGGCGGCACGGCCGAGATCAGGCTGCCGGCGCGCACCATCGACTTCGCCATGCCCGGCGGCACCGCGCTGCCGGTGGCGGCGATCGCTGCGGCGATCGACCGGCTGAAGGCCGGGCAGACCGCGTTCTCCTTCACCATCTTCGATCCCGAGGTGACCAGCGACGTCATGACCGTCGACGCCGGCATCGCCTCGCCCGAGCTGCTGCGCCCGCCGCGCCCCGCGTCGCCGGCCGGCGAGCTCAACATCCAGGCCTGGCCGGTCACCATCGCCTTCACCCGCACCCGCTTCGGCGGCCGGCCGCTGTTCACGCTCTCGATGCTGCTCTACGACACCGGCGTGATGGACCGCATCAGCGTCAGCGCCGGCCTGGTCACCGCCGGCGCCGATCTCGTCTCCCTCGCCATGGAACCGCGCCCGGACTGTCCGACGTCGTAGTTCCGTCCCCCGTGGGGACGAGAAGGCAGGAAGAAGGGTCTTGATAAATTCACGAATTGGGTAAATAAGGAATTACCAAGCACAGCCCAGTGGTCCTTCAATCATGACACCCGGTGCGGGGTGCGACAGACCGACAACATGGAAATGGCGCCGACCGGTCGATGGCGGCGCCACGGGCAGGCGCGCGACGGGCGCCCGACGGGCCAGGGCAGCATCGGAAATGCCGAGGGAAGTGAGCGCCGATGCCGACGTTCCAACGGTCTTCCAACGGGTTTCCAACCCATTCCAACGCCTTCCAACGGGGTACCAACAGGTGCTTCCAACGGGTTCCAACCCCCCTTCCAACGGGGTTCCAACGTCCCCTGCTTCCCCCACCCCCTTAAGGGGGGTGGGGGAAGCCAAGGATCAAGACGCTGCGCTGTCGCTTCGCGCCTTGATCCCCGCAAACCTCGAAGCCAGCGAGCGTCCCCAGATGCACCACCGCGATGCCGCCGGCCTCATCCCGGCAACCGCGCTCAGCGGGCCGCGTTGCACGCTGGACAGGACCGCCGTGTTGCGCCGTTTCGTGGCCAATCCGCTGGTGGCCCTGGCGGTGATATTCCGCATACACTGGCGAGCGTTAGGGTTGTGGCGCAAACGGACCCGTTTCCATCCGAGGCCCGAGCCGCCGGGGGAGATGCTCACACGATGACCGCCCACCATGGGACCGCCCGCGATGGTCTGCCGCTGGCCGCTTTCGTGGCCCTGAAGGCGCTCGATCGCCTGAAGGTGGGCGGGCTGACGCTCGGCCTGCCCGACGGCGGCACGCGCCGCTTCGCCGGCGGCCAGCCGGGACCCGAGGCGACCATCAACGTGCGCGACTGGCAGGTCTTCTCGCGCGTGCTGTCGTCCGGCGACATGGGCTTCGCCGAGGGCTACATGGCCGGCGAATGGGACTCGCCCGACCTGGTGCGCCTGCTCGAGCTGATGGCCGCCAACGAGGCGGCGCTGGGGCGCATCGCGCGGGCCTCGTGGTGGCGCCGCCAGCTGCTGCGGCTCGCCCATCTGGGACACGACAACACCAGGCGCGGATCGCGGCGCAACATCCACGCGCACTACGATCTGGGCAACGCCTTCTATTCGCTGTGGCTCGATCCGACGATGACCTACTCGTCGGCGCTCTACGACGGCGATTCGTCGCGGCCGCTCGATCAGGCGCAGCGCGCCAAGTACGAGCGCATCCTCGACCGGCTGGACGCGCGCCAGGGCGATACCCTGCTGGAGATCGGCTGCGGCTGGGGCGGCTTCGCCGAGACCGCGGCGCGCCGCGGCGTGCGCGTGCGCGCCATCACCATCTCGCGGGAACAGCTCGCCTACGCGCGCAGCCGGCTGAGCCGCGCCGGGCTGGCGCAGATCGCCTCTGTCGAGTTCCGCGACTACCGCGACGTCGAGGGCACCTACGATCACATCGTGTCGATCGAGATGATCGAGGCGGTGGGCGAGCGCCACTGGCCGAGCTATTTCGACGCGCTCAAGCGCCACCTCAATCCCGGCGGCCGCGCCATCGTCCAGGCGATCACCATCGCCGACGATTGCTTCGAGCGCTATCGCCGCGGCGCCGACTTCATCCAGACCTACATCTTCCCCGGCGGCATGCTGCCCTCGGCCGCGACCCTGCGCGCCCAGGCAAGGCGCGCCGGCATGGCGCTGGCCGGCGCGCACGAGTTCGGCCGCGACTACGCCCGCACCCTGGAGGCCTGGCTCGGCCGGTTCGACGGCGTCGTCGACAGGGTGAGGGGCCTGGGCTTCGACGACCGGTTCGTGCGCATGTGGCGCTACTATCTGGCCTACTGCGCCGCCGGCTTCTCCAGCGGGCGCACGGACGTCATCCAGGCGGAATTCACGCACAGCTGAAGCTTGGCGTATCGACTGCGAGCCATCATAGTCGCGACCAACGAAAGACACAGGAAGGCTACCCTTGCAACTCGCCGCCGCCGGCTCGCCGGATTCGACGACGTACGTAAAGCTTCCCTTCAACAGACTGGTCGCCTACGCGACGCTGCAGCTGCCGCTCAACATGGCGGCGCTGCCGGTCGTGCTGAACGTGCCGAAATTCTATGGCGACGCGCTGGGCCTGTCCTTCGCCGCGCTGGGCACCTACCTCCTGATCACGCGCATGATCGACGCGCTGCAGGATCCGCTGATCGGCTACATCAGCGACCGCATGACCAGGCGCCCGCGCGGCCGGCTGATCTTCGTCTTCATGTGCATGCCCCTGCTGGTCGGCGGCTTCCTGATGCTGTTCGATCCGCCGTCGAAGGCGGCGCTGGGCACCGGCGGGCTGACCGCCTGGCTGCTGGCGGCGCTGGTCATCGTGCATCTCGGCTATGCCGGCGTATCGATCAGCTATCACGCCCATGGCGCGGACCTGACCGACGACTACAACGAACGCACGCGCGTGACCGTGGCGCGCGAGGTCTTCGGGCTCACCGGCATGACGCTCGCCGTCGTGCTGCCGGCCCTGCTGATCAATCCCGACATCCACAGCGACATCGCCGAGGCCTGGCAGGCGGCCACCGCGGCGCTGGCCAGCGCAAGGGCGGCGGGCGACAGCGTGGCGGTCGCCGCCGCGCAGGCCACCGTCAACGGCCTGAAGCAGGCCGCCGAGATCAAGGGTTACGGCATCTTCGGCATCCTGTTCATCCCGATCGCCATCCTCTGCTTCCTGCCGAGCTACCTGTGGTCGCCCAACACGGTGCACCCGCCGGTCGAACGCAAGAGTCGCGCCTCGGTGTTCCACGACTTCCTGGCGCCGCTGAAGAATCCGCGCTTCCGCCGCCTGCTGCTGGTCTTCGTCGTCAACGGCTCGGCGCTGGGCATCGCGGTCAGCGTGATGCTGTTCTACGTCGAGTACGTGCTGAAGGGCACGACGGTGCAGGCCGGCATGGTGCTGCTGACCTACTTCGTCTCGGCCGCCGCCAGCGTGCCGCTGTGGATGTGGCTGTCGAAGCGCACCAGCAAGGCCGCCGCCTGGTTCGCCGCCATGGTGCTCACCGTGGTCTCCTTCGGCGGCGCCGGCCTGGTCGGCGAGGGCCAGATGGGGCTGTTCATCGCCATCGCCGTGCTCACCGGCATGGCGCTGGGCGCCGATTACGGCCTGCCGCCCTCGATTCTCGCCGACATCATCCACGCCGAGGAAGGCGCCGACTCCAAGGGCGAGACCGGCGCCTATTTCGGTCTCTGGGCGCTCTCGACCAAGCTGGCCACGGCGATCGGCGCGGGACTGTCGCTGCCGGTGGCGGCGATGCTGGGCTTCGACCCGGGCAATCTGCAGTTCGACACCAACGCGCTGGTCGTCACCTACATCATGCTGCCGATCGGCGTGAAGGTGCTGGCCGGCCTGCTGATCTGGTACATCCGCATCGAGGCGATGCGCCCCTCGGTGCGCGAGGTCGTGCTCGCCGGCAAGTGACTATCTGCTCGGGGCGCGCCCCGACCATCAAGAAGTGAACGACAGGGTCTGCGGCTGACGCATCCCGAAGTCGCGGTTCAGGCCCCACCATTTCTTCGCCACCGTGCCGAAGACGTTGCGGAAGTCGATGGTGTGCTTGAGGTCGCCGTCCTGCAGGTCGATGAGCGACGGGTAGGCTCCGTGCAGGCCGCCCTTCACCGCGCCGCCCATGACGAATTGCGGCGAGGCGGTGCCGTGGTCGGTGCCGCTGCTGGCGTTGGGCTTCACGCGGCGGCCGAACTCCGTGTAGGTCATCAACATCACGTCGTTCCAGCGATTGGCCGCGATCAGGTTCCGGCGAAGCGTCGCGAGGCCACGGCCGAGCTGGCCGAGCAGGCGCTCGTGCACGGTGGCCTGGCCGGCATGCGTGTCGAAGCCGCCCAGCGCCACCTTGACCGCCAGCACCGGCACGCGCGCCAGCAGGATGCGCGTGGCGAGCTCGAGCTGCTGCGCGAGCGGGCCGTCGCCATAGGCAGCGGCCGGCGCCGGCGCGTTCTTCATGTGCTCGGCCAGGCCGAGAGAGGCGGCGTGGATCTCGGCGCGCACCTTCAGGATGTGCTCGAGCGCCGGGTTGGTGACTTGCGGTCGCGTGCCGGTCTCGCGCATCGCCCTGGCCTGGTTGATGAAATTCTCGGCGTCCTGCATGACGATGGTCTGCAGATCGCCGCCGGTGGCGAACAGCGCATTGGTGTCGACGACGACGCTGTCGACCCTGCGGCCGGCCGGCCGCTTCACGCCGGCGAAGGCCTGCGCCATCCAGCCCTCGGTGATCGTCTGGCTTGCCGCCGAAGCGGTATCCCAGATCTCGATCGAGCGGAAATGCGAGCGGTTGGGATAGGGATAGCCGACACCCTGCAGGATGGCGAGGTCGCCCGCCTTCCACGCCTCCATCATCGGCGCCAGCGTCTGATGCAGGCCGACGCGCTCGTCGAGCTGCAGCACGCGCTCGCGCGGGACGGCGAGCGCGCCGCGCGCCCGCTGATAGGCGGGGTCGGCATAGGGCACGAGCGTGTTCAGCCCGTCATTGCCGCCGCGCAGCTCGACCAGCACCAGGATGCGATCGAAACGGGCGCCCGTCGGCGAGGCCGGCGCCGGCGCGACACCCGGACGGTTCTGCGCCCACGCAGCGCCGCTGCCCAGGGCGACGGCGAAGCCGGACAGGCCGGCGAGCAGGTCACGACGCAGCATGGTGCGCCTCACTTCAGCTGATAGACAGGATCGAGCAGCAAGGCGGCCACCGCCTGGCCCGGGGTCGCGCCGGCCGGAAGCGGCACGAGCGGCGGCAGCGGCAGCAGCGTGCGCGTCAGGGTCGGCACATCGATGCCGGCAAGCGTCGGGCCCAGCCGCGCGCTCATGCCGGCGTCGCGCAGGCTGCGGCCCTCGACCGGCCGCGGCGGTTCCGGCGCCATCTGCTCGCGCCGCTCGGCGCGGCGGCCGGGCTTCATCATGCCACCCGGCATCATGCTGTCGGGCCCGTCGTCGGCCGAGGCGACCGACGTCGCCTCGACGATGCGGCGCAGGATCTGCTGGCGCATCAGCAGGCGGTTGGTGGTGATCCAGTCCTCGCCGCCCGGCCAGCCCTTGACGTTGGGCGGCGACAGCGGCAGCTGGCCCATCGCCTGCATGCCGCGCACCAGGCGCGTCTTCTCCGGCACCGGCAGGCCCAGCAGGCGCACCGTGCCGACCATCAGCTCGACCGGCGACTTGATCAGCGTGCCGCGGTTGGCGCTGTCGCGGAACGCCGGCGCGCCGAACATCGCCCTCAGCAGCGGGCGCATCTCGTACTTCGCATCGCGCAGCACGCCGGCCAGTCGCCTGATCTCGGCCTGGTCGCGCCTGAGCGACACGAACTCGCGCCACAGCTTGGCGACGACGAACTCCGCGGTGCGCGGCTGCGCAAGGATGATGTCGAGAATGTCGCCGCCGTCGAAATTGCCGGTGCGGCCGAGGAAGGTCTTGTCGTTGTTGTCGTGCAGCGCCGGATAGAAGCGGAAGCCGCCGCTCTCGCGATCGAGGCTCCAGCCGGTGAAGGCGCGCGCCGCCGCCTTGATGTCGGCCTCGGCATAGTGGCCCTCGCCCAGGGTGAAGAGCTCGAGCAGCTCACGGGCGAAGTTCTCGTTGGGCTGGCTGGCGCGGTTTCGCGCGCCGTCGAGATAGATCAACATCGCCGGGTCGCGCGCGACCTCGCGCAGCAGCGTGGCGAAATTGCCCAGCGCGTGACGGCGGAACAGCACGTTCTGGCGATAGACCGCCGGCACCAGACGCACCTTCTGCAGGCCGGTCGTGAAGTGGTTGTGCCAGAACAGCACCATGCGCTCGACCAGTGGCTGGTCGGTGACCAGCATCTCCTCGACCCACCAGTTGCGCAGCTGGCGGTCCTGCTCCTGCAAGGGCGCGGCATTGACCAGCGGCTTGCCCGCCACGCCGCGCGGGCGTGCCGGTGTCGGCGCCGGTGCGGCGCCGTCGGCGCTCGCGGCGGGTGGCGGAGGGCCGTCCTGAGCGGCGCGTGCCTTGGCGAGCCGCTCCTGGTAGGCGCGCTGCATGGCACGCACTTCCGCCGGCTTGATGTCGATCCACGACGGCGGCTCGGTGACCGCCCCCGGCTTCCAGCCGCGCAGCAGGCGCTCGATGGCCGCCTCGTGCGCCATCGTCTCGAAGGCGGCGATCTCGGCCGGCGTCGGCCCGAAGCCGGTGCGCGACAGCAGGTGGCGCGCGCCGTCGAAGCCGATGCCCGCCGCGCGTGCCGGACGGGTCAGGATCGCCGGCGCGGCGAGGGCCACCAACGCCGTGCCGCCGAGCATGGCGCGGCGTCCCAGCATCGCACGGCGCCCAGGCATCGCGGTCACGGCCATGATCGACCTCCCCGGTTCACTTGCGCTGGGCCGGCGCCTGACGGCGGGACTGCATGCCCATCGCGCGGTTGACCATCAACCGGCGAAACCCTTCGCGCTGTTCCGCAGGTAACGTCTCGGCGAAACGCAGCGCCGCCTGCACGTTGTCCTTCTGCAGCTGGATGCGCAACTGGCCGATGCGATCCAGCGCACGATCCACCGCCGCGGCATCGGGCCTGTCCTTGCCGAGCTCGACAACCAGCGCGTCGCGCTGCGCCGCCATCTCGCGCACGACGGGCACGGCGCGCCGGCGCTGCTCGGCCAGCATCTGGCGCAAGCCGCGCATCTGGCCCTCGTCGAGGCCCAGCTCGCGGGCCGCGCCCTGTGGCGAGGGAACGGGTTTGGGCACGCCGATGGTCGGGATCGGTGCCGGCGTGCCGGCTCCGAGCCGCAGGTCGGCCAGCGGCGGCGGCTCGGCGAAGTAGCGCGCGTGAACGAAGCCGCCGACGAAGGCGACGTTGAGTGCCAGCGACAGGCCGAGCAGGATCCAGGCGAGGTGCTTGCGCAGCATCAGCGACCTCCCTGCTCGTTCAGGAGATCGACCATATCCTCGCTCAGCCGCAACGCACCCAGCGGATTGAGCACCAGCTCGACCGCGGCGGTGCTGTCGTACGCCGACTGGGCATAGGCCTCCTGCGTGCCGCCGCCCAGCGAGAAGCCGCCGGCGATCACGACCACGAAGGCCGCACCCACCGCCGCCATCTCCAGCGCCCGGCGACCGGTGCCAAAGAGCGAGCCGAACAATCCGGTCAGCCCACCGCGACCCACCTGCCGCTCGGCCTCGAAGCCGACCAGCGCCCGGGCGCGCGCCAGCACCCGGTCGGGCACCGGGGCGCGCGCCGCGTCGGCCAGTGCGTTGCGCACCTCGAGCGCGGCCTTCAGCGCCTCGGGGCGCGCGACAAGGTACCGCTCGACCGCAGCCGTCTCGGCCTCCGACAGCCGGCCATCGAGCCAGGCCGCGATCATCGTGTCGTCCACCGGCCGGCCGGCCGCCGCCGGCCCGGCTGCCCTCGCCCGCTGCCACAGGGCGCGGCCGGACGCGTCGGGCGCGCTCCTCGATCCGTCATCCTGGGTCATGGTCGCGCACTCCGGGGACATCCCCGTTCTGGATACGCTTGGTGGGCCATCGTCATCCCCCAACCCTCTTAGGCGCTCACGCGGAAATGTTCACGCAGGCGCAGCATCGCCTTGTGATGCGTGCTGCGCACCGTCTGGGCATCGACCCGCAGCAGGGCGGCGGCGTCGGCCACCTCCATGTCGCGGTCGTATAGCAGCGTCAGTACAAGAGCCTGGCGCTCCGTCAGCAGGCCGGGCGGAATGCTCAGCGTCTCGACATGGCGATCCTCGACCGCCACCGCCGCCTCCGGCACGTCGTCGAGCGCCGCGGTCGGCTGGCGCCTGCGCCGCAGGTGGTCGATCGCGCAGGAGCGCGCGATCACGCCCAGCCAGGTCGACAGCGAGGCGCGCGAGTGGTCGTACGATCGCAGCAGCCGGCGCTCGTTGGCGCACAGCCGCACGAAGACGTCCTGGGCGGCATCGCCCGCCTCCTCCGCCGACAGGCCATGGGCCGACACCACGCGGCGGGCCACGGCGTGGATCAGGGGTGCCGCGGCGGCGACGAAGCGGTCCCAGGTCCGCTTGTCGCCGGCCAGCAGGGCGCCGAGGTCGATGTCGTCCAGAGCCGTCACGATCGCGCTTTGAAAGCCTATACGAGCGCGCCCGCCCACGCATCCCCGGCATGCGGGCAGATCCTTGATTTGGCGCGGGTTTCGTCTGCTATGGTCCGCGCGACAAAGCCGGGGGACCAGTGCGGACATGAGTGAGAACTTCAATCGCAACCAGCGCATCATCAAGCACGCAGTGCGCGGCAAGGGCGCGGTGGTGGCGCAGAACACGCTGGCGGCGCAGATGGGCGCGCGCACCCTGGCGCGCGGCGGCAACGCCATCGACGCGGCGGTGACCACGGCGATGGCCATCGGCTGCGTCGAGCCGTGGATGAGCGGCATCGGCGGCGTCGGCTACATGGCGATCTGGATCGCCAGGGAGCGCAAGGCCTACATCGTCGACTACGGCGCCGTGGCGGCGCGCGGGCTCGACCTGAAGAACTACGCGCTGACCGGCGGCAAGGCGATCAGCGACCTGTTCGGCTGGGCACCGGTGGTCAACAACAACAACGTCATGGGCTACCACTCGATCGCCGTGCCCGGGCAGGTCGACGGCATGGCCACGGCGCTGAAGCGCTTCGGCACATGGGACTGGAAGCAGGTGATGGAAGCCGGCATCGAGCTGGCCGAGCGCGGCATGAGCTGCGACTGGTACGGCACGACGATGATCACCACCGGCGCCGCCGCCCTCAACCAGTACGAGACGTCGCGCGCCACCTACCTGCCCAACGGCTTCCCGCCGGTGATCGACTGGGAGGGCAACCCGCCGCGCATCAAGCTGGGCAACCTCGCCGGCACGTTGAAGCGGCTGCGCGACGCCGGCCCGCGCGACTACTACGAGGGCCAGATCGCCAGGGACATCGTGGCCGACCTCAATGCCGGCGGCTCGGCGATCGCGCTCGAGGACCTCGCCGGCTACCACGCCCGCGTGGTCGAGCCGGTCACCTTCGAGCGCAACGGCGCCACCGTGCACACCGTGCCGTACCTGACCGCCGGCCCGACGATGAAGCGCGCCTTCGAGCTGATCGGCGATCGCACCATCGGCAGCGGCGCGCCCGACGCCGAGGCGTTCATCGCCATCGCCGAGGGCCTGCACACCGCCTACGAGGAGCGCTTCCGCACCATGGGCGACGCGCACACCGATTCGTGCACGACGCATTTCAACGCCGTCGACGCCGAGGGCAACATGGTGGCGCTGACCCAGACCCTGCTGTCGCTGTTCGGCTCGCGCGTGATGCTGCCGAAGACCGGCATCATGATGAACAACGGCATCATGTGGTTCGATCCCGAGCAGGGCAAACCCAACTCGCTCACCCCGGGCAAGCGGCCGCTGTGCAATATCTGCGCGACGGTGGTGTCGAAGAACGGCGAAGGCTGGTTCGCCATCGGCGCCTCGGGCGGACGGCGCATCGTGCCGGCGATCACCCAGCTGATCATGATGCAGGCCGACCGCGGCATGGATGTCGAGACCGCCTTCCACCAGCCGCGCATCGACGTGTCGGGCGTCGGACCGGTGCGCGCCAACTGGGACCTTGACGAGGAGATCAAGCGCGCCATCTCGAAGAAGATGCCGCTCACCGAGGTCCCCAACCCGATCTATCCGCTGAACTTCGCCAACCCCAGCTGCATCCGCCGCGATCCGATGACCGGCACGGTCACCGGCATGAACGAGGTGATGTCGCCTTGGGCCGGCGGCGCGGCGGTGTAGCCATGCTGTCGCGACGCCTCCTGCTGGCCTCTGCCGCGACGCTCGCGGCGCCGGCGATCGGCCGCGCCCAGGCTGTGCCGTCGTTCCGGCTGCCGATCCTGCTGCCGCTGACCGGCTTCGCCGCGCTCGAAGGCAAGAGCCAGCGCGAGGGCGCCCTGCTCGCCATCCGCGACAGCGCCTCCCTGGTGCGCTTCGCGCCCGAGGTGCTCGACACCGGCACGGCGCCGGAAGCCGCCGTCACCGCCTGGCACCGCGCGATGCGCGATGGCGCGCGAGACGGCGCGCGCGCGCCGGTGGCCGTGCTCGGCCCGATCCTCGGCACGCAGATGCTGGCGCTGCTGCCGGAGGCGGCGAATGCGAAACTGCCGCTGCTGGCGGTCTCGGGCACGGCACGGCTGAGCGAGCTCAACAATCCCTTCTTCTTCCGCTTCTTCCCGGCCGACGGCGTGGTGAAGATCGCGCATGCGCGCTACGTCGCCGAAGTGACGAAAGCGAAGAAGCCGGCGGTGATCTTCCAGACCACCGCCTATGGCCAGTCCGGCCGCGAGGTGCTGGCCAAGGCCTTCGCCGACGGCGGCATCACGGTGGCGCTGGAGGAAGGCGTCGCCACTTCGATCAACGACTTCACGCCGATCATCGCCAAGGCGAAATCGGCCGGCGCCGACGCGCTGGTGCTGCACCTGCATTCGCAATCGACGGCGCTGGCCATCCGCGCCGCCGGCGCCGTGGCGCCCGACCTGCCGATCATCGCCGGCTCGGCCATGGCGCAGCCGGCGACGGCGGCGCTGTTCCAGCCGGCCGAGCTCAAGGGCGTGTGCGCGGAGACCGCATCGATGCCCGCGGCCTCGATGGACGAGCCGCGCATGAAGGCGTTCGTCGACGCCTATCGCGCCGAGTACAAGGCCGATCCCGATGCTTTTGCCGTGGCCGAGTATGACGCCGTGTCGATGCTGGCGGTGGCCATCACCGAGATCGCCAAGGCGGACGGTGCCGACAAGGTCGACGGCGAGTCGGTGCGCGCGAGGCTCGCGTCGCTGCGCCATCGCGGCCTGGCAACCGAATACGGCAGCGACGGCAAGGGCAACATGGTCAACAGCGCCATCATCGTCTGCTACGACGGCACCAGCCGCGTGCCGCCGATCGCACAGCGGTACAGATTTCCGTAGAATCACTCCTTCCCCCGGAGGGGGAAGGTGGCGCGGAGCGACGGAAGGGGGATGTTGAAGCCGGACACCTGTGTTCGTCTTCGACATCCCCCTTCCGCCCTGCGGGCACCTTCCCCCTCCGGGGGAAGGTATGATTGGCGCACTGACCAACGAAGGGGGAGGTCCCAATGAAGACCAGGATCACCGAAATGCTCGGCATCGAGCATCCGATCATCCAGGGCGGCATGCATTTCGTCGGCTTCGCCGAGATGGCCGCCGCGGTGTCGAACGCCGGTGGGCTGGGCATCATCACCGGGCTGACGCAGCGCACACCCGAGCTGCTGGCCCACGAGATCCGGCGCTGCCGCGCCATGACCAACAAGCCCTTCGGCGTCAACCTCACCTTCCTGCCCTCGGTGACGCCGCCCGACTATCCCGGCTACATCCGCGCCATCGTCGAGGGCGGCGTGAAGATCGTCGAGACAGCCGGCAACAATCCGCAGAAATGGCTGCCCACCCTGAAGGACGCCGGTATCAAGGTGATCCACAAATGCACCTCGGTGCGCCACTCGCTGAAGGCTGAATCGATCGGTTGCGACGCGGTCAGCGTCGACGGCTTCGAATGCGGCGGCCATCCCGGCGAGGACGACGTGCCCAACTTCATCCTGCTGCCGCGCGCGGCGGAGGAGCTCAAGATCCCCTTCGTCGCCTCGGGCGGCATGGCCGACGGCCGCTCGCTGGTGGCGGCGCTGTCGCTGGGCGCCGAGGGCATGAACATGGGGACGCGCTTCATGGCGACGAAGGAAGCGCCGATCCACGACAACGTGAAGCAGGCGCTGGTCGCCGCCTCGGAGCTCGACACGCGGCTGGTCATGCGCCCGCTGCGCAACACCGAGCGCGTGCTGAGGAACGCCGCCGTCGAGCGCCTGCTCGAGAAGGAGAAGGCGCTGGGCGCCAAGGTGAAGTTCGAGGACATCCTGCCCGAGGTCGCGGGCGTCTATCCCAAGATCATGAAGGAAGGCGCGATGGATGCCGGCGCCTGGTCGTGCGGCATGGTGGCCGGCCTGATCCGCGACGTGCCCACGGTGAAGGAGCTGATCGACCGCATCATGCGCGAGGCCGAGGAGATCATCGGCGGCCGCCTGAAGCGGTTCATGAATGCCTGAATCCTTCCTTCCCCCGGAGGGGGAAGGTGGCGCGCGCAGCGCGACGGAAGGGCGATGTCGAAGACGGACCCAGCGTTCGTCTTCGACATCCCCCTTCCGCCCTTCGGGCACCTTCCCCCTCCGGGGGAAGGAGTCTTACCGCCACATCGGGCGGCCGAAATCGACCTGATTGCGCTGGGTGAGCGCGCCGGCGGCACCGCCGACCACGGCGCCGAGCAGCGCGCCTTCGAGCGGCGCGCCGACCAGCAGGCCGCCCAGCATGCCGGCGCCGGCGCCCATGCCCGCGCCACTCAGCCCGCGATCCATCGGGTTGTCGCCGCAGGCGCCGAGCGCCAGCGACAGGCTCATCAGGGCCGCGAGGCCAAGGCGTTTCATGGACGTCCTCCGCAATCAATTCAGGGGGCCATATAACCCGCCGAGCAGGGCGGCGGCCGGACAGGATCGCGGCGGCCAAATGGCTTCGGGTATCGGCCTGTGACAGGCGGCTACTTCAGGCCGAAGACCGGCTGCGGCTCGGCGATGTCCTTGAGCGGGTGCTCGCCCAGGGGCACCGCATCGCCCTCGGGCAGCAGCGCCGCCAGCGCCGCCGACAGCAGCACCGGCCGGCCGATCGTCGGGCAGAGCCGCTCCAGCCGCGCCGCATAGTTCACGGCCGGGCCGATGACGGTGAAGTCCAGCCGCGAGCTGGCGCCGATATTGCCGAAATTCACCTCGCCGACATGCAGCGCCAGGCCGAAGCGCACCACGGGCTCACCGTCGGTCTCGCGCCGCCTGTTGAGCGCGTCCATGGCGCGCTGCGCCTCGAGCGCGGCCAGCACGGCGCGCTGGGCGATGAAGCGGCGCTGCGTGGCCACGGCGACCGGAAACATCGCCAGCATGCCGTCGCCCATGAATTTCAGGATCTCGCCGCCGGCGCCGCTGACGGCCGCCCCCATGGCACCGAAATAGTCGTTGAGCAGGGTGATGACGCTGTCGCGCGGCAGGCTGTCGGAGACCCGGGTGAAGCCGCGCAGGTCGCAGTACCAGATTACCGCCTCGATGGTCTGGCCGCCGCCGCGCCGGACCTCGCCTGCCAGGATGCGCTCGCCAGCGGCGTGGCCGACATAGGCGTCGAGCAGGTTGATCGCGGTGTCCCTCAGGGAATGCACCTCGACCAGTCGGGTGAAGGCGAACTGCAGCAGGAACATGCGGTCGAGATCGGCCGCCGAGAAGCCGCCGGGCTGGTCGGAGACCACGCTCAGGGCGTCGACATGGCCGGTCGAGAAGATCAGCGGCAGGGCGACATAGTCGGTGGCGCCCTCGTCCTTCAGCTGCCGCAGGACCGGCGCCTGCGGCTCGATGCTTTCGAGCCGCACCCGTACGGTCTTGCGCTGCTCCAGCACCGGCGGCAGCGGGTTGTCGAGATAGGCGTCGCCCTGGAAAAGCCCGTGCTGCGCGCTCTGGGTGACGATGCCGCGGCCGCGGCGCCAGAAATAGCCCTTGCCGGCGAATTCCGGGTGCAGGGTGCTCTGGAAGTAGGCCAGGCGGTACAGCGGAATGCCGGCGCCTACCAGCTGCTCGCCGGCCTGGGCGATCAGCTCGCTGGTGTCGGTGATGCGATACGCCTCGGTTACGAACCAGCGCGCCAGGGGATCGCTGTAGACCGGACCGGGTGTCACTTCGTCCATGGCCGCAGTCTAGCGGGAACCGTCGCGCGCCTGTGACATTGATGTCGCGGAGAAATGGTGACTCGACAGCAACTCGTCGGTAATCTGACGGGGTGACTGGGATTCCGGCCCGGTCGTCCCCACATTCGGCGGTAACGGCACGCGTAGTGCATGTGCCGGCCTGTGGCCGGGAGTGACGCGATGGTGAAGCAACGATCCAACAAGCGGCTGCGGACCCTGCTGGCGGCCTGTGACGAGCGCATAACCGATGCGGCGCGCGCGCAGCTCGAGGCCCTGCCGCTGGGCTGGGTGGCGCCGGTCGCCCAGATGTTCTCGGAAGTCACGCAGATTCTCGACGATTCCGAGCTCGACAGCTTCCGCTGGATTTCGATCGCCAAGCGCGACAGCCGCCTCGACGCGACCTGGACGGGCGCCACCGAATCGTCCGAGCTGGTCGAGCAGATCGTCGAGGTCGCCTCGGCGGAGTTGGCCTGTTCCTGCGTGCGCTGCGGCCGCCCGGCCGTGCGCAGCCCGGAGATGACCGGCGATCCGCTGTGCCTGCGCCACGCCAGCCTGCAGATCGCCACCGCCGACTGGAAGGCCCAGGCCGAGGAGCTCGGCCGCAACATCCACGAGCTGATGGGCAAGGTTTCGGAGTCGGCCGCCGCGGCGAAATCCGCCGCCTCCTCCTCGGCCGCCGTCGCCAAATCGGCCGCCGCCGCGCTGCCCGCCCTGATGGCCGAGGCGCAGGCCTATTTCCGCATGCCCGACGCCGATGCCGCACCGCTGATCGCGCAGATCCGCGAGGCGCTGTCGAAGTTCGACCGCGAGGTCCGCCAGTCCGTCGGCACGACCATCGTCAGCGAGTCGCAGAAGATGCTGGCCGGCGCCGCCCGCGCGCTGCCGCCGCGCCGCCGCGGCCCGGCGTAGGTCGGGGCGCGCCCCCAGCCCTACTCCGCCGCCTTCGCCTGGTCGCGATAGGCCGTGCGTCGCGCGTCCCACTCGTTGGCGCCGAAACGCGCGAAGGTCTCGCGCAGCGGCACGCCGCCTGCGATCCTGGGGTGCCGGTTGGTCTTCCTGAGCTCGGCCAACTGCTGGTCGCAGGCGGCGATGATCGCGGCGAACAGCAGGCCGGGGAAGATCGCCACCGCGTAGCCCATCGCCTCGGCGTCGGCCATGTCGATGTCGGGCGTCTTGCCGCCGCGCACGACGTTGAGCAGGCACGGACCGTTCACCCGCTTCGGCACCGCGGCGATCTCCTCCATGGTCTGCGGCGCCTCGACGAAGGCGATGTCGGCGCCGTTGGCCAGCGCCGCGTTGGCGCGCGCGATCGCCTCCTCGAGGCCGACCACGGCGCGCGCGTCGGTGCGGGCGATGATCGCGAAGTCGGGCGAGCGGCGCGCCGCCGCGGCGGCGCGGATCTTGGCGATGTAGTCGTCGCGCGGGATCAGCTCCTTGTCGTCCAGGTGCCCGCACTTCTTGGGGAACACCTGGTCCTCGATATGGATCGCCGCGACACCGGCGCGCTCGAACTCCTGCACGGTGCGGAAGACGTTGAGCTCGTTGCCGTAGCCGGTATCGGCGTCGCTGATCAGCGGGATGCTGAGCGAGGCCGCGATGCGCCCGGCATTGGCCACCATCTCGCTCATGGTCAAGAGGCCGTAATCGGGATAGCCCATCGTCGCCGAGGTGCCGGCGCCGGTCATGTAGGCGCAGGAGAAGCCCGCCTGCTCGATCAGCCGCCCGGTGATGCCGTCGATCGCGCCCGGCGCGACGATCAGCTTCTTCGTGCGCAGCAGGGCGCGCAATTGTGCCGCCGACATGGTTTCCTCCCTCTGATTCCTCAGCCCGTCCAGCCGATGAAGCGCCGCATCGCCCCGCCCATCACCAGCTCGAGGTCGCGACCCTTGAGCCACGGCAGCTCCTCGGTGAAAAGCGTGACGCACTGGCGCCACGAGCACGGCATGCGCGTGATGTCGGTGCCCCAGAACATGCGTTGCGGCCCGAAGGCGTCGAACATGCGATGCAGCGGATCGTGCACCGTCCTGAACGGATAGGGCCCGCTCGAATAGCTTGGCGCGCCGGTCGCCTTGATCGCCACGTTGGGATGCTGGCGCGCAACATCGAGGAAGGTGTCGAGGTCCTCGAAGGCCTCGGCGTCGACCTTGCCACGGCGCGCCGCGCAATGGTCGATGATCAGCTTCAGGTCGGGGAAGCGGCCAGCGATCTCACCGACCTCGCGCGCGCGGCTGGGCACCAGCATGGCGATGGGGATGTTGTGCTTCTGTGCCTGCGGCCACAGCCACTCCATGCTGCCGTCGGTGAGCCACGTGGTCGTGCCCGGTCGCAGGAAGGCGAAGCGCAGGCCGCACATGCCCGGCCGCTGCCGCCAGCCCTCGACGATCGCGCGGCCGTCCGGCGCGGTGACGTCGAAGGCGTCGAGAATCGCGAAGCGATGCGGATGCGCCCTTACGGCCTCGGCCGCGACCTCGCTGCATTTCGGGTCCCAGCTCGGCGGATGGATGATGGCGGAATCGACGCCGGCCTCGTCCATGTCGCGCAACGCTTCGTCGGCGGAGTAGGACGTGACCTGCCGATGCATGTTCATCGGCATGCCGCTGGACCAGATGTGGATCTGCCCGTCGGTGATGCGCATCGTCCTCTTCCTTCCCTACCCCAGCGCGGTGCGGACAAGCTTCTCGCGCGCGGGATCGAGCCACGACGGCTTCTGATCGAGCAGCGCGAAGAGCACGATCTCGGCCACCCACTCCGAGCCGTACACCGTGAGATGCACGCCATCGTCGCCGCGGAAGGTGCGCGTGCGGCCCTTGTCGTCCCTCTTGATCTCGGTATAGCCGCCCGCCTCGTCGACGCTGGGCGGCACGAGATCGAGATAGGTCACGCCGCGCGCGGCGCAGGCGTCGCGCTGTGCCTCGCGTACCAGCGCCATGCGCCGCTCGAAGCCGGGATCGCGCATGATCGGCATGCCGATCCAGATCACCGTGGTGCCGCGGGCGATCGCGGCATCGAAGAAGCGATCCATGCGCTGGCGGTAGAGCTGCGCCCAGGCAGCGGTGCCGAACACGCCGACGGCGCCACCCTCCTGCAGCGGCCAGGCGTTCTGCGCGTCGTTGGCACCGGTCATCATGACGGCGAGCTGCGCGCTCTGACCGTCGCCGATATCCAGCAAGTCCTCGTAGGGCGTGCGGTTGAAGCCGGTCGACGCCTTGGTGGCGTTGATCACCCTGACCTCGCGGGTGGCGTAGAAGCGCCAGTACAGGCTGCCCCACACGCCCTGGCCCAGCGAATCGCCGACGACGACGAGATTGAGCGGCAGCGCCGGCAGGGGATCGGCCGGCGGCGCCGACGCCGTCTGCGCCAGCGCCGGAATGGCGCCGGCGAGCGCCAGCAGGCCCGCGAGGCTCAAAGCACGGCGACGCGTCAGGATCACCTTCAACTCGTCCTCCTCATCCGCGATCGGCGGCCGTCGTTGACTTCCGCGGCCGGCACGTCATGGTCGGCGAAGCATGCACGAGCCGGCGCGAAACTTCCAACATGGCTGAGCACGACATCGCGGTTATCGGCGGCGGGCTGGTCGGCTCGGCGATCGCCTGGGGCCTCGCCCGTGCCGGCAGGCGCGTGGCGCTGCTCGACGAGGGCGACGTCGCGTTCCGCGCCTCGCGCGGCAATTTCGCCCTCGTCTGGGTGCAGAGCAAGGGCCTGGGCATGCCCGAGTACGCGCGCTGGACGCGCGCCTCGTCGGATGCCTGGGCGGGCTTCGCGCAGGAATTGCGCGAGGAGACCGGGATCGACGTCGCGCACCAGCGCCCCGGCGGCTTCTCGCTGGCGCTCTCCGAGGCCGAGCTCGAGCGGCGCGACACCATGCTCAAGCGCCTCCACAACCAGTCGGAACTGCCCTACGAGATCATGGACCGCACGCGGCTGCAAAAGATGCTGCCCGACATCGGGCCCGAGGTTGTCGGCGGCGCCTACTGCCCGCTCGACGGCCACGCCAATTCGCCGCGCCTGTTGCGCGCGCTGCACACCGCGCTGAAGCTGCGTGGCGTATCGTATCTGCCCGAGCACGGCGTCGATCGCATCGAGCATCGCGGCGGCGTGTTCGTCATGCACAGCGGCACGCGGATCATCGAAGCGCCGCGCATCGTGCTGACGGCGGGCAACGGCAACCGCAGGCTGGGCGAGATGGTCGGGCTCGACGTGCCGGTGCGGCCGCAGCGCGGCCAGATTGTCATCACCGAGAAGGCCGCGCCGTTCCTGAACTATCCCGTGGTCACCATCCGCCAGACCGACGAAGGCGGCGTGATGATGGGCGACTCGCTGGAAGAAGCCGGCTACGACGATCGCGTCGGGCTGGGCGTCGTCGGCACGATCGCGGAGCGTGCGATGCGCATGTTTCCGCTGCTGGGCTCGCTCAACGTGGTGCGCACCTGGGCGGCGCTGCGGGTGATGACGCCAGATGGTTTCCCGATCTACGAGGAGTCGAAAAGCCATCCCGGCGCCTTCGTCGCCACCTGCCACAGCGGTGTGACCCTGGCGGCGGCGCACGCCACGCTGCTCGCCCCGCTGATCGCCGGCGGTCGCCTCACCGACGACTTCACCGCCTTCAGCGCCGGACGGTTCCATGTTCCACCGGCTGCCTGACCTCGCCGACGCGGCGCTGGTGACGCTGACCGTCGACAACCAGGCGATCACCGCGCGGCCGACCGACACGGTCGCCGCCGCCCTGCTCGCCGCCGGTCACGCCGCCTGCCGCGAGACGGCGGTGTCGAGCACGCCGCGCGGGCCGTACTGCCTGATGGGCGTGTGCTTCGACTGCCTGGTGACGATCGACGGCGTCGGCAACCGCCAGGGCTGCCTGGTGCGCGTGCGCGAGGGCATGCAGGTCGAGACGCAACGCGGCAAACGGATGGCGGGGCGATGACCGGGACCTGCGAGCTGGCGATCATCGGCGCCGGCCCCGCCGGCATGGCCGCCGCGACCACCGCCGCACGGCTCGGCGTCGAGGCGGTCGTGCTCGACGAGCAGCCCTCGCCCGGCGGCCAGATCTATCGCGCCGTCACCGAGACGCCGGTGCGCCAGGGCACGGTGTTCGGCGACGACTACTGGCGCGGGCTGGAGCTGGCACGCGCGTTCGCGGGCAGCGGCGCCGCATACCTGCCGGGCTCAACCGTCTTCAGCGTCGCGCCGCGCGTCGAGGACGGCCGGCGCGAGATCGGCATCTCCAGCGGCGGCAAGGCACGGTTGATGCAAGCGCGCCACGTCATCGTCGCGACGGGCGCGCAGGAGCGGCCGATGCCGATACCCGGCTGGACGCTGCCCGGCGTGCTGACCGCCGGCGCGGCGCAGATCCTGCTCAAGAGCGCCGGCCTCGCGCCGTCGGGCCGCACGGTGCTGGCCGGCAGCGGCCCGCTGCTGTGGCTGCTCGCCGCCCAGCTGCTGCGCGCCGGCGGCACGTTGAGCGCGATCCTCGACACGACGCCGCGCATCGGCATCGGCCTCGACATGCTGTCCTTCGCGGCCTCGCCCTATCTGCTCAAGGGATTGGCGCTGATGCGCGAGACCAGGCGTCACCTGATGCCGCAGCGCGGCGTGAGCGGCCTGCGCGCCGAGGGCGACACGCGCCTGCGCCGTGTGTCATTCGCCGATCGCAGCGCCGCCGCGCGTCACATCGAGTGCGATACGCTGCTGCTGCACCAGGGCGTGGTGCCCAACGCCAACCTCGCGATGTCGATCGGCTGTGCCCATCGCTGGGACGACGCGCAGCTCTGCTTCGTGCCGATGCTCGATGCCTGGGGTCACAGCAGCGCCGATGGCGTGTCGATCGCCGGCGACGGCGCGGGCATCGCCGGTGCGGAGGCCGCGGCCGAGCGCGGCCGGCTGGCGGCGCTCGACGCGGCATGCCGGCTGGGCCGGATCGATGAGCCGACGCGTGAGCGCGAGGCCGCCGCACCGCGGCGTGCCCTGGCGAGATTCGGCCGCGGCCGCGCCTTCCTCGACCGCGCCTTCCGGCCGATCGAGGCGCATCGCATTCCCGCCGGCGACACCATCGCCTGCCGCTGCGAGGAGGTGAGCGCAGCGCAGATCGTCGAGGCGGTGCGCGTCGGCGCGACCGGCCCCAACCAGCTCAAGGCCTATCTGCGCTGCGGCATGGGCCCGTGCCAGGGACGCCTCTGCGGCCTGACCGTCACCGAGCTGATCGCCCAGGCGCGCGGCAAGACGCCGGCCGAGATCGGCCACTACCGCCTGCGGCCGCCGGTCAAGCCGATCACCGTCGCCGAGCTCGCCTCGCTGCCGCGCAGCGAGGCCGAGGCCAACGCGGTGGCGCGGCAATGACGCTTCGGTCCTGAGCGAAGCATCGCCGGCGCAGCTTCCTCCACAAGATCCCCATGTCGAGCACAGTCAGTACCGGCGCGCCGACGCGCCTGCAGGTGTCCCTGTTCATCGCCGGCCTCGTCGCCATCGCCACGCTCAGCCAGTCCTTCCGCGTGCTGCTCAACACCGTGGCGCCCGACGTCATGCGCGATCTCGGCATGTCGGCGGCGGTCTATGGCGTGGCGGTCAGCGTCTTCTTCCTTTCGCTGCTGGTGGCGCAGGTGCCGCTGGGCATCGCCTTCGACCGCTATGGCGTGCGCGGCCCGATCGCCGCGCTCACGGTGCTCACCGTGCTGGGCGCCGTCGGCCAGGCGCTGGCGCGCACGCCGGCCGAGATGATCGCCGCGCGCCTGGTCGTCGGCCTGGGCTGCTCCGGCTACTTCATGGCCGGCGCCGTGCTGTGCGGCGTGTGGTTCGCGCCGGCGCAGTTCGCCACCATGCTGGCGCGCGTCTTCGCGCTGGGCGGGCTCGGCACGCTGCTCGCCGGCACGCCACTGGCCATCCTCGCCGAGTGGCTGGGCTGGCGCGGCGCCTTCGGCGCCATGGCGGGGCTGGCCGTCGCCACCGGCCTGCTGTTCTGGTTCACCGTGCACGACACGCCGCCCGGCGCGCCGCGACGGCGGCCCTCGACCGGCTCGTTCATCGACATGCTGCGCGGCATCGGCCGCATCCTGCGCCTGCCGCGCATGCCGATGCTGATGGCGATGCACTTCTCCGCCTATGCCTCGATGCTGGCGATCATGGGCGCGTGGAGCGGTCCCTACCTCGCCGACGTGCACGGCATGGACGCGCTGGCGCGCGGTCACGTGGTGACAGCCATGGCGATCGCCCAGATCGTCGGGGTCAGCCTCTACGGTCCGCTCGATCGCGTCTTCAACACGCGCAAGGGCGTGGTGATCGCCGGCGTCGCGCTGACCCTGGCGCCGTTCCTGGCGCTGGTGCTCGTCCCGCTGCCGGCCACGTGGCTGGCCGTGAGCCTGCTGGTCGCGCTGTGCTTCTTCGCCGCCTACTCGGTGCAGATCGTGGCCCATGGCCGCGCGATGTACCCGCCCGACCTCGTCGGCCGCGGCGTCACCACGCTGAACATCGCCCAGGTCGGCGGCAGCATGGCCCTGCCGCTGCTCGCCGGCGCGGTGATCAGCCAGCTCGCCCAGGGCGGACCGCGCAGCGACTTCGTCTATCGCATGGGCTTCGGCGCGGTGGCCGCCGTGCTGCTGGTCTCGGCACTGTGCTACCTCGCCGTGCCCGACCGGCGCCCGCGCGGCTGAGCGCGGCGCGATGATTGCAGATCCGATGAGAAAATATGCCGCATTCGATTGAGGTCGGCTCGCAAGCCGCTTTTGCAAAAGCAAAAAGCGCCCTCACCTCATGTGCCTTCTTCGCCCCGGCCCGGCCCCCATCGGGCGGTTTGACGGCATGGGTCTTGCCCAGCTAACCCCCTGACGCTACACACGCTTCGGCCGTCGCACAGGCGACGGGCCCGGGGGACGTCAATGGCCGTGAAGAAAGGCAAGACCGCAGCAAGAAAGTCGCCGCCCAGGAAGGCCGTCAGCAAGCCGGCAACGAAGAAGGCCGTCACGAAGGCCGCGAGCAGGGCTGCGGGCAAGGCGTCGAAAGCCAGCGCATCGGCGGGTGCGCGCGACACGGCGCGGCTGCTGCTGGAGATCGAGGCGGTCCATTGCCGGGCCGACAAGCCCTTCATCTTCACCTCGGGCCGCGCCAGCCCGGTCTACATCGACTGCCGCAAGATCATTTCGTTCCCCGAGGCGCGGGCGAAGATCATGGCGCATGCCCACAAGCTGATCGGCGACACGATCGGCTGGTCGAAGATCGACGTCGTCGCCGGCGGCGAGACGGCGGGCATCCCGTTCTCGGCCTTCATCGCCCAGACGGCGAAGAAGCCGATGATCTACGTGCGCAAGCAGCCCAAGGGCTTCGGCCGCATGGCTCAGATCGAGGGCGAGCTGAAGCCCGGCCAGCGCGTGCTGCTGGTCGAGGATCTCGCCACCGACGGCGGCAGCAAGGTCAATTTCATCGAGGCGCTGCGCAAGGCCGACGCCAAGGTCACCGACTGCTTCGTGATCTTCCACTACGGCATCTTTGCCCAGAGCATCGACACGCTCTCGCTGATGGGCGTGAAGCTGCATGCGCTCGCCACCTGGTGGGATGTGCTCGACGCGGCCGAACGTCACAAGTACTTCGACGCCCAGGGCCTGGCCGAGACCCGCGCCTTCCTCGAATCGCCGGATGGATGGTCGGCCACCCATGGCGGCGCCGGCCAACGGCCCAACCAGATGCGCCCGCCGATGGGCGCCATGGCCCAACCGCCGGCGCGCTGAAGCGGCAACCCGTCCCGCGACCTGCCGTTCTGGAGGAGACCCCGAACGGCAGGAGTTGCGTCATGGGCAACAAGCACGTCCCCATCTCGAACAGGAACGAAGGCGAGGGCAGCCGCAGCGCCGCGCGCGCCTACAATGCTGGCCTCAAGGAGCACATCGATTCCGGCAAGGTGAAGCCCGCCGCCGAGAAGGCGAAGAAGGCCGTCGAATCACCGGAGAATGCCGAATTGCGCGATGCCGAGAAGACCGGCCTCGCCAAGGGCCGCCACTGAGGCGCACCGTCGGAGGCCAATACCTTCCCCCGGAGGGCAGGGCGATCGCATATGGTTTGGCCTTGTGCCCCCCTCTCCCCGCTTGCGGGGAGAGGGTTGGGGTGAGGGGCTGCCGCAAGTGGCGCACCACGACTGTGCTCAACCTGAAACGACCCCTCACCCCGACCCTCTCCCCGCATGCGGGGAGAGGGGGAAACGCCATATGCGATCGCCCTGCCCTCCGGGGGAAGGTAACGTTCATTTCGTGCCCCTCAGCTGGCGGCGCAGGGTTTCGGTGTCGCCCAGCACCCAGATCGTCGCGATCTGTCCGTGCTTGACGGTGAAGAAGGCCGCGCCGGTCCAGGTCACCGTGTGGCCGGTCGGCTTCTCGCCCCACAGCGATTCGCAATGCAGCCCGCCGAAGGTCATGCGCGCGGCGGCGCTGTCGGCGTCGGCCACCAGATGGTCGATGCGGCAATGGTAGTCGGCGAAGGCGCGATGGATCTTGCGCATGTAGTCGATGAAGCCTTCGGCGCCCGCGCGTTCCTCGCCGATCGAGCCGCGGAACGACAGGTCGGCGGCGAGGATCTCGCGCGCCACCGCCTCGTCGGCGTGGTTCCAGACCTCGTCGTAGAAGCGCCGCACCAGTTGCGCACCCAGCGGTTCCGCCATCCTCCGCTCCCTTGCCTGGACATGGGCGCCGGTGCGACGCTTGGCACGCCGTTCCCGTCCGCGAGGCCGTCCTGATGCTCACCAGATCGATCGCGCTCGTCCTCGCCCTGCTCGCCAGCCTCGCCCCGTTCGCCCGGCCGGCGCAAGCCAAGGACGAGCTGGTGATCGGGCTGACCCAGTATCCCTCGACCTGGAACCCGCTGATCGGCGCCATGCTGGCCAAATCGGTGGTGCAGAACATGACGGCGCGGCCCTTCACGGCCTACGACCCGGACTGGAAGCTGGTCTGTCTGCTGTGCACCGAGCTGCCGACCCTGGACAACGGCAAGGCGCGCCTGGTCGACCTGCCCGAGGGCAGGAAGGGCATGGAGATCGACTTCACCATCCGGCCCGAGGCCAGATGGGGCGACGGCACGCCGGTCAGCGTCAAGGACGTCGAGTTCACCATCGCGTTCGGCAAGCACCCGCAATCCGGCGTCGCCTCCTCGGAAGGCTATCGCCGCATCCTCAAGGTCGCGGCGCACGACGAGAAGTCGTTCACCCTGACGATCGATCGCGTCACCTTCGACTACAACTCGACCGGCCTGCTGCTGCTGCCGGCGCATATCGAGAAGCCGATCTTCGAGGCCAACCCGCTCGAGTACCGCAACCGCAACAGCTACGACACCAACACCGCCAATCCCGGCCTGTACAGCGGCCCCTACCGCATCGTCTCGGCGCAACCGGGGGCGCAGGTCGTGCTGGAGCGCAACCCCACCTGGTGGGGCGCCAGGCCGTTCTTCCGCCGCATCGTCGTGCGCACCATCGAGAACAGCGCCGCGCTGGAAGCCAACCTGCTGTCGGGCAGCGTCGACTACATCCTGGGCGAGCTCGGCCTGTCGATCGACCAGGCGATCGCCTTCGAGAAGCGCCACAAGGACCGCTTCGTCGTCCACTACCAGCCGGCGCTGATCTACGAGCATATCGACGTCAACCTCGACAACCCGATCCTCAAGGATCTCAAGGTGCGCCAGGCGCTGATGCACGGCATGGACCGCCAGGCGATCTCGAGCCGGCTGTTCGAGGGCAAGCAGCCGGTGGCGCATGGCGGCTTGAGCCCGCTCGATCCGATGTACGACAAGCAGGCGCGCCACTACGCCTACGATCCGGCGAAAGCGCGCGCGCTGCTCGACGAGGCGGGCTGGCGCGACATCAAGGGCGGCGTCCGCCACAACGCCAAAGGAGAGCGGCTGACCTTCGAGCTGGTGACCACCGCCGGCAACCGCACGCGCGAGCAGGTGCAGCAGGTGCTGCAGAGCCAGTGGCGCCAGATCGGCATCGATCTGCGGCTGAAGGCCGAGCCGCCGCGCGTCTTCTCCTCGGAGTCGCTCAACAAGCGCGGCTTCAGCGGGCTCGCGATGTACGCCTGGGTGACGCGGCCGGAGGGCGTGCCGCGCACCACGCTGCACTCCAACGAGATCCCGACCGCGGCCAACAACTGGAGCGGCCAGAACCATCCCGGCTACAGGAACCCCGCCATGGACCGCGCGCTCGATGCCGCCGAGCGCGAGATCGATCCGCAGAAGCGCCGCGCCCACTTCGCGGAGATCCAGAGGCTCTACGCCGACGACCTGCCGGTGCTGCCGCTCTACCACCGCGCCGATGCCTTCATCTTCCCGCGGCAGCTCAAGGGCGTCCGCCCGACCGGCCATCTCAATTCCTCGACCCTTTGGGTCGAGCAGTGGCGCTGGGAATAGGCGGCACAACATTCCCCTTCAATGCTTTGTGCTCCTGTCTATGATCCGCGCATGTCCTTCGAGCCCGTCGAGCTGACCGGCCGCTACGTGCGGCTCGAGCCGCTCGCCGAACGCCATCGCGAGATGCTGCGTCCGGCGGCGCAGAACCCGCGCATCTGGGTGCTGACCACCTCGGCCTTCGGCGCCGCCTTCGATCCCTATTTCGACAACGCGCTGAACCGCGCCGCTTCGGGCATCGAGCGACCGTTCGTCGTGCGCCTGCTGGAGGAGGACCGGCTGGTAGGCAGCACGCGCTTCATGAACATCGAGGCGGCGCACAAGCGGGTGGAAATCGGCGCGACCTGGTACGACCCCACCGTCTGGGCCGGCATGGTCAACCCCGAGTGCAAGCTGCTGCTGATGCGGCACGTCTTCGAGACGCTGAGATGGAACCGTGTCGAGTACAAGACCGACGCGCGCAACCAGCGCAGCCGCGACGCCATCCTGCGCCTGGGCGCGACCCAGGAAGGCATCTTCCGCAAGCACATGGTGCTGGCCGACGGCCACATCAGGGATTCGGTCTATTTCAGCATCGTCGACGACGAGTGGCCCGAAGTGAGGGACGGGCTGGAGCGGCGGCTGAAGTATTGACGAACGTTACCTTCCCCCGGAGGGGGAAGGTGCCCGAAGGGCGGAAGGGGGATGTTGAAGACGGACTCCTGCGTTCGTCTTCGACATCCCCCTTCCGGCGCTGCGCGCCACCTTCCCCCTCCGGGGGAAGGTAAGAAGACCTGTCGCTGTGTATACTGCCGGCATGACGCGCTACCTGCTCGGCAGGCTTCTGCAGATGCTGCTGGTCCTGCTCGCCATGAGCGCGATCGTCTTCGGGCTGATCGGGCTCATGCCGGGCGATCCGATCGACCTGATGATCCAGGGCGATCCCGAGATGACGCCGGCCGACGCCGCGCGCCTGCGCGGGCTGTACGGCCTCGACCAGCCGATCTGGGCGCGCTACCTGAGCTGGCTGGGCGAGGCGCTGTCGGGCCGGCTCGGCTATTCGCGCCTGTTCACCCAGCCGGTGCTGGCGGTGCTCGCCCCGCGCCTGCTCGACACGCTGCTGCTGATGGGGCTGGCGCTGTCGATCTCGGTGGCGATCGCGATTCCCGCCGGGCTGTGGGTGGCGCGCCGCGCGCAGAGCGGCGTCGACTACGTCGTCAACCTGCTGTGCTTCGCCGGCGTCTCGCTGCCCAGCTTCTGGCTGGCGCTGCTGATGATCACGCTGTTCGCCGTGGTGCTGGGCTGGCTGCCGGCCGGCGGCGTCGGCGAGGGCCCATGGCAGCAGGCGCGCCATCTGGTGATGCCGGTCATCGTGCTGAGCCTGACCCAGCTCGGCCATCACATCCGCTTCGTGCGCGCCGCCGCGATCAACGCGCTGCGCGCCGACCACGTGCGCACCGCGCGGTCGAAGGGCCTGAGCGAAGGCCAGGTGATGTGGCGCCACGTGCTGCGCAACGCCATGGCGCCGGTGCTGACGGTGCTGGCGCTGTCCTTCGGCAGCCTGTTCTCCGGCGCGGTGATCACCGAGACCATGTTCGCGCGGCCCGGCATGGGCAAGACGATCTACGACGCGATCCTCGGCAACGACTTCAACCTGGCGCTGGTCGGCCTGATGCTGGCGACCTTCGCCACCCTGCTGGGCAACTTCCTCGCCGATCTCGGCTACGCCGCGCTCGATCCGCGCGTGCGCCTGCGCGAGGCCCCATGAGAACGCAGGGCGATTGGATAGGGCCGTTTTGCCTCGGCTTTGCCTTCCCCCGGAGGGGGAAGGTGGCGCGCAGCGACGGAAGGGGGATGCTTCAACGACGCCGGTGTCCGTCTTCGACATCCCCCTTCCGCCCTTCGGGCACCTTCCCCCTCCGGGGGAAGGTAGACCTGAACGCCATATGCCATCGCCCCGCATGAGACCGGGATCGTGAGAGCGGGCTCGCCCACCCGGCGCGCCTGGCGCCGCTTCCTGCAGCATCGCCTGGGCGTCGCCTCGCTGGTCCTGCTGGTGCTGATCTTCGGCATGTCGCTGTTGGCGCCGCTGCTGGGCGCCTGGCGCGGCATCGACGCCACCAACGCCGACCTGCTGGCGCGCTTCGAGCCGCCCGGCGCCCGCCACTGGCTGGGCACCGACGATCTGGGGCGCGACGTGCTGCAGCGCCTGCTCGAGGGCGGCCGGGTGTCGATGCTGGTCGCCCTCGTCGCCGCGGTGCTGTCGGCGGCGATCGGCGCGGTGATCGGCGTGGTCTCGGGCTTCGTCGGCGGCCGTACCGATGCGATCATCATGCGCATCACCGACATGGTGATCGCGCTGCCGCTGCTGCCGCTGCTGATCGTGCTGGCGGCCATCGACGTCACCAAGCTCGGCGTCCCGGCCGAGACGGCCCAGTCCGAGATGATGTCGCTCTACCGCATCGTCGTCATCGTCGCGCTCACCGGCTGGACCGGCGTGGCGCGGTTGGTGCGCGCCGAGACGCTGTCGTTGAAGGCGCGCGATTTCGTGCGCGCCGCGCGCGCGCTGGGCGCCTCGCCGAGCCGGCAGATGTTCCGTCACATCCTGCCCAACACCGCGGCCTCGCTGATCGTCGCCACGACGCTCTCGATCGGCAGCATCGTGCTGATGGAATCGGTGCTGAGCTTCCTTGGCCTGGGCATCCAGGCGCCGCATGCCAGCTGGGGCAACATGCTCACCGGCGCGCAGGACCTGGTATGGACCGCGCCGCTGCTGGCGGTCTGGCCCGGCCTGGCCATCTTCCTCACGGTGATCGCCTTCAACTTCCTGGGCGATGCCCTGCAGGACGCCCTCGACCCGCGCGCCGAGCGGCGCTAACACACTGTCGTCCTGAGCGAAGCGAAGGACCTAGCGGTATTGCTGCCATATGCGGCCAGCGTACCGCTCGCACGACCGCAAGGTCCTTCGCTTCGCTCAGGACGACGGCAGCACTAACCAGGTCCTCCTCCCATGAGACGGTTCATCGTCGGTCTGCTGGCCATCATCGGCTTCATCACCATCCTCGGCGTCGGCGGCCTCGTGTTGCTGGGCAGCGTCATGGGCGATTCGCGCCCGGCGATCAGCGATCGCACGGTGCTGAAGCTCGACTGGCGCCGGCTGCCGGGCGAGGAAGGCGCCGGCGGCGGCGGGCTCTTCGGCCCGCGCGGCGCGACGCTTGCCCAGACGGTCGACGCGCTGCGCCATGCCGCGGCCGACCAGCGCGTCATCGGCCTGGTCGCCACATTGAGCGGCGGCGGCCCGGGCATCGCCTCGGTGCAGGAGCTGCGCGAGGCGATCGCCTTCTTCCGCGCCGCCGGCAAGTTCGCGATCGTCTACACCGAGAGCTTCGATACCGGCCCGGGCGGCCTGCGCAACTGGTACCTCGCCAGCGCCTTCGAGCAGATCTGGCTGCAGCCCTCCGGCGATTTCGGCGTCGTCGGCATCGCCGCCCAGGTGCCGTTCCTCAAGGACGGCCTCGACAGGCTCGGCGTGCGCTTCGAGGGCGGCAAGCGGCTGGAGTTCAAGTCGGCGCCCAACACCTTCCTCGAATCGGGCTTCACCACGGCGCACCGCGAGAACCTGCAGGCGCTGGTCGACGGCCTGTTCGGCCAGGTGATCGAGGACGTCGCGCGCAGCCGCAACCTGCCGGCCGATGAACTGCGCCGCCTGATCGACACCGCGCCACTGGCGCCGTCCGACGCGCTGTCGGCCAGGCTGGTCGACAAGCTCGGCTATCGCGACGAGGTGATGGCCGAAATCGAGCGCCGCGCCGGCCGCAAGGACGCGCTCTACGAGTTCGCCGACTATCTCGGGGATTCCGACGTGCGGGCGCGCCGCGGCGAGGCGATCGCCGTGGTGACGGTCGACGGCGCCATCGTGTCGACCGACGAAGGCGCCTCGCCGCTGACCGGCGGCCGGCTCGCCGTCGCCGACAGGCTGGCGCGCGCGATCGACGAGGCGGCCGGCGAGGCCGAGATCAAGGCCATCGTCGTGCGCATCGATTCGCCCGGCGGCTCCTACCCGGCGTCCGACACCATCCGCCGCGCCATCGAACGGGCCAGGCAGAAGGGCAAGCCGGTGGTCGTCTCCTTCGGCGACGTTGCCGCTTCGGGCGGCTATTTCGCCGCCCTGCCCGCCGACGTCATCGTCGCCCAGCGTGGCACCATCACCGGCTCGATCGGCGTCTTCGGGCTGAAGCCGGTGGTCGGCGACCTGCTCGATTCGCTGGGCATCAGAGTCGAGACCATCCATGCCGGCGCCAACGCGGCGATGAACTCGCCGACCAACGGCTACACGCCACTGCAGCAGGCCGCCGTCGACCGCGTGCTCGATCGCATCTATGCCGATTTCACCCGCAAGGTCGGCGACGCGCGCCGGCTCGACGCCACGCGGCTGGACGCCGCCGCGCGCGGCCGCGTCTTCACCGGTACCGACGCCAAGGCGGCGGGACTGGTCGACGAGCTGGGCGGCCTGACGCTCGCCATCGCCTTCGCCAAGGCCAAGGCCGGCATCGACGCGGCGCGCGAGACCCATGTGCGGCGCTACCCCGCTCCCAAGGGTCGCATCGAGCAGATCCTGGAGCTGCTCACCGGGCGGCGCGCCGAGATGGCCGCCCGCGGCGAGATGCGGCGCGTGACGACGGAGATCAGCCGCCGGCTGGGCGACCTGCCGCTGACATGGCAGGCCGAAGCCATGCGCCTGCCCCCGCTGCCACCGCTGTGGGATTGATCTCGGCCCACCTGTCATCCCGAGCACAGCGAGGGATCCAGGGAAGTTGACTGGATCCTCGCTGCGCTCGGGATGACAGGCTAACGGCGCCACGCGGCGATCAGGAACTCGCGGTTGCCGTCACCGCCCTCGATCGGGCTGTCGACGATGCCGCGCACCGACCAGCCCGGCCGGGCACCCAGCCAGTCGCGGATAGTCGAGCATGCCTCCTCATGCAGCACGGCGTCGCGCACGATGCCGCCCTTGCCGACGCGCGATGGCCCGACCTCGAATTGCGGCTTGATCAGCGCCACCAGATCGGCGCCTGGCGCGGCGAGCGCCAGCGCCGCCGGCAGCGCCACGCGCAGGCCGATGAAGCTGACATCGCAGACGATCAGCCCGACCGGCTCCGGCACATGCGTCGCATCGATCTCGCGCACGTTGAGCCGTTCCAGCGACACCACGCGTGGATCGTCCCGCAGGCTCGCGTCGAGCTGACCATGGCCGACATCGACGGCGTAGATCTTGCGCGCGCCACGGCGCAGCAGCACGTCGGTGAAGCCCCCGGTGGAGGCGCCGACATCCAGCGCCAGCCGTCCCGCCGCCGCGATGCCGAAATGGTCGAGCGCATGCGCGAGCTTGAGACCGCCGCGCGAGACATAGGGATGGACGCCAGCCACGAGGACGATCGCCTCGTCGTCGCCGACCATCTCGCTCGCCTTGCCCGCGGCCCGGCCGGCGACCGTGACCAGTCCGGCCTCGATGGCGCGATGTGCCTCGGCGCGCGAGCGCACCAGCCCGCGCGTGACGAGCGCGCGGTCGAGTCGTCGGCGCTGCCCTGCCATGTCGCCATGCTAGCATCGACGCCGACACGACATGGGAGGAGACGATGGCGACCAACCTGCTGGCCGGCGATGCCGCGCTGGTCACCGGCGCCGCCGGCGGCATCGGCCGCGGCATCGCCAGGGCGTTGATGGCCGATGGCGCGCGCGTGCTGGGCAGCGACATCAATCCGCCGCCGGCCGAGGACGGCATCGAGTTCGTCGCCGCCGATCTTGCCAGGCGCGACGGCTGGCGCTTGCTGCACGACGAGGCGGTGAAGCGGCTGGGCTCGATCTCGCTCTTCGTCCACGCCGCCAGCCCGCGGCGGCGCGAGGCCGACCATGCCATGGCGCTGACCGAGGAGGTCTGGGACTCGATGGTCGAGGTCAATCTGCGCAGCGGCTTCTTCCTCGGCCGCGCCGTCGCCGCCCACATGCGCGAGCGCGGGATCAAGGGCCGCATCCTCTACATCACCTCGCTGCACCGCTACGTGCCGCGCAATCTCGCCCACTACAGCGCCTCGAAGGCCGGCATGACCATGGTGATGAAGGAGCTGGCCCGCACGCTGGCGCGCGACGGCATCCGGGTGAACGCCATCGCGCCGGGCGCGATCCCCGGCGGCGGCTTCGTCTCCGACGATCTCGGCGCGCTGGTCTCGCAGATCCCGCTGGGCCGCGCCGGCACGCCCGACGACATCGCGCAGATGGCCGTGGCGGTGCTGTCGGAACGCTTCGGCCGCTACGTCGCCGGCACGACGATCGATGTCGATGGCGGCATCAGCCTGATCAGCTGGATGCCGCCGGCCTGACAGAGCCGAAGGCCGGCGACGCGACAGCGTCCGCCTCCGGCGGAATACCTGTTCCTTTCCCCTTCCTTTCCCTTCCCTTCCTTTCCCAACTGTGCCGGCACTGTGCCGGCACATCCTGCCGTGCGACGCGTGCCTCACGCGTCGGCCGACGCGGCCCATCGCCGTGTCGGGCGAGTCGACGATTGGGGTCTCGATCATCCCGAGTACAGCGAGGGATCTCGAAGCGACCTGGATCCCCCCGCTGCGCTCGGAATGACAGTGTGACTCAGCCGCGTGCGCGTTCCTCGCTGGCGACGCCCAGGGCGGCGAGCGCGGTGGCGACGATCGATTTGGCGTCGAGGCCGGCCCATTCGTACTGCCTGGCCGGCGCGGCGTGGTCGATGAAGCGGTCGGGCAGGATCATCGGCCGGATCTTCAGCCCGTGGTCGAGCGCGCCGGCCGTGGCGAGATGCTGCATCACCTGCGCCGCGAAGCCGCCGACCGCACCCTCCTCGATGGTGATCAGCACCTCGTGGTGGCGCGCCAGCCGGCGCACCAGGTCGGTGTCGAGCGGCTTGGCGAAGCGGGCGTCGGCCACCGTGGTCGGCAGGCCGCGCGCGGCCAGATCGTCCGCCGCCTTGAGGCATTCCTGCAGCCGCGCGCCGAAGCTCAGCAGCGCGATCTTGCTGCCCTCGCGCACGATGCGGCCCCTGCCGATCTCCAGCGGCGTACCCTTGGCCGGCAGATCGACGCCGACGCCCTCGCCGCGCGGATAGCGGAAGGCGGAGGGGCGATCGTCGATCGCCGCCGAGGTCGCCACCATGTGCATCAGCTCGAGCTCGTCAGATGCCGCCATGACGACGAAATCCGGCAGGCAGGCGAGATAGGCCACGTCGTAGCTGCCGGCATGGGTGGCGCCGTCGGCACCTACCAGCCCGGCGCGGTCGATGGCGAAGCGCACCGGCAGCTTCTGGATCGCCACGTCGTGCACGACCTGGTCGTAGGCGCGCTGCAGGAAAGTCGAGTAGATCGCCGCGAAGGGCTTGAAGCCTTCGGTGGCGAGGCCGGCGGCGAAGGTCACGCCGTGCTGCTCGGCGATGCCGACATCGAAGCTGCGCTCCGGGAAGCGCCTGGCGAACTGGTCGAGGCCGGTGCCGTTGGGCATGGCGGCGGTGATGGCGACGATCTTCGGGTCGGCCTCGGCCTCGGCGATCAGCGCCCTGGCGAAGACCGAGGTGTAGTTGGGCGCGTTGCTGACCGCCTTGACCTGCTTGCCAGTGACGACGTCGAACTTCACCACGCCGTGGTACTTGTCGTCGCTCGCCTCGGCCGGCGGATAGCCCTTGCCCTTGCGGGTGACGACATGGATCAGCAGCGGCTTGTCGAAGGTCGCGGCGCGCGCGTTGCGCAGCACCGGCAGCAGGTGCTCCATGTTGTGGCCGTCGACCGGGCCGACATAGTGGAAGCCCAGCGCGTCGAAGATCGTGGCGCCGTGCACGAATTCCTTGGCCACCGCTTCGGCGCGGCGCGCGGCGTCGGCGAAGGGCGGCGGCAGGCGCTCGGCGACGCTCTTGCCCAGCTCGCGCAGCGACTGGAACGGGCGCGAGGTCAGCAGGCGCGTCAGATGCGCCGACAGCGCGCCGACCGGCGGCGCGATCGACATCTCGTTGTCGTTGAGCACGACGATCAGCCGCGAGCGCAGCGCGCCGGCGTTGTTGAGCGCCTCGTAGGCCATGCCGGCGCTCATCGCGCCGTCGCCGATCACCGCCACGACATGGTTCTTCGCCTCCGACAGATCGCGCGCCACGGCCATGCCCAGGCCGGCGGAGATCGAGGTCGAGGAATGCGCGGCGCCGAACGGGTCGTATTCGCTCTCGCTGCGTCGGGTGAAGCCGGAGAGTCCGCCCTCCTGGCGCAGGGTGCGGATGCGCTTGCGCCGGCCGGTGAGGATCTTGTGCGGATAGGCCTGGTGGCCGACGTCCCAGACGACGCGATCGCGCGGCGTGTCGAAGGCGTAGTGCAGCGCCACGGTGAGCTCGACCACGCCCAGGCCCGCGCCGAGATGGCCGCCGGTCAGCGACACCGCCGAGATCGTCTCCTCGCGCAGCTCGTCGGCGACTTGGCGCAGCTGCTCGGGACGCAGGCGCCGCAGATCGGCCGGCGTCTCGATCTGATCGAGCAGCGGCGTGGCGGGGCGGATGGGATCTGACATGAGGCTCTCAGGCGCGGCGGTCGACGACGAAGCGTGCCGCCTGCTTAAGGAGGTCCGCTCTGGGGCCAAAGGAATCAAGGTGTAAAGCGGCCTGGTCGGCGAGCCGCGACGCCTGGTCGCGTGCCCGTTCGAGGCCCAGCAGGGAGACGAAGGTCGCCTTGCCCTGCGCGGCGTCCTTGCCGGGCGTCTTGCCCAGCGCCTGCGACGTGCCCTCCACGTCCAGCAGATCGTCGGCGATCTGGAACGCCAGGCCGACGTCGTGGGCATAGGCCGAGAGCGACAGCCGCGCCTGGTCCGAGGCCTTGCCGAGGATCGCGCCGGCCGAGCACGAGAAGGCGATCAGCGCGCCTGTCTTCATGCGCTGCAGGCGCGTGGTCTCATCGATGCTGAGCGGACGTTCCTCGGCGATCATGTCGAGCATCTGGCCGCCTACCATGCCGCGCGGACCGATGGCCTGGGCCAAAGCGGTGACCAGCTGGATGCGCACCTGGGGATCGCCGTGCGTGTCGGGGTGCGCCAGCACCTCGAAGGCCAGCGCCTGCAGCGCGTCGCCGGCGAGGATCGCTGTCGCCTCGTCGAATTTCCTGTGGCAGCTCGGCTGGCCGCGCCTGAGATCGTCGTCGTCCATCGCCGGCAGATCGTCGTGGACCAGCGAATAGGCGTGCACGAACTCCACCGCCGCCGCGACGCGCGCGGCCGAGACCTGCCCGACGCCGAACAGCGTCGAGCCGGCGAGCACGAAGAAGGCGCGCAGCCGCTTGCCGCCGCCCAGCGCGGCGTAGCGCATCGCCTCGGCCAGCCGGCCCTCGGGATCGCCATTGGCGGGCAGCAGCCTGTCCATGGCGCGCTCGACCACCTCCGACGAGAAGGGCAGCGCCGCGGCGAAGTCGCGATGGTCGGTCAGGGGCATGGATTCGTCGAAACCGACTCTGTGACGGGGCTGCCCGGTGTACGACATCGTCGACCTCCGGGCACGATCTTGACGGCGCGGCATGCCGGCGCAATGGCCGGCTTGTGCCGAAAGCGTGCAGCGCGCCTCTCAGGCCATGCCCGAGGGCTCGCTCGAGACCGACCCGTCGACGGCGACGACGATGCGGTCGACCTTGGCCTTGGCTTCGGCCAGCTTGGCCTCGCAATGCTTCTTCAGCGCCGCGCCTCGTTCGTAGGCGGCGATCGCCTCGTCGAGCTTGATCTGGCCGCGCTCGAGCTGCTGGACGATGCCTTCCAGTTCGCGCAGCGCGTCCTCGAACGACAAGGCCGCGATGTCCCTGGCCGCCTGCTTCTGTTCCGCCATACCCTCTTTCCCTATGCCGCCATCAGCGCCCGCACATGCGCCTGCGCCGAGCGGCCCAGCGCGTCCAGATCGTAGCCGCCCTCCAGCGCCGAAACCAGCCGCCCGCCGGCATGCTCCCGGGCGACCTGCAGGAGCTGCTCGGTGGCCCAGCCGAAATCCTCCTCGGTCAGCCTGAGCTCAGCCAGCGGGTCGGCGTGGTGGGCGTCGAAGCCGGCCGAGACGAGCACCATTTCCGGGGCGAAGGCGCGCATCGCCGGCAGCACCTGCTGGCTCACGGCGGCGCGGAACTCGGCCGAGCCCGAGCGCGGCGGCAGTGGCGCGTTGACGATGTTGGGGTGGCCGGCGTGGTTGTGCATGCCACTGCCGGGATAAAGCGGGCTCTGGTGCGTCGAGGCGTAGAACAGGTCGGCGTCGGCCATCGACTGCGTCTCGGTGCCGTTGCCGTGATGCACGTCGAAATCCATCACCGCGACCCGGCGGATGCCGTGCCGTGCGCGCGCGTGGCGCGCGGCGACGACGACGTTGTTGAACAGGCAGAAGCCCATGGGACGCGTCGGCTCGGCGTGATGGCCCGGCGGCCGCACGGCGCAGAAGGCGTTGCTCGCCTCGCCGCCCATCACCGCGTCGGTCGCCGCGACCAGCGCACCCGCCGCGCGCAGCGCCGCGTCCTTCGAGCCCGGCGAGACGACCGTGTCGCCGTCGAGCTGGACATAGCCTGCGCTGGGAAACGCCGCGAGCACGGCTTCGACATAGCGTGGCGGATGCGCGCGCGAGAGCTGCTCGGTCGTCGCCAGCGGCGCCTCGCGTCGTTGCAGCGGGGCGAACTCGGGTCCGGACAGCGCCTTCAGCACCGAGGCCAGCCGTGCCGGCCGCTCGGGGTGACCCTCCCCAGGGTCGTGTCCAAGGCATGCCGGATGCGTAAAAAGGTAAGTAGCCATCGGGGCGTCTCTTCCCTACAGGAATTTGTCTCGTTCCTGCGGTGATAGCGTTCCCACCGGAATCCGGGAAGAAAAACCCGGCCGAGGGGCCGAAGCACCGCAGCATTTCAGTCATTGCAGCGCGTCATTTTCTCATCGCAGAACTGCATTCTGCAAATTGCGGGGTCGGAAATCTCGTGCTAGCGTCGACGCCAATATGAACAACCATTCAGGACGGAACGCCATGGGCAATGTGAGTCACACCATCACCCGGGCCGCGGCCCTGCCGGCCAATTTCAGCCATGCCGCGGATGCGCTCGCAGAGATGCCCAAGGACCGCCAGTTCGTCACCGCCCTGGCCCGCGGCCTCGACATCCTGCGCGCCTTCCAGGCCGGCGACGGCATGCTCGGCAACCAGGAGATAGCCGCGCGCACCGGCCTGCCCAAGCCGACGGTGGCCCGCCTGACGCACACGCTGACCGAACTCGGCTACCTGAGCTACGCCCGGCGCTTCCGCAAATACGAGCTGGGCGCCTCGGTGCTGGCGCTGGGCTATGCGGCGCTCTCCAACATCGACGTGCGCCATGTCGCGCGCCAGCCGATGCAGCAGCTCGCCACGACGCTCAACTGCGCCATGGCGCTGGGTGCGCGTGACCGTCACTCGATGATCTGGCTCGAGGCCCAGCGCGGCCCGGCGGCGATCGCCATCACCTACGACGTCGGCTCGCGCGTGCCGATCGCCAGCACGGCGATGGGCCGCGCCTATGTCGCGGGTCTGCCCGAGGCCGAGAAGGTCAAGCTGCTCGACGCCATCCGCCGCCGCTGGCGCGACGACTGGAGCAAGGTGAAGACCGGCGTCGAGCGCGCCGAGCGCGAGATCGCCGAGCGCGGCTTCTGCGTCGTTTGGGGCGAGTGGCTGCCGGAGATCTGCGGCGTCGGCGTGCCACTGCGCGGCCCCGACGGCATCGCCACCCATGCCTTCACCTGCTCGGCGCCGATCTACCAGACGGCCAAGGAGAAGCTCGAGCAGCTCTGGGGCCCGCGCCTCGTCACGCTGGTGCGCGACGTGCGCAACGGCCTGGCGGGACGCCATTCGATGCCGGAGTCGATGCGCCGGCCGATGCGCGCCTGAGGTTCATGCTGAGGGGGGCGCTCCGCGCCCTGGTCGTCCTGGCCGTGGCCTTGGGCGTTGCAGGGCATTTCGGCCTGCCGATCCTGGAACGCCACCTCACGTTCTTCCCGCTTCCTGCCGACCCGGCGCGCCCGTGGACACCGCCAGCCGGCGCGCAGGACGTCTTCTTCGACAGCGCGCCGGGCATCACGCTGCATGGCTGGTACTGGCGCGCGGATCCCGCGAAGCCGGCGCCCATCACCGTCCTCTATTCTCACGGCAATGCCGACAACGTCGTGCCGTTCGCGGTCGAGGCGGCGCGTCTGGCCGCTGCGGGCTTCGACGTGCTGCTCTTCGACTATCGCGGCTATGGGCGCAGCGCGGGCATCTCGGAAAGCGAAGCAACGCTGATCAGCGATGGCCGCGCGGCACTGGACTATCTGGTACGCCTGCGGGGGGTGCCGCCGGAGTCGATCGCGCACTACGGCTATTCGTTGGGCAGCGTCCTCGCCGCCGAGCTCGCGGTGAGCCACCCGTGCCGCGCCGTCGTCCTGCTGGCTCCCCTCGCATCGATGTCCGCCCACATTTCGCTGGTGCTGCCCTGGCTACCGCAATCGCTGCACGGCCTGGCGCGCAATCGCTTCGATACGGTCGGAAAGATCGCCCGCGCCAGCTGCCCGGTCATGGTCATTCACGGCGATCGCGACGAAGTGATCGATGCCGCACAGGGCCGCGCCGTATGGGCCGCCGCTCGCGAGCCCAAGCGACTGATGGTCATACCCGGAGGCCCGCATTGGCTCGGCTCGGCAGGAAACGCCCATGTCGACGCGGCGGCAGAATTCATCCGTTCGCCGCATTCTTGAGATAGGGTCAGTGAGTACGGCCGCCGCAGTCGATCTGCCGGCCAACGAGCAGCTTAGGGCCATGATCCGGCACACGCTTCGCCTTCTGACCTTCCTCGCAGTGTTCTTCGGCAGCATCGTCTTCATTGGCGTGCCCGCGCTGGAGCACCATTTCACCTTCCGGCCGCGCGCCGCCACCTACGAGTGGAGAGCGCCTTCGGGCGCCGAGGACGTGTTCTTCGACAGCGCCCCCGGCGTGAAGCTGCATGCGTGGTATTGGCGCGCGGACAAGGAAAGGCCCGCGCCGGTCACCGTTCTCTACGCCCACGGCAACGCCGGCCACGTGCAGCGTTTCTCGCCGGCGGCGGCGCACATCGCGTCGTTGGGCTTCGACGTGCTGCTCTACGACTATCGCGGCTATGGCCGCAGCGAAGGCAAGTCCGAGGACGAGAAGACGCTGTTCGCCGACGGCCGTGCGGCGATGGAGTATCTCGTGAGGGCACGCGGCGTGCCGGCCGAGAGCATCGCGCACTACGGCTACTCTCTGGGCAGCGCCGTGTCGGCCGAGCTGGCGGTGAGCCAGCCCTGCCGCGCCGCGATCCTGGTGGCGCCGCTGGCCTCGGTCTCGGCACAGGTTTCGGCGATGTACCCATGGGTGCCGGAGCCTTTCCACGCGCTCACGCGCAGCCGCTTCGACACCGTCGGCAAGATCGGCCGCGCGCGCTGCCCGGTCATGGTCGTGCACGGCGACCGCGACCAGATCATCAGCGTCGAGCAGGGCCGCGCCGTCTATGAGGCGGCGCGCGAGCCCAAGCGCCTGATGATCATTCCCGGCGCGACCCACTGGCTGGGCCGCAGCGACAGCAGCCACCTCGAGGCGGCTGCTCAATTCATCCGAACGTCGCCTTCGTCTCCCCCAGCCCCTGCCATGTCGCGATGACGGCGCCCGCGCCGGGCAGCATGTAGGGTGGATGGGTCGAGCCGGTCAGGATGACGTCGCCGGCCTTCAGCTGCTTGCCGAACTGGTTGAGGCGATTGGCCAGCCAGGCCAGCGCGATCAGCGGCCCGCCCATGACATTGGTGCCTGGGCCGCCGGCGACGCGATTGCCGTCAAGGGCGCAGCTGCCGTCGACCGCGGCCAGGTCGATGCCCTGCCAGCCGGCGATCTCGGGGCCCACGACACAGGCGTATTGCAGGACCTCGTCGACGATGCGGCCCTTGCCGCTGACCTTGCTCAGATCGGCGTGGCGGTTCTCGACGATCTCCATGCCGCAATGGAGCGAGGCGACGAAGGGCTTGATGGTCTCGGCGTCATAGGGTTGCGCGCCCGGTGGGGCGTCCCTGGCGATGCGCGCCACGACCTCGCATTCGACGCCGGCCTTGAAGATGTCGCCCTTGGCGACCGTGAGGCCGCTCTGCTTCACGCCGCTGGCGTAGATGCCGGCGAAGGCGGGCTGGCTCAGGCCGGCCGGCACATAGAGCGCCGGCAGCGACAGGGCGACTTTCCAGCCGGCGATGCGATCGGCGCCGTTGGCGGTCAGCCGCTCATGCACTGCAAACTGCGTGTGATAGGCCTCGTCCTCGCTCATGGCGTCGGTGGCGCCGGGCATGAAATCCATCACGCGGCGCTCGCGGCGGGCGGCGGCGACCTTGTCGGCCAGGGCGGCGATCTCTGATGGCGTCATCTCGGCGGTCCCTCCTGCTTGCGTTCCCCTTTCTTGCCACGCAAAGCGGCTTCGCGGGCGAGAATCTCGGCCGATGGCTTGAGCGCATCGCGCACAAGAGTCCTGAGATCGTCGACGGGAAACGGGTCGGTATCCTTGAAATTCACGCAGCCCATGCCGGCCTTGATCTTCGGCCACTTTGCCCGAAACGCCGCCGACCGCCCGGCCGAACAGGTGTAGACCGACAGGCAGCGCTTCTGGCTCGCCCAGGCGACGAAGTGCTCGCCGCGCCTGTAGGTCGGCATGCGGTAGCTCATGTCGATTGCCGCATCGGGCGCGAGCTTGCGGATCAGCGCATCGAGCGCTTCACCGCGCTCGTGGCGCAGCTTCTCGAGCGACGCGAGATAGGCCTCGATCACGCCTGCGGCTTGCACGCCTCGATCACGACCGTGTGCGGGCACTCGAAATCGTCCTCGTACTCGGTGGAAAGGATCTCCTGCCCCACGACCGTGCTCTCGCGGATCGGCAGGCAGGTGCGGCAGTCGACGAAGCCGGCGTCCTCGGCGAGTTCGCGCAGGAACGAGGGCGACAGCGCCGTCAGGTGCTCGCCGGAGCAGAACACAAAGTTCGCGAACCGCCCACCGACACTCTTGCGGTTGATCGGGAAGTCGGAGAACCACGTGGCGTCGCCTTCGACAAACTTGCGCGCGGCGTTCTCGATGTGCGGCCCGCCGATACGGATGCCGCCGCCCGGCTTCAGGCAGCGGAACATGTCGGCGAAATGCGTCGCGAGGTGATGCTCCGGCAGATGCTCGACGACGTGGAAGGAGTAGAACCGGTCGACCGAGTTGTCGCGAAACGGCAGCTTGTCGAGGAAGTTGATCCACAGGTCGATCTTGGCCGAGACCAGGTTGGCATCGACGTTCAGCCAGCCCGGGATGTAGCGCTCCTTGCCGCAGCCGAGATGGACGTTGAGCGTGCCGTCCCTGGGCTGCCGCAACGCCCTGTAGAGCCGCCCATTGACCCACATCGGGCCCTGCATCGCGCCGTAATAGAGGTTCTTGAGGGCGGTTGGAATCATTGGGAATCAATGGCCTGCGTGACGATTTGATATCCGTTCAACAATAGCGCGAATACCGTCGCCCGGCCAGCGTCGTGCCCTGGGGGAGCCATGTCGGCCATACTGATCCCATGAAGTACGATCGCATCACAGTCGATCCTGCCGTGATGGTCGGCAAGCCGTGCATCAGCGGTACGCGAATCGCGATGGATCTAATCCTGCGGAAGCTCGCCGCCGGCAAAACCCAGGCTGACTTGCTTCTCGGCTATCCGCACCTTAGCCGCGAAGACGTCCGCCAGGCGCTCGCCTTCGCGGCCGACTTCCTCACGGATGGCGACATCGAGCTGGCCATGCCTCGGTGAGGTTACGGCGTATGAGTCGCTCGATGGCCGAGTACAGGCGGGCCTGCTGTCGCTCGGTCATGACGTCGCAATGTTTCCGCGCGGAGCGTCGGTCGTCTTCCGTCAGATTGAATGCCGCAAGAGCAGTCACGGTGGCGGCTTGAACGGCTCGCCAACCCCGGTCGTCTCAAGCTATAAGGCGAGACTCCACGCTCCAGTGCGGAGGCGAAACCTGGGAGACGATCGTGTTCCGATCTGAGATCGTGTTTGCTGGGCTCTGCGTCCTCGCCCTCGCGCTCAGCGGCTGCGCGGAAATCGGCCCCGGCGGCGCCGAAACGAAGCTGGGCATTGGACCATTCAAGCTGTTCAGCATCGAGGCCGGCCCGGGTGGCCTCGAGCAGAAAGGCCCTTCCGCCGGGCCCTTCAGGTTTGGTTACTAGGCGCCTTTGGGCGCGTAACTGGGTCCCTCTCGAAGCGACCGCTACGACTGGCTTGCCGGGCGCTGCAATGTCGCGGAATGCATCTGGTGCCGTTGTCGCACTTCGAACAGTGGCAAATCGAGTTCGTCAGGCGGCACATCGACGTTGACGCGAACGCTGGCGAGTCGCTGTCGTCATCGAGCGCCGAGGTGGCGCGGCCAACAACTCGCGAACGAGACCGATCGTCTTCAGCGTATGAGACTGGCCGCAATCAGAACGAGAACGGGGCGGCCGACGCCGCCCCGCCTCCTGATAAGCGGTGGCGAGCTCAGGCGGCCTTGGCCTTGGCGCCGTAGAAGCTCTGGCCCTTGGCGGCCATGTCGCGCAGCAGCTTGGGCACGCTGAACTGCGAGCCGTATTTCTGCGCCAGCGAATCGCACTCCTGCACGAACTTGGCGACGCCGACCTGGTCGATCAGGCTGATGGCGCCGCCGGTCTGCGGCGCGAAGCCCAGGCCCATGATCGAGCCGATGTCGCCGTCCTGCGGATCGGTCAGCACGTTGGACTCCAGGCAGCGCGCGGTGTCGACCGCCTGCACGTAGAGCAGGCGCTTCCTGACCTCGGCGGCGACGGCGTCCTTGCCCGGCCCTTCGCCATGGGCGAGTTCCTCGCGCTCCTTGAAGTGCTCCTTGAGCCCCGGCCACAGGCGCTTCTTGCCGTCACTGGGGTACTCGTAGAAGCCCTTGCCGTTCTTGCGGCCGAAGCGCTCCAGCTTCTTGACCATCAGCTCGAGCATGTCCTCGGTGCCGCTGCCCTCGTACTTCTGGCCCGCCGCCTCGGCGTCGCGCCGCGTCTGGTCCATGATCTTGTACGACAGGTCGATGGCGACCTCGTCGTTGAGCGCCAGCGGGCCGACCGGCATGCCGGCCAGGCGGGCGCAGTTCTCGATCATCGCCGCCGGGATGCCTTCCTTCAGCATGCGATGGCCTTCGCTGATGAAGGCGCCGCAGACACGGGAGGTGAAGAATCCGCGGCTGTCATTCACCACGATCGGCGTCTTGCGGATCTTCTGGACGTAGTCCAGCGCCCGCGCCAGCGTCTCCTGCGAGGTCTGCTTGCCGACGATGATCTCGACCAGCGGCATCTTCTCCACGGGCGAGAAGAAGTGCAGGCCGATGAAGTTCGCCGGACGCGCACTGGCCTCGGCCAGGCCGGTGATCGGCAGGGTCGAAGTGTTGGAGGCGAAGATCGCCGTCGGTGCCAGCACGGCCTCGGCCTGCTTGGTCGCCGCCGCCTTGACCTCGCGGTTCTCGAACACCGCCTCGATCACCAGGTCGCAGCCCTTCAGGTCGGCGTAGTCGGCGGTGGCCTGCACGCGGCCCAGGATCTCCGCCGCACGCTCCTTGGTCAGGCGGCCACGGCCGGCGTCCTTCTCGACATCGGCCTGGATATGCGCCCTGCCCTTGTCGGCCGAGGCCTGGTCGCGATCGAGCAGCACGATCTGCAGCCCGGCGCGCGCCGAGACGTTGGCGATGCCCGCGCCCATCAGGCCGGCGCCGAGCACGCCGATCTTCTTGTATTCCTGCTTCGGGACCCCCTTGGGCCGGCGCGCCAGCTTGTTGGCTTCCTGCAGGCCGAAGAACAGCGTGCGGATCATGCTCTTGGACACGGGATCGCGCAGCAGCGAGACGAAGTAGCGGGTCTCGATCTTCAGACCGGTGTCGAAGGGCACGTTGAGGCCCTCGTAGACGCAGCTGAGGATCGCCTTGGGCGCCGGGTACACGCCGTTGGTCTTGCCCGAGATCATGGCGTTGCCGCCGATGAACATCTCGACACCACCCGGCCACACCTTGCCGCCGGCGAATTGCGGGATGCGGTAGTTCGGCTTGTCCCAGGGCTGCACTGCACGGGCGTCCATCTGCACGCCCTTGGTGAAGGTCGGCGACACCTTCTCGGTGCTGGGCGTCATCAGCCACGCCTTGGCGCGCGCCAGCAGCTCGCCCGCCGGCACGACCTCGTGGATCAGGCCCAGGCCCTTGGCCTCGGCCACCGACAGGTCCTTGCCCTCGATCAGGATCGGCGCCGCGGCCATCACGCCGATCAGGCGCGGGATGCGCTGCGTGCCGCCGCCGCCGGGCAGCAGGCCGATCTTCACCTCGGGCTGGCCGATCTTGGCCTTCGGATTGTCGGCGGCGATGCGGTAGTGGCAGGCCAGGCAGATCTCGAAGCCGCCGCCCAGCGCCGTGCCGTTGATCGCCGCGACCCACGGCTTGCCCGAGGTCTCCATGGCGCGGAACATCTTCTGCAGCTGGCTGAACTGCTCGGTCAGCGCCCTGGCGTCGGACGTATCGGCCGACAGCAGCATCTCCAGGTCGGCGCCGGCGATGAAGTCGGCCTTGCCCGAGGTCAGGATGATGCCCTTGACCTTCTCGTCCTTGACCGCCTTCTGCGCGGCCTCGGCGAAGGCGGCCATCGATTTCTCGTTGAGCACGTTCATCGTGCGATCCGGCATGTCCCACGTGATCGTGGCGATGCCGTCCGAATCGACTGCGTAGTTGATCATGATCTCGTCTCCTCCCCCTCTCCCCGCGCAGGCGGGGAGAGGGTTGGGGTGAGGGGCTTCGCTTGATTGGGTACGGCGCGCGAGTGGCCAGAGAAGCCCCTCATCCGGCGCTGCGCGCCACCTTCTCCCCGCCTTCGCGGGGAGAAGGAAACTCAGACCCGCTCGATGATCGTGGCGGTGCCCATGCCGGCGCCGATGCACAGCGTGGCCAGGCCGGTGGCGAGCCCGCGGCGCTCCAGCTCGTCGAGCAGGGTGCCGAGGATCATCGCGCCGGTGGCGCCCAGCGGATGGCCCATGGCGATGGCGCCGCCATTCACGTTGATCTTGTCGTGCGGGATGTTCAGCGCCTGCATGTAGCGCAGCACGACGGCGGCGAACGCCTCGTTGAGCTCGTAGAGATCGACGTCATTGGCCGACATGCCGGCGCGCTTCAGCGCCTTCTCCGAGGCCGGCGCCGGGCCCGTGAGCATGATGGTCGGCTCCGAGCCGATCGAGGCGAAGGCGCGGATGCGCGCGCGGGCCTTCAGCCCGGCCTTCTCGCCGAATTCCTTGGTGCCGATCAGGATGCCGGCGGCACCGTCGACGATGCCCGAGGAATTGCCGGCGTGGTGCACGTGGTTGATCTTCTCGACCTCGGGATATTTCTGCAGCGCCACCGCGTCGAAGCCCGGCATGACCTCGCCGTGCATCTTGAATGAGGGCTCGAGCGAGGCCAACGACTGCATCGTCGTCTGCGGCCGCATGTGCTCGTCGTGGTCGAGCAACTCGACGCCGTTCTGGTCCTTCACCGGCACGATCGACTTCTTGAAGTACCTGGCGTCCCACGCCGCCTTGGCGCGCTTCTGGGATTCGACCGAGTAGGCGTCGACGTCGTCGCGGCTGAATCCGTACTTGGTCGCCACCAGGTCGGCCGAGATACCCTGCGGCACGAAGTACATCGGGATCGCCACCGCCGGGTCGACGGGCCAGGCGCCGCCGTCGGAGCCCATCGGCACGCGCGACATCGACTCGACGCCGCCGCCGATCACCGCCTGCGACTGGCCGGACATCACCTGCGCGGCCGCCATGTTGGTGGCTTCCAGGCCCGAGGCGCAGAAGCGGTTGACCTGCACGCCGGCCACGGTCTGCTCGAAGCCGGCCATGACCGCGGCGGTGCGGGCGATGTTGGCGCCCTGCTCGCCGATCGGCATGACGCAGCCCAGCACGACGTCGTCGACCAGCGACGTGTCGAGCTGGTTGCGGTCGCGCAGCGCCTGCAGCGCGGTCACGGCGAGGCGCACCGGGGTCACCTCGTGCAGCGAGCCGTCCTTGCGACCCTTGCCGCGCGGCGTGCGCACGGCGTCGTAGATGTAGGCGTCGGTCATCTGCCTCTCCTCAAATTCGTCATTCCGAGCGCAGCGAGGAATCTCCTGCCACCGTGGCACAGAAACGAGGAGATCCCTCGCTGCGCTCGGGATGACGTGGTTTCACAAAGTGCGGCCGATCAGTTCCTTCATGATCTCGTTGGTACCGCCATAGATCTTCTGCACCCGGCTGTCGGCGTAGAGCCGCGCGATGGGGTATTCCCACATGTAGCCGTAGCCGCCGAAGAGCTGCAGGCACTGGTCGACGAAGTCGCACTGCAGGTCGGTCAGCCAGTACTTGCACATCGCCGCGTCGGCGACGCTGAGCTCCTTGCGCAGGTGGCGCGCGACGCAGTCGTCGAGATAGGTGCGCGCCACCGTCGCCTTGGTCTTCAGCTCTGCGAGCTTGAAGCGGGTGTTCTGGAACTCGATGATCGGCTTGCCGAAGGCCTTGCGCTCCTTGGTGTACTCGATCGTCGCCTTCAGCGCCGCCTCGATGGCGGCGATCGCCTGCACGCCGATCACCAGGCGCTCCTGCGGCAGCTCCTGCATCAGCTGCGCGAAGCCGGTGCCTTCGGCGCCCAGCAGATTGCTCACCGGCACGCGCACGTCGTCGAAGAACAGCTCCGAGGTGTCCTGCGCCTTCATGCCGATCTTGTCGAGGTTGCGGCCGCGACGGAATCCCTTGGCGTGGCCCTCGACGCAGATCAGCGAGGTCCCGCGCGCGCCCTGCTTCGGGTCGGTCTTGCAGACGACGATGATCAGGTCGGCGTTCTGGCCGTTGGTGATGAAGGTCTTCGAGCCGTTGATCACGTAATCGTCGCCGTCGCGTACCGCCGACGTGCGCACCGATTGCAGGTCCGAGCCGGTGCCGGGCTCGGTCATGGCGATGGCGGTGATCATCTCGCCGCTCACCATCTTGGGCAGCCAGCGCTTCTTCTGCTCCTCGGTGCCGAAATGCCTGATGTAGGGCGAGGTGATGTCGTTGTGCAGCGAGAAGCCGGGGCCTGAGGCGAAGACGCGCCACTGCTCCTCGATGGCGATCACGTTGTGCAGCCAGTCGGCGCCGACGCCGCCATACTCCTCCGGCACGTCCATGCACAGCAGGCCGAGCTCGCCGGCCTTGCGCCACACCGATTTCGGGACGACGCCCTCGTCTTCCCACTGCGCGTGATGCGGCTGCACCTCCGTCTCGAAGAAGCGGCGGCAGGTTTGGCGGAACATCTCGTGTTCCGGGGTATAGACGCTGGCCAACGCACTCAAAGGCGCCACTCCCTCCACGCTTCTTTCGGCGTCACCATGGGCCGGCCCACCGGCAACGTCCAGCCGGGCACATACTTTCCCTTTACGTAAACGTCAATTCAATTCGCGCGGCGTTTCCGCACCCGGTTGCCGCCCGGCCAGGCCGTCATGGCCGTGGCGATCACCCGCACCAGCTCGGCACGTCGGGCGCCGTCGGCGCTCTGGATATCCAGGCCGCGTATCACGGCGACGTAGAAGCACGCGAGCGCCCGCACATCGCAATCGGACGCCAGCTCGCCCTCACCGCGTGCCCGCTCCAGCCGCTTCTGCAAGACGAGGATATCGCCGTTGCGACGGCGGGCCATCTCCTGCCGCACCGCCGCGGTCTCGGGGCCGCCGGCCGTGCCGCCCTGCACCATCAGGCAGCCACCCGGCTTGCCCGGTCCGCTGACGACATCGATGGCGCCGCGCATCAGAAGCTCGACGCATTCGCGGGCGGTGGGCGCCGCGAGCGCCTCCGCGACATAGGCCGAGGGCCCGGCCTCGTAGCGCTCCAGCACCTTGAGGAAAAGCGATTCCTTGTTGCCGTAGGCGGCATAGAGGCTGGGCCGGTTGATGCCCATCGCCTCGGTAAGGTCGGAGAGCGAGGTGCCCTCGTAGCCCTGGCGCCAGAAGACCTGCATCGCCTTCTCCAGCGCGGCGTCGCTGTCGAATGCCCGGGGCCGGCCGGTCGCCATCGTACCCTCCATCGGCCAATCCAATAAATGTACCGCTCGATACATAAGACCTTGACGAACGGCCGGCAAGACCTATTCTGTACCTAACGATACAGAACCTCCCCCATGGAGACGACAATGGGCAGGCATCTTCAGGGCAAGATCGCCCTCGTCACCGGCGGCTCGCGCGGCATCGGCGCGGCGATCGCCCGACGTCTCGCCGCCGACGGCGCCGACGTCGCCATCAGCTACGCCGCCTCGGCCGATCGGGCGCAGGCGGTGGCACGCGAGATCGAGGGCAACGGCGTGCGCGCCGCCTCGTTCAAGGCCGACCAGGCCGATCCGACGGCGGTCGCCGGGCTGGTGAAGGCGGTGGTCAAGCGATTCGGCCGCCTCGACATCCTGGTCAACAGCGCCGGCGTGTTCGTCACCGGCCCGCTGGGCGACCCGGCGACCGACGTCACGGCGCTCGAGCGGCAATTCGCGGTGAATGTCGGCGGCGTGGCGGCGGCGGTGCGTGCCGCGGCGGCGCATCTCAAGGAGGGCGGCCGCATCATTACCATCGGCTCGGGCGTCGGCACGCGCACACCGTGGCCTGGCATGGCGGACTACGGTGCGACCAAGGCAGCGGTGGCGTCTTACACGCGCGGCTGGGCGCGTGACCTCGGTGGCAAGGGCATCACCGTCAACACCGTGCAGCCCGGCCCGATCGACACCGACATGAACCCTTCCGACGGCGAATTCGCCGAGATCCAGAAGGTCGGCACGGCGCTCGGCCGCTACGGGAAGCCCGAGGAAATCGCCGCCGCGGTCGCGTTCCTCGCCGGCCCCGATGCGTCCTACATCACCGGCGCGACGCTCGACGTCGATGGCGGGTTCAACGCGTAGCCGCCTCTCCTACCTTCCCCCGCCAGCGGGGGAAGGTGGTTCCTCTACTGTACGGCTAGCTTGATGCGGCCGGCGAGCTCGGCGCCGGTCATGCCGGGGCGCGCGCCCTCGGCGTAGTACACGCGCAGCAGCATCGTGTCGTACCGGTTGATCTGCGCCGGCTCCTGGAAGCGCTCGATGCCGAAGTTCAGCGGCGCGATCTCGACCTTCGAGGAGAACTGCTTGAGGTAGATGGCGAAGTCGAACGGCCTGCACTGGCGCAGGCGGCTGCCCGGGCTGTTGTCGAGGTAGTGGCCGGTGTCGAGGATCCAGGCGCGCTCTATGGTGTTGCGCGCGCGGTCGGAGAGCTGCCAGGCCTCCCAGCGGCGCGCGCCGGCGACCGGCGGGTTCTTCCAGGTCTGGATGATATTCTCGCCCTTCGACAGGGCGCGGAACGCCTGGTCGGCCCTCGCCTCGCGCGCGAACTCGAAGAGCACGCGCGCCCTGGCTGGATCGTCGACGCGGGTGAACCGCAGATTGGTCTGGCGCTGGATTTGCGCCGCCACGGTGTTGAAGTGACTTTGCGTGCGCGTGCGGCAGGCCCGGTCGAAGCCGTCGGCGAAGACGATCGCCACCGGCACCTCGGTCGACTCCCAGCGGAACAACGCGGCGATCGGCCCGACGAATTTGTCGGCGTCCTCGCCCTTGAGATTGAGCGCCTGCATGTCGGCACGCACCGCCTGGGCGTCTGCCGGGCTCATCGGCTGCACCAACGGCGTGGTGGCGCAGGCGCCGAGCGTGGACAAGGCGACGATGATGACGGAACGGCTCACGAGCTGGCGCATCACAGCAAATCTCCCCTTACGCCATCATTCTACCTTCCCCCGGAGGGGAAGGTGGCGCGCGTAGCGCGACGGATGGGGGATGTCGAAGACAGACTCCTCCGTCCGTCTTCGACATCCCCCATCCGCCCTTCGGGCACCTTCCCCCTCCGGGGGAAGGCACAATTTCCGGCACCCGCGCCCCTCACGTCGAGGTCAGGCGGCGCAGGATCTCGTCGAACGCGTTGTCGGCGATCTGCCGGATCTCGTCGTCGGTGCGATCCTGGATCGGATGCGGCACCCAGACGAGGGTCGGCTCATAGCCGAGCGTGGCGCTTTGCGCGGCGGCGGCTTCGACGAAGGCGGTCGTTGCGACGCCCATCGACGGAATGCCGCGGCTCTCGAGGTCAGCAATGTCGTGCAGACTGCACGTTGTGCAAGACCCTCAATCGGCCAGGCCTTCGACGACGACCTGCACCTCCCCGGCGATCTTCTGCTTCAGATCGACCGGCGCGAGACGGCTGGGCGTCGCCTTGGCGTAGCGCTTCACGGCGATGCCGCGCTCTCCCAATCGCTGATCGAGGCGATCGAGGAAGATGTTGCCGCGCGCCTTGGCGATGTCGAGCAGCCCGACGGTCACGCCGTCGAGCGACGATGGTCTGGGCGGCTTCTGCCGTCCCAGAACCTTGAGCTCGCCCGTGGGGTCGAGCAGGGTCCGGTTGTCCATGGTCAGCTTCGCACCTCCTTGGTGACGGGTTGGGAATTGATCTCGGCGTGCGCGCCCCAGCCGACCAGAAGGCCGGAGAACAGGCCCGCCGAGCCGCCGGCATGGACGATGTTGAGTCCGTCCGGGCGGAACTTGTGCAGGGTCTTGCCCTTGAGCTTCTCGGGCACGCCGACGGCGCAGCCATCGACATCGCGCAGGACCTTGTCGGCCTCCACGACGCAGAGCCGGTGCAGCTCCTCCTTCACCCGCGCCTTGCTCCAGCCGGCGTCGCGGAAGACGCGGTGATGCTCGGGCGAGCAGACGATGAAGACGTCGGGGCCGGGGAAGGTCTTGGGATGGAACACCGCGTTCAGCGCCATGGCGAAGCTCTTCGCCAGCGACTCCGCCGTGCGCGAGCTCTGATCGACGATGCCCTGCACGCCGTAGCCGGCGAACACCGTCACCGCCGACTTGCCGCGCGCGACGCCGCGCTCGACCGAGAGCGGATCCCAGGACATGCCCTCCTCGTCCTCGGGGAAGCACATGCCGAGCTTGCCGGGATTGCCCAGGGTGGCGCGATCGACGCCGCCGGGCTTGCCGCCGCCGATGTTGCGGATGGTGAGCTGCAGGGCGCGGCCGATGGTGCTGTTGGCGCGGTTGCCCTGGCCCAGCACATTGACGCCGCAGTTCATGCCGAGGTGGCGGCGCGCCGGGCCGTTCACGATGACGATCGGCCCGATATACATCGTCGTGGCGATCACGCCGTGCAGGCAGAAGCGATCGTCGAGCGCGGCCTCGACGGCGGCCAGCAGCACCGGCATGTACTCCGGCTTGCAGCCGGCCATGACGGCGTTGATCGCCACCTTCTCGACCGTGCAGGCCGGGTAGTCCGGCGGCATCATGCCGAGCACTTCCTTGGGGTCACGCATCGTGCCGCGCAGCATGCGCAGCACGCGCACCGGCGTCGGCGGCACCACGGGCAGCCCGTCGCTCCAGTCGCGCTCGAAGCAGGCCTCGACATCGTCCTCGTAGCCGCCGATCTCTACCGCGCGCGCGGCGAAGCTGACGCCGCCGAAGCGCAGCTCCAGCTCGTCGACCATGCCGGGATCGACCGTCTTCGAGCCGCAGCCCGGCCGCTCGGCCGGCAGGCCCTCGCCCAGGCCGCGCACGCCGGTGAGCGCTTCCCATTCGCCGCGATGCCAGCCGAAGGCGCGCGCCGACTCGCGGCCGCCGACAATGCGGATCACCGTCGGCACGGTCTCGATGTTGAGATGCCAGGAGCGCTCGAGATCGGTGTCGTCGACCACGCCCGAGATACCCGCGGGGAACGCCGGATCGTCCTGGGTCAGGACCGTGAGCTTCTCGCGGCCGCCGGCGAGCTGGTGCAGCACGGGCGTGATCAGCTCGCAGGTCGGGCAATCGCGCTTGACGACGACGGCCAATCCGTCGGGCAGGCTCACCATGTGGACGTCCCTCGATGTTCTGGGCACGGAGGCTAACGTCAGCCGGGACGGCCGTCTATCGGGCGTTGGGTTCTTCCCTTCTCCCCGCGAAGGCTGGGAGAAGGTGGCGCGAAGCGCCGGATGAGGGGCTTCGCGGTGCGCCAACAGCGGCAGTTGATGGTGTCGAACGAGAAGCCCCTCATCCGCCTCGCTGGCGCTCGGCACCTTCTCCCCGCCTTCGCGGGGAGAAGGAAGAAACCGGCCAGGCGATCACCGCCAGGCCGCCGACGATCAGCGCCATGCCGGAGAGCCGCAGCGGCCCGAAGCGCTCGTCGAAGGCGAAGTAGGACACGACGGCGCTGATCACCGGCACCAGCAGCGCGAAGGGCGTGACGGCGCTGGCGGGATAGAGGCGCAGCAGCGAGCCCCAGATCAGGTAGGCCACCAGGGTCGCCATGACTGCGAGATAGGCGATGGCCAGCCAGCTGGCCCAGGTGGCGTTGGCGACCGAGGCGGCGATCGCCGCCGGCCCTTCGAGCCACAGCGACAGCGCCAGCGAGGGCAACGGCGCGATCAGGCTGAGCCAGGCCACCATGTTGAGGTCGATGCGGCCCAGCCGCTTGGCGAGGATATTGCCCACCGCCCAGCTGGTCGCCGACATCAGGGCGAGGCCGAAGCCGATGACCGTCACGGCGCCGATACCCGCGCCGCCGACCGAGGCGCCCACCAGCACGAGGCCGAGCACGGCGATGGTCACGCCGGCGCCCTGCTTGGGCGTCGGCCTCTCGCCGATCAGCAGGGCGAAGACGATGGTGAGCGGCGCCTGGGTGTGCACGATGACAGCGGCGAGGCCGGGCGGCACGCTCTCGGCCATGGCGGAGAACAGGAAGACGAACTGGCCGACATACCAGGTGAAGGCCACGGCGATCATCATCGGCCACGACGCGTTGGTCGGCCGCGCCAGCCACAGCACCGGGATCGCCGCGCCGACGAAGCGCAGCGCCGTCATCAGGAGCGGCGGGAACGAGTCGAGGCCGATGCGGATGGCGGCGAAATTGAAGCCCCAGATGACCGCGACGAGCAGCGCGCCGGCGATATGGTGCAGGGGCACGGCCTGCCCCTACTCCTCCGTCGTGGCGCTGAGCCCCAGGAGCGCGCGGCGGCGCAGCCATTGGCTCGGCCGGTAGCGGTCGTCGCCGGTGATCGCCTGGATGCGCTCGAGCACGCGATGCGTGTCCTTCACGCCCATCGCATCGGCCATCGCCAGCGGGCCCTGCGGATAGTTCAGCCCCAGCGTCATGGCGGTGTCGACGTCGGCGGCCGAGGCGATGCCGATCTGCGCCATCTCGCAGCCGAGATTGGCGATCATCGCGCGCATGCGCTGCAGCACGAAGCCCGGGCTGTCCTTGATCGCCGTGGCCTTGGCGCCGGCCGCCGTCAGCGTCGCGGCCACGGCGTTGCGCGCGGCCACGTCGCCGCCCGGCGCCATCATGATCGTGGCGCGCTTGGCGAAGTCGCCGGTGGGGTCGATCGCCACGGTGCGCTTCGGATCGAGCCCGCCGGCGACGCAGACCGCGGTGCAGTCGTCGCCCAGCGGCGTGACGATGATCGGTGCCTCACCATCGTCGTGCGGGGAGACCTCGGCGCCGCCGGCGCGCAGCAGGTCGAGCACCGCCTCGTCGGCGTCGGCGTCGGCCACGAGATACTCGGCGACCTTGGCGTCGCTCACGACATCGGCGCCGGGATCGACCTTGTTGCCGTCCTTGTAGTCGTACCAGCCGCCGCCGGTCTTGCGGCCGAGCTTGCCGGCATGGAACAGGCCCTCGTGATAGGGGCTGGGCGTCATGCGGCGGTCGTGGAAGAAGCCCTCGTAGATGATCTTGCGCGCCGGGAAGTTCACGTCGATGCCGGTGAGGTCCATCAACTCGAACGGTCCCATGCGGAAGCCGCCGGCGTCACGCATGATGGCGTCGATCTGCGAGGGCGTGGCGCGGCCCTCCTGGTAGATGCGCAGGCCCTCGGTGCCGATCGCCGTGCCGCCGAGATTGACCAGGAATCCCGGCGTGTCGCCGACGACCACCGGCACCCGCGTCTGGCGCCTGCCGAGCGCCACCATCGCCTCGACCACCCAGGGCGCGGTATCGGCGGCGCGGATCACCTCGACCAGCTTCATCAGCGGCACCGGGTTGAAATAGTGCATACCGCAGACCCGGTCGCGCTTCCTGAGGTTGCGCGCGATCGAGGCGATGCGGATCGAGGAGGTGTTGGAGGCCAGGATCGCGGTGTCGTTGACCACCGATTCGAGCTCGCCGAACAGCTTCTGCTTGACCTCGAGGTTCTCGAACACGGCCTCGATCACGACGTGGCACGGCGCCAGCGCCTGCAGCCCCTCGGCGATCTCGAGGCTGCGCTCGGCCCTCTCGCCATCCTCCTGGCTGAGCCGCTGCTTGGCGACCATGCCCTTGAGCTGGCCGACGATCGCCTCGCGCGCCTTGGCGGCGCCGCCCTCGGCCGCGTCGTACATCAGGGTGCGGATGCCGCCCTGGGCGCTGACCTGGGCGATGCCGCGGCCCATCGCGCCGGTGCCCACCACGCCGACCACGAGGTCGGATCGCGAAACGTCGAGGCTCATGGCGGGGCTCCTGCGGTCGGTCTTCAGATCACTGTCATCCCGAGCGCAGCGAGGGATCCAGGGTCATCGTGGATCCCTCGCTGCGCTCGGGATGACAGGCTTTAGCGAACCCGCCTCAGCCGAACAAGCCGCCCATGTAGGGGGTGAGGAAAACGCCCCGCGGATCGAGCGAGCGGCGGGTGGCGTGGAAGGCGTTGAAGCCCGGATAGCGGTCGGCGACGTCCAGGGCGCGCAGCGAGTGCCACTTGCCCCAGTGCGGCCGGCCGTCGTGGTTGACGAAGACCGCCTGGGCGTCGCTGAAGAACGGCAGCCAGTCGCGATCAACATACTCGTGGATCGAGATCGTCACGCTGGCGCGCCCGTAATTGGGGCTGAGCAGCAGATTGTCCTCGGCCACGGTGCGATACTCCACGGCCATGCGCGCGTCGGGATGCTTCGTGGTCATCAGCGCGTGGATCTCGCGGAAGCACTCGGGTCCCTTCTCCGCCGGCACCGACCACTCGCTCTCGACATGCTTGACCTGGCGCACCGAGGGAAACACCCGGTAGCTGTGGTCGATGCGCTGGCCCTCGACATGCGGCATCGGATCGGGCGGCAGGTTGGTGGGATGCAGCGCCTTGCAATCGCACATCCCGGTATCGGGCCGCCAGAAGAACTCGAAATGCCGGGTCGCGGCGATCAGCATGTCGAGCCGGTCCATGGTCTGCTCGAGCGGCGCCGACCACAGCCTTTCGTGCAGCCGATAGGCCGGCACCAGCTGCAGGGTGACGCGCAGGATCACGCCGACGCTGCCCATGGCGACCGACCCGGCGCGCAGCAGCGCCGGCGTGCTCTCGTCGGCGTCGATGAGATCGCCGCGGCCGTCGATCAGCCGCAGGCCGCGCACCATGGTCGACAGGCTGCCGAGCGACGGGCCGGTGCCGTGCGTGCCGGTCGAGATCGCGCCGGCCAGCGCCTGGACGTCGATGTCGCCCTGGTTGGCCAACGCCAGGCCATGCGCCAGCAGCGGCTCGCCCAGCGCGCTGATGCGCGTGCCGGCGCCGATCGTGGCGCGCTGGCGCTCCCGATCGACCGAGCGCACGCCGAGCAGCCGGTCGAGCGATATCAGCATGCCATCGCTGGCGCAGAGCGGGGCGTGCGAGTGGCCGGCGCCGACGGCGCGGATCGTCAGCCCGTCGCGGATCGCGGCGCGCAGCGTGGCGATCGCGTCGGCCTCGTCGCGCGGCACGACGATCGCCTGCGGCGCACACTCGACATTGCCCGCCCAGTTCGTCCAGCGATTGGCCATGTCCTATTGCGGGATGAAGGCCGTGACCTCGATCTCGACCTTGGCGCGACGGTCGACCAGGCCCGAGACATAGAGCAAAGTCGAGGTCGGGAAGTTGCGGCCCAGCGTTTCCTTCCACGCCGCGCCGATGCCGGCGCCGGCGGCCTCGTACTCGTCCTGCCTGGTGATGTACCAGTTCAGCCGCACGATGTGCTCGGGCCCGCCGCCCGCCTCGCGTACCAGCTTGACGATGCGCTTCAGCGCCGCGGCGACCTGGGCGGCGAAATCCTCGTCGTAGTCGCCCGCCTCGTTGGTGCCGGTCTGGCCGGCCAGCACGACCCAGCGGCCCGGCTTGTCGAGCACCAGCCCATGCGAGAAACCGCGCGGCCGCGCCCAGTCGGCTGGCTGTAGAACCTGCATGACGCCCTCTCCTTCAGTTCGCGGGAGGCATGGTGCCCTACGCTGGTATCTCTGTCATCCCGAGCACAGCGAGGGATCCAAGGTCGGCCTGGATCCCTCGCTGCGCTCGGGATGACAGATCTCAGTCCTGCACGACAGGCGTGTCGACGTTCTGCCCCGGTTTCGGGCAGCCGGCGCTGTTGTCGACGCCGGCGGCACCGCCGCGCGGCGCCGGCGAGGGCACGCCATCGGGCAGCACGTGCGGCGGTGCGGCGGTCAGCGTCCAGGCGACCAGGCGCTTGAGCACCGAGCCCAGCGCCTCGTCGAAGGCCTTCACCACTTCGGGTATCTTGTCGGCCCTGGCGCGCCAGCAGCGCTCGAACGCGGCGGCGCCGACGATCTGGCGGTCGGGCATGCGCACCAGCCGGGCGATGATGCGGACATGCACGATCGGCGCGCCGCCGTGGAAGTACTCGGCCTGGAACTCGCGCAGGTCGGTCTGCAGGATGTAGTTGGCCTTCACCGCGACCGGATCGCGGCCGACGCCGACGATGCGCTTGGTGTTCTCAAATGACTCCACCGTGCGGGTCTGCACCATCAACGGCGCGCGATCGATCCAGGCGCTCTGCGCGTAGTAGTCGGACGAGGTCGGCGTCATCTGCAGCGCAATGCGGCCGCTGTTGAGATGCGCCGCCGCCGTCGGCGTCTCGACGATCAGCTGCCAGCGCACCATCGGCAGGCCGGCGTCGAAGGTGCTCTTGGGCGTGACGGTGAACAGGTTGACCGGGTCGTCGGCCTTGTCGAGCAGGCTGCAGGCGCCGAGCAGCGCGGCGAACGCCACCGCGGCCGCGACGCGCCGCGGGATCCTGGAATCCGGATCGCTCATTTCGGCTGGTATCCCTGCTTGCTGCCGAACAGATAGTTGGCGGGGTCGCGCTCGAGGCGCGTCGAGATGGCGTTGAGGTTGGACGACAGGCTCTTGAGCTCGCGGATGGTGGCATTGAGCTCGACCAGGCCCTGCTCGGTGAACTGGCGCACCGGGCCGCGGTTGTCGGCGACCATCCTGTTGAGCGAGGCGGTGGTGGCGTTGATGCCGTCGACCGCCTCGCGCAGGCTCGACAGCGTGCGGCGCACCTCGCTCGGAGTCTTGCCGGCCAGCGCCTTGCGCGTCTGCTCGTCCTGCGGGCCGATCTCCAGCGCGATCAGGTTGATGGTGTCGGCCGCCTGGGTGAACTTTTCCATCGTGCCGCGCATCTCGGTGATCGCCCGCGGCAGCTCGGCCAGCGCCTTGTCGAGGTTGCCCTCGTTGCGTGCCAGCGACGTGGTCAGGGTCGAGAGGTTCTTGAGGCTGTCGTTGAAGGCGGCGACCGCGTCGGCCGACAGCGCCGTGTTGAGCCGGTCGACCAGGGTGCTCGCCTTGGCGAACAGCTCCTGTGCGCTCTGCGCCGTGCTTTGCAGCGTCGAGGGCATCGCCACGATCTCGGGGAACGGCTCCTCGTCGAGCTGGCGCTTGGGCAGCTCGGCATCGTCGCGTACGGGGCCCATGCCGGCGACGATCTGGATGTAGGCCGCGCCGGTGATCAGCGGCCGCTCGAAGACCGCGCGCGCCGAGGTGTGGATGTCGATCGTGCGATCGATGCCGACGACGACCGAGATGCGCTCGACCATGCGCCGGGCGCCCTTGTCGGGGCTCTGCACCCGCTCGGCGTCGCTGAGCTCGGCCGGCAGCCGCACCAGGTTGATCGCCTGCACGCGGCCGACGCGCAGGCCGCGATAGTAGACCGGCGAATCGCGCGTCAGCCCCTGGACGTCCTCGTCGTAGAGGATGCGGTAATAGGCGAGGTTCTCCTGGCTGCCGGCGCGCAGCTTCCAGACGACGAAGCCGACCACCGCCAGGATGAAGACCAGGACGGTGGCGCCGATCGCGACGTAGGGCGAGCGATGTTCCATTCAGGCTCTCTTGTGCCGCTCGCCGCCACCGGTGCCGATCCCGGCGGCCCGCGCGCGCGGCCCGTGGAAGTAGTCCCGCACCCAGGGATGATCGTACGCCATCAGCTCGTCCATCGTACCGGCCACGACGCGCTTGTCGAGCAGGACGGCGACGCGATCGCAAATCGCGTGCAGCGTGTCGAGGTCGTGGGTGACCATCAGCACGGTAAGCCCCAGGCTGCGCTGCAGCTGGCGGATGAGGTCGTCGAAGGCCGAGGCGCCGATCGGGTCGAGCCCGGCGGTCGGCTCGTCGAGGAACAGCAGCTCGGGATCGAGCGCCAGCGCGCGCGCCAGGCCGGCGCGCTTCTTCATGCCGCCCGACAGCTCGGACGGCTTCTTGCCGGCGGTATCCGGTGGCAGCCCGACCATGGCGATCTTCAACGCGGCCAGCTCCTCGAGCTTCGACTGGGGCAGACGCGCACGCTCACGCAGGGGCAACTGGATGTTTTCCGCCGTCGTCAGGGACGAGAACAGCGCCCCCTCCTGGAAAAGTACGCCCCAGCGGGTCTGCAGGTTCCCCAACGCCGACGGGCCGAGCGTCGCGGCGTCCTGGCCGAGGATCTCGATGCGGCCCTGCCTGGGCTTCTGCAGGCCGATGATCGTGCGCAGCAGCACCGACTTGCCGGAGCCGGAGCCGCCGACCAGGCCGACAATCTCGCCGCGGAATACGTCGAAATCGAGATTGCGATGGATGTTGGTGGTGCCGAACTTGTTGCGGATGTCGCGGAGGCTGATGACCGTCTCGCGGCCGTCGCGATGATCGCGGATCTGGCCGCCTTCGGCCAACGGGGGCCCGGGTGCCGGCGCGGCGATGCTCTCCGCCGCCATGCTCACATGCCCACCGAGAGGAAGAAGATCGAGAACATCGCGTCGAGCACGATGACGAAGAAGATCGACTCGACAACCGCCGTCGTCGTCTGACGCCCGACGCTCTCGGCGTCGCTCTCGACCTGCAGGCCCTCGTAGCAGCCGATGGCGGCGATGACGAAGCCGAACACCGGCGCCTTGATCATGCCGACCCAGAAATGATTGATGCTGATGGTGTCGCGCAACCGGTCGAAGTACTGGCTGACGGTGAAGTCGAGATAGATCTCGCAGGCGAAGGCGCCGCCCAGCAGGCCGACGGCGTTGCCCCAGAACACCAGCAGCGGCATGGACAGCGTGAGCGCGGCGATGCGCGGCACCACCAGCCACTCGACCGGCGACATGCCCATGGCCTGCATGGCGTCGAGCTCCTGGTTGACCTTCATCGTGCCGATCTGGGCGGCGAAGGCGCTGCCCGAGCGGCCGGCGACGATGATCGCGGTCAGGAGCACGCCGAGCTCGCGCAGGATGCTGATGCCGACGGCCTCGACGGTGAAGGTCTCGGCGCCGAACTGCTTGAGCTGCTCGACGCCCTGGTAGGCGACGACGACGCCGATCAGGAACAGCAGGATGGCCACGATCGGCAGGGCGCGGACCCAGACCTCGCGCATCTGCACCACGGTGGCGTTGAGCCGAACCGCGCGCGGCCGGAACAGGCCCTTGGCGATGACGAACAACACCTCGCCGAAATACTCCAGCAGGCGCGCCGCGCGGTCGAGGAAGCGCGTGAAGGTCTCGCCCAGGTCGTTGAGGACGTCGAGCAGCATGGGCAGCTGCGGCGGCGGCGGCTGCGCCTCGCAGACATTGCGCTCGACCAGCTCGATCAGGCTGCCCCTGGCCTCGTCGCCGCCCTCGATCGGGCAGTCGCCCGCGGCGCGGCGCAGGCGCACCAGCTCGGTGACGCCGGCCGTGTCCAGCGCCGTGATGCCGGCGATGTCGATCCTCCTGGCGTCGGCCGGCGGACCGTCGGCACCGGCCTGCAGATCGCGCAGGCTCATGACCACCCAGGGGCCGCCGGCGACGATCACCGGGCCATCCTTGCGGTCGGCGACCCGCCACCACGGCGCGGCTTCCTCGCCACCGCTCATGTCACGCGCTTGGGGGATGTCGACCATGCGTGTCAACGCTCGACGGGGCGGATGGGACGGGGCACGATGACGAAATATTGGGCGAACGAAGGACTCGGACACACAAGATGGGGCGTTGGAAGAAGCTAGACAAGCTGCCATTGGCCGAAGGCATCGACGAGGACGACTACCTCAAGCGGCTGGTCCGCGCGCAGCTCAGGCTGCTGCGGGTCCAGCAATGGCTGTCGCGCACCAATGCCCGCGCCATCGTCGCCATCGAGGGCTGGGACGCCGCCGGCAAGGGCGGCCTGATCCAGCGCCTGACCGAGAAGCTCGACCCCCGGCCGGTCGAGGTCTGGCGCATCGCGGCGCCACGGCCCGACGAGCAGGGCAAGCACTACCTCTACCGCTTCTGGGAGAAGCTGCCGGCGCCGGGCACCCTCGCCATCTTCGACCGCACCTGGTACGGCCGCGTGCTGGTCGAGCGCATCGAGGGCTATGCGAAGAAGAGCGAGTGGCAGCGCGCCTATGGCGAGATCAACGCCTTCGAGAAGATGCTGACCGATTCCGGCGTCAAGCTGATCAAGATCCTGCTCAACCTCAGCGCCGCCGAGCAGCGCGAGCGCATCATGCGCCGGCTGGAAACGCCGGAGAAGCGCTTCAAGGTGACGCTCGAGGACTTCCGCAACCTCGGCCGGCGCGACGAGTATGTCGAGGCGTTCGACGACATGCTGGAGCGCACCGACACCGACGACGCGCCGTGGTACGTGATCTCCAGCGACAGCAAGAAGCGCAGCCGGGTCGACGGCGTCGAGCTGGTCGCCGATCTGCTGGGCAAGGGCGCCGACCTCGAGCCGCCGCCGGTCGATCCCGCGGTCGCCGAGGCGGCGCGCAAGGTGATCGGCTGGGATCCCGACAAGGTCAGCCCGCTGGCGTCGCGAGCGGACAGGACATGACGCCTGTGTCCGTCCCTTCTCCCCGCGCAGGCGGGGAGAAGGTGCCGAGCGTCAGCGAGGCGGATGAGGGGCTTCCTCGCGCAACGACCGATGGCGTCGCTGTTGAGACTCCGCGAAGCCCCTCATCCGCCCTCCGGGCACCTTCTCCCCGCCTGCGCGGGGAGAAGGGAAGACCATGAGCCGTCGCGTCTTTCCCGGCTGGTGGGTGGTCGCCGGCACGTTCGTGGTGCTGTGCGTCGGCTTCGGCATCGCCTACAGCTTCTCCAGCTTCTTCCTGCCGCTGCAGGAGAAGTTCGCGGCCAACCGCGGCGAGATCTCGCTGGTCTTCTCGATCGCCGGCGCGCTGTACTTCTCGCTCGGCCTGATCACCGGGGCGATCGCCGACCGCTTCGGGCCGCGCCTCGTGGTCGGCGGCGGCATGGCGCTGGTGGCGCTGGGCATCTTCGCCGCCAGCCGCGCCGAGACCCTGTGGCAGGTCTTCGCCGGCTACGGCCTGGGCGTGGGGCTGGGCGTCGGCGCCGCCTACGTGCCCGCCGTCGCGGCGCTTCAGCGCTGGTTCAACCGCAAGCGCGGGCTGGCCACCGGCATCGCCGTGGCCGGCATCGGCATCGGCACCCTCGCCGGCCCGCCGCTGGCCAAGCTGCTGATCGACAGCGTCGGCTGGCGCGGCGCCTGGGCCGGCCTGGCGCTGATCGCGCTCGCCGCCGCGCTGTTCTCGACCCTCACCATCCGACGCTCGCCGGAAACCTACGGCCTGCTGCCCGACGGCGATGCCGCGCCCGCCGCCGCCGGCCCGGCCGCGCCGGCCTCCGGCGCCAGCCTGGGCGAGGCGATGCGCATGCCGGTGTTCTGGCTGCTGTTCGCGGCCTGCGCGATCTACTCGTTCGGGCTGTTCACGCCCTTCGTGCACATGGTGCCCTACGCGCGCGACGTCGGCCACGGCGAGACCTTCGGCGTGACGCTGATCATGCTGCTGGGCGTCGGCAGCACGCTGGGCCGCTTCGTCTTCGCCGGCCTGGCCGACAGGATCGGCCGGCGGCGCATGTACGCGCTCAGCATCCTGGGCTCGTGCCCGGCCCTGCTGCTGTGGGCCTCGACCAGCCACTGGCTGGCGCTGGTCGTCTTCGCCACAATGTTCGGCGCGCTCTACGGCGGCTTCGTCGCCCTGGCGCCCTCGGTGATGGCCGACTATTTCGGCACCCGGGCCGTGGGCTCGATCCTCGGCGCGCAATACGCCAGCGTCGCCGTCGGCATCCTCGTGGGACCGCCGGCGGCGGGCTGGATCTTCGACGCGACGCAGTCCTACACGGCGGCGATCGCCGCCAGCGCCGCGCTGGCGCTCGCCGCTGGACTGACCGTGCTGTTCTGTCCCGAGCCATCCGTGCTACGGGCACGGCGCGCCGCCATGGAGTCCTGAGCGATGAAGATGTCCGCGATCCCCTTCGGCACCACCGACTGGAGCGAAGTCGAGCCGACCGAGCATGCCGGCGAGACCGGCAAGGCGATTTGGCGCACGCGCCAGTTCGGCGACATCCGCGTGCGCCTGGTCGACTACACGCCGGGCTACCTCGCCGATCACTGGTGCGAGAAGGGCCACATCCTGATGTGCCTGGACGGCGAGCTCGACACCGAGCTGAAGGACGGCCGCCGCTTCGTGCTCAGGCCGGGCATGAGCTACCAGGTCGCCGACAACGCCGAGCCGCACCGCTCGCGTACGGCGGTCGGTGCGAAGCTGTTCATCGTCGATTGAGCCGGACTGTCATCCCGAGCGTAGCGAGGGATCCAGGGCCGCCCTGGATCCCTCGCTACGCTCGGGATGACAGGACTGAAAGCGGCCGGACCATGCCGACCAACGGCAGGTGATCGGAGGCCCAGCGCGCGCCGTCGGTCGAGAACGCCTCGAGGCTTTCCAGGTTGTCGAACGGGATCGACCACAGGCGGTCGAGCGCCATCAGCGGCCGCGGCGCCGGAAATGTGCGCACGCGCTTCAGATCCATCGGCGCGCCGATCTTGGTCAGCCGCCGCCGCTCGGGGCCGAAGACGTTGAGGTCGCCCATCACCAGGGTCAGGTCCTCGGGCTCCTGCGCCAGCGCGTCGCGCAAGAGCTCGATCTGGCGGCCGCGTTCGGCGGGGCGCAGCCCCAGATGCGCGGCGATCACGCGCAGCCGCTGGCCGCGCACCTCGACCACCGCGTCGATGGCGCAGCGGTCCTCGTAGGGCGGGATGGCGAGATCGACGATGCGCTTCTTCAGGATCGAGCCGCGCACGTAGAGGCCATTGCCGAAGCCGAAGCGCCGGGCGCGGAAGGTCTGGCCGAAGACCGGTTCCATGTTGAGCCGGCGGTGGAACAGCTCGAACTGGTCGAGGTCGGGCGAATAGGCGCGCACCTCCTGCAGCGCCAGGATGTCCGGGTTGATCGCGTCGATGACGCGCAGCACGCGGTCGGGATCGCTGCGCCGGTCCATGCCGATGCAGGAATGCACGTTGTAGGTCGCGGCGCGGATCAGGGCGGGCTCGGCCGGCGCATCGGCGACGACCGTGCGCACGTCCTCGCCGACTAGAGCACCGGTGCCAGCAAACGACATGCCTGCACCGCGACGCGGAAGGGGAATGGACGGGCCTGCACGATATCGGCCGACACCGATCGCGCGCCGGCGAAATCGCGCTCGAGCATCGCCGCGACTTCCTGTGCGAATGCTTCGTCGAGAAAGGCCAAGGTGATCTCGAAGTTGATGCGGAAGGAACGATTGTCGAAGTTCGCGGTTCCTACCGTACACAGATCATCGTCGATGAGCGCGACTTTTTGGTGGAGGATGCCGCTTTCATAGAGCAGCACCGCGATCCCGGCGCGCGTCAGCTCCGGCACGAAGGACAGGCTCGCCAGCCAGGTCGTGTAGTGGTCGGGGCGGCCGGGCAGCAGGATGCGCACATCGGCGCCGCGCTGCGCGGCCAGGATCAGCGCCGAGAGCGCCGCCGAATCGGGCACGAAGTACGGGTTGGCGATCCACACCCGCTTGCGGGCCAGCGCGATCATCTGGGTGAAGGCGAGGCTGCAGGTCTCGAGGTCGTCGGCCGGCCCCGTCGGCAGCGCGAGCACGACGCGATCCTCCGCCGGCGGGGCCTCGATGTCCCAGACCAGCGCCAGCGCCTCGCCGGTCGCCCAGAACCAGTCCTCGATGAAGCTCATCTGGCAGCACAGCGCGCTGGGGCCGCGCACGTGCACATGGGTGTCGCGCCACGGAGACAGCACCGGATCGCGATGCACGTACTCGTCGCCGATGTTCAGCCCGCCGACCCATGCCGACTCGCCGTCGACGACGACGATCTTGCGGTGGTTGCGATAGTTGATGCGCGAGTGGCGCACGAACCAGCTCTTGCGGCCGTTGAACGAGGAAACCGACACGCCGCCGTCGACCAGGGACTGGATGTAGCGGCTCGACAGATTCTCGCTGCCGACGTCGTCGTAGAGCACGTAGACCTTGACGCCGGATGCGACGCGATCGACCAGGATACGGCGGAAGGCGGCGCCCAGCCGGTCGTCGCGCACGACGTAGAACTGCACCAGCACGTATTTCGTCGCCTGCCGCACGCCCTGCAGCATGTCGGTGAAGGCCTCGGGGCCGTCGACCAGCAGCCGCGCGCCGTTGCCGCGGGTGAAGGGAAAGCCGGCGAGCCGTTCCAGGGCTCTCAGCGGCTCGGGATCGGCGACGTCGAGCGGCGCGCGCGCCCGCTCGATCGCCTCGCCGCCGTGGCGCATCAGCGCGCCCAGCTCCTCGACGCGGGCGCGCCGCGCGATGACGTAGCCATGGAACTTGCCGTGGCTGAACAGCGCATAGGCCGGCAGGGCCAGGTAGGGCACCAGGATCAGCGACAGAATCCACGCCACGGTGCCCTGCGGCGCGCGCCCCAGCATCAATGCGCGCAGCGCGCAGCCGACGCCGGCGACGTGAAAGGCGATGGCGATGGCCAGCAGCAAGCGGAGCCCCTATCGGCGACGAGCGCGCGTGGCGATCATGCCGTCAATCCTCGGGCGATCGCCCGCCCTTTTCCGCCACCAGGGTCTTCACCTCGGCCGTGGCCGTCTGGTTGCTGCCGATGTTGCGCGCCAGCCAGGGCGCCAGCTCGCGCATGGTGTCGGCGAATTTCCACGGCGGATTGATCACCACCATGCCCGAGCCCACCAGCATGCGCGGCTGCGGGTTCATGCGCATCATCTGGACGTGCACGGCGATGGCCTCCGGCGGGTCGAGCGCGATCACCGCCTCGTGCAGCGCCTGGACGAACTTCATGTCCTTGATCGGATACCACAGCGCGTAGACGCCGGTGGCGAACCGGCGCAGGCCATGGCCGATCGCCGCGACGGCGTCGGCGGTCTCGTCGCGCGATTCATAGGGCGGGTCGATCAGCACCAGCGCGCGCCGCTCCGGCGGCGGCAGCATGGATTTCAGCAGCCCGTAGCCGTCCTCCTCGCGCACCTCGATGCCCTTGTCGCCGGCGAACTCGCGCTTCAGGAACACCGACTCGCGCGGGTTGAGCTCGGCCACGACCAGCCGGTCGTCGGGCCGCAGCAGGGCGCGCGCGATGCGCGGCGAGCCGGGATAGTGCCGCACGCCCTCGGCCGGCTTGACGCCGAAGCTGCCGAACTTCTTGTCGTAGAAGCGCACCACGCGGATGTAGTCGGCAAGCGCCGCCGGCGGCTGGCGGATCGGCAGCAGGCGGCCGATGCCCGTCTTCCATTCCATGGTCACCGCGCCCTGGCCGGTCAGGTCGTAGCCGCCGCGCCCGCCATGGGTGTCGATGACCAGGTACGGCTTGTCCTTGGCCGACAAAGCCGCGATCAGGTTGGCCAGCGTGGCGTGCTTGAGCACGTCGGAGAAACCGCCGGCATGAAATCCGTGCTGGTAGTTCATAAGCGTGGCTATACCACGACGGCGCGGTTCATGCTTGGATCGCGCCGTCCTGGGCAGGAGTTCCGATGTCCGCACCGATCGTCCTGAAATCGTCGCCGCAGACCATCCACTGGGGCTATTTCGACAGCAAGCTGGAGCCCAAGGCGCGGGTGAAGTCGGGCGAGATGGTCACCATCGAATGCGTCTCGGGGGCGAAGGAGATCCTGCCCGACCCGCCCTTCGCGATCCTGCCCGAGCACCGCGAGATCCACGAGCAATGCGCGCCGCATCTGGGCCGCCATATCCTTACCGGTCCTGTCTATGTCGAGGGCGCCGAGCCGGGCGACGCGCTGCAGGTCGACATTCTCGACATCCAGTTCCGCGTCGACTGGGGCTGGAACGTGCAGCGGCCGCTGATGGGCACGCTGCCCGAGGACTTCCCGTCCTATCGGCTGACCCACATCCCGATCGAGCGCAACCGCAATGTCTGCCGCATGCCCTGGGGCACGGAGCTCGAGCTCAAGCCGTTCTTCGGCATCATGGGCGTGGCGCCGCCGCCGGCCTGGGGCCAGTGCAGCTCGGTCGAGCCGCGCGCCTTCGGCGGCAACATCGACAACAAGGAGCTGGGCGTCGGCACGAGCATCTACCTGCCGGTCTTCGCGCCCGGCGCGCTATTCTCGACCGGCGACGGTCATGGCGTGCAGGGCGACGGCGAGGTCAACCTCACGGCGCTCGAGACCTGCCTCACCGGCACCTTCCGCTTCACCGTGCGCAAGGACATGAAGCTGAACAATCCCCGGGGCGAGACGCCGACCCACTGGATCACCCACGGCTTCGACCCCGACCTCGACGACGCCGCCAAGGAGGCGTTGCGCGACATGATCCGGCTGATCCGCGGCAAGACCGGCATCGCGGCCGAGGACGCCTACATGCTGTGCAGCCTGGCCGCCGACCTGCACGTCACCCAGACCGTCGACGGCAACAAGGGCGTGCACTGCATGATCAGGAAGGAGCTGATCGGCGGGTGAGATGGCCCGCACCCTGTCATCCCGAGCGAAAGCGAGGGATCCAAGGCCAACCTGGATCCCTCGCTCCGCTCGGGATGACAGAGAGCGTTAATTCAACATTCTACGAGTGTTCAATAGTTTAATTCCACACTAGCTTTAGACATGATCGTTTGAGCGAAGGGCCGGGGCGCTGTCATCTGCGCCCATGCCCGACACCGTGCTGCCCCCCTTCGACGATGACCTGCGGCTGCTGGACCAGGTCTCGCGCGCCGCCTCGGCCCCCGACTTCCTGCGCCTGGCGATCACCGGCGCCTATCGTGACCGCATCGCCCTGGTGTCGTCCTTCGGCACCGAGGCCGCCGTGCTGCTGCATATGGTGGCCGGCATCGACCGCAACACGCCGGTGATCTTCCTCGACACGCAGAAGCTCTTCCCCGAGACGCTGCGCTACCGCGACACGCTGATCGACCGGCTGGGCCTGCGCGACGTGCGCAGCATCGCGCCCGATGCCGGGGCCATCGCCGCCGAGGATGCCGACGGCCTGCTGTGGCGGCGCGATCCCGACCGCTGCTGCGCGCTGCGCAAGGTGGCGCCGCTGGAGCGCGCGCTGGACGGCTTCGAGGCCTGGATCAACGGCCGCAAGCGCAGCCACGGCGATGCGCGGTCGAACCTGCCCATGGTCGAGCTCGAGGGCGGCCGGCTGAAGCTCAACCCGCTGGCGCTGTGGAGCGTCGGGGACGTCGAGCGCTACTTCGTCGCCAACGACCTGCCGCGCCATCCGCTGGAGGCTGACGGTTTCAGCTCGATCGGCTGCATGCCGTGCTCGGCGCCGACGCGCGTCGGCGAGGATCGCCGCGCCGGACGCTGGCGCGGCCTCGACAAGACCGAGTGCGGTATTCACGGGCTGGCCTCGATGCCGGTGCGCGGAGAGGCGTGATGGACGACCTCGACTGGCTCGAATCGGAGAGCATCTACATCCTGCGCGAGGCCAGGAGCCGCATCGAGCGGCTGGCCATGCTGTGGTCGCTGGGCAAGGACTCCAACGTGATGATCTGGCTGGCGCGCAAGGCCTTCCTCGGCCGCGTGCCCTTCCCGGTCATGCATCTCGACACCGGCCTGGAGTTCCCCGAGACCTACGAATTCCGCGAGCGCTACGTGAAAGAGTGGGAGCTGGAGCTGATCGCCGATCCCTGCCCGCCGCTGGAGCGCACCGATCCCTCGCTGCCGCCCAATACCCGCGTCGCCGCGCGCAAGACGCTGGGCCTGTCCGAAGCCATCGCGCGCTACGGCTTCAGCGGCATCATCGCCGGCATCCGCCGCGACGAGCAGGCGACGCGCGCCAAGGAACGCGTCTTCAGCCCGCGCCGCGCCGACGGCGCCTGGGACGTCCGCGACCAGCCGCCGGAGTTCTGGAACCTCTACAACGCCGAGTTCCCGCCCGGCACGCATGTGCGCGTCCATCCGCTGCTGCATTGGACCGAGCTCGACATCTGGCGCTACATCCGCCGCGAGGGCATCCCGGTGGTGCCGCTCTACTTCGCGCGCGAGGGCAAGCGCTACCGCTCGCTGGGCGAGATCGGCATCACCTTCCCGATCGACAGCCACGCCGCCGACATCGACTCGATCGTGCTCGAGCTCGAAAAGACGCGCGAGCCGGAACGGGCCGGGCGCGCCATGGACCATGATTCGGAGGACGCCTTCGAGCGTCTGCGCGTCGCGGGGTATATGTGATGAGCGTCGTCGAGCGCGCCTTCCCCATCGTCATCGTCGGCCATGTCGACCACGGCAAGTCGACCCTGGTCGGCCGCCTGCTGCACGACACCGGCTCGCTGCCCGAGAGCAAGCTCGCCCAGCTGCGCGCGGTGTCGCAGAAGCGCGGCCTTCAGTTCGAATGGTCCTTCCTGCTCGACGCCCTGCAGGTCGAGCGCGACCAGGGCATCACCCTCGACGTCACGCAGATCTGGTTCAGCACCGCGCAGCGGCGCTACGTCATCATCGACGCGCCGGGCCACAAGGAGTTCCTCAAGAACATGGTGACCGGCGCCTCGCGGGCGCACGGCGCCGTGCTGGTCGTCGACGGCAAGATCGGGATCTCGGAGCAGACGCGCCGCCATGCCTACCTGCTGCATCTGCTGGGCGTCGCCCAGGTGATCGTGGCGGTCAACAAGATGGACCTGGTCAGCCACGACAGGGCGCGTTTCGCCGAGGTCGAGCGCGAGATCACCGACTATCTGCGCGAGATCGGCATCCGCCCGGCGGCGATCGTGCCGGTCTCGGCGCGCCACGGCGACAACATCGCCCTCGCGAGCGCGGCGATGGGCTGGTATCGCGGCCCGACGATCACCCAGGCGCTCGACGGCTTCGTGCGCAGGCCGGCGCCGGTCGACGCGCCGCTGCGCCTGCCGGTGCAGGACGTCTACCGGCTGGGCGACCGACGCGCCATCGTCGGCCGCATCGAGAGCGGCGGCGTCAAGGTCGGCGACACGCTGCAGCTGAGCCCCACCGGCCGGCGCGCCCAGGTCGCGGCGATCGAGGACTGGGCGCGCGCCGAGCCACGGGACAGCGCCTCGGCCGGCGAGAGCATCGCGCTGACGCTCGACGAGGAGGTCTTCGCCGCGCGCGGCCATCTGCTGAGCGCGCCCGACGCGACGCCGGCCGAAAGCCGCGCGGTGGCGGTCCGCGTCTTCTGGTTCGACGAGGAGCCGCTGCGCGCCGGCCGCCGCCTGCGCGCGCGCTACGGCACGGCGGATGTCGACGTTGTCGTGGCGGCGATCGAGAAGGTGATCGACGTCGAGACTCTCGCCGCCGGCCCCGGCTCGCACGTCGAGCGCAACGGCGTGGGCGAGATCGTGCTGCGCTCGACCCAGCCGCTGCATCTCGACCGTTTCGCCGACGATCCGCGCGCTGGCCGCGGCGTGCTGACCAGCGACTACAAGGTGGTCGGCGGCTTCATCGTCGAGCGCGCGCTGACGGCGGCACGCAACAACACCGTCGCGGTGCGGCCCAGCGTCTCGCGCGCCGAGCGCGAGAGCCGCAACCACCATCGCGGCGGCGTCTTCTGGCTCACCGGCCTCTCCGGCGCCGGCAAGTCGACGATCGCCAATCTGGCGTTGCGCCGCCTTTTCGACGACGGACGCCAGGTGATACTGCTCGACGGCGACAATCTGCGCGACGGGCTGGCGGCCGATCTCGGCTTCGCGCGCGAAGACCGCGCCGAGAATCTCCGGCGCACGGCGCAGGTCGCGCGCCTGCTGGCGGAGAGCGGCACCATCGTGCTCGCCGCGCTGATCTCGCCCTACGCGCGCGACCGCGCCGAGGCGCGGCGCATCGTCGGCGAGGGATTCCACGAGGTGCATGTGCGGGCCGATGTCGAGACCTGTCGCGGCCGCGACCCGAAGGGTCTCTACGGGCTGGCCGCCAGCGGCCAGCTGGGCTCGTTCACCGGCGTCACCGCGCCCTACGAGGTGCCGCTGCAGGCTGACCTGGTGCTCGACACCACCGAGGAGTCCGCGAAGCGATCGGCGGAGGCGCTGGTCGCCTTCATCGAGGACAAAAGCGGCACCAGCACAGGCGACCGGCACGGCGGCTGGGGCGCTGTCCTGAGCTGACCCAGGCCGCGTTCCCCGCAACGCCCCGGCGCCAGATCCTGTCGGCCTCCTCGACCGACACGACACCCATGTCAGGAGGTGCGTCATGCTTCACCGCAGATCCATGCTTGCCGCGGCCGGCGCCGCGCTTGCGCTCCCGCCCGCCGTCCACGCCAAGCCAGCCCAAACGCTCCTCAACGTCTCGTACGATCCGACGCGCGAGCTGTACGCCGAGGTCAACGCCGCCTTCGCCAGGGCCTGGCAGTCGAAGACCGGTCAAGCTGTTGCCATCAGGCAATCGCATGGAGGCGCCGCCAAGCAGGCGCGCTCGGTGATCGACGGGCTGGAAGCCGACGTCGTCACGCTGGCGCTCGCCTACGACATCGACGCGATCGCCGGCAAGGGCCTGATCGCCAGGGACTGGCAGAAGCGCCTGCCCGAGAACGCCACGCCCTGCACCTCGACCATCGTCTTCCTGGTGCGCAAGGGCAACCCGAAGAATGTCAGGGACTGGAGCGATCTGACGCGCAAGGACGTCAGGGTGATCACGCCCAATCCCAAGACGTCGGGTGGCGCGCGCTGGAACTATCTCGCCGCCTGGGGCTACGCGCGCCGCGGCGAGGGCGCCGGCGATCGCCGGGCCGAACAGTTCGTCAAGGAGATCTACGCCAACGTGCCGGTGCTCGACACCGGCGCGCGCGGCTCGACCATCACCTTCGTGCAGCGCGGCCAGGGCGACGTGCTGCTCGCCTGGGAGAACGAGGCGCATCTGGCGACGAACGAGCTGGGCAGGGACAGGCTCGAGATCGTGATCCCCAGCGTCAGCATCCTGGCCGAGCCGCCGGTGACGGTGGTCGACAGGGTGGTCGACAGGCGCGGCACGCGGGCGCTGGCGATGGGCTATCTCGAGTTCCTCTACACCGCCGAAGGCCAGGAGATCGCCGCCAGGCACAACTACCGGCCGCGCGACGCGGCGGTCGCCGCGCGGCACGCCAAAACCTTTCCCGAGCTCGACCTGCTGACCATCGACCAGGATTTCGGCGGCTGGCAGCAGGCACAGAAGACGCATTTCGCCGACGGCGGCGTCTTCGATCGCATCCTTCGCTCGCGGTGAGCATCGAGATGTTCGCGCTTGCCACTCTCCCTTCCCCCGGAGGGGGAAGGTGGCGCGCGCAGCGCGACGGAAGGGGGATGTCGAACACGGACTCCTGCGTTCGTCTTCGACATCCCCCTTCCGCCCTTCGGGCACCTTCCCCCTCCGGGGGAAGGCAAACTCCAGCATGAGCATCGCCACCAGCGCAGGCCACCGCATCGGCGCCAGCATCCTGCCCGGCTTCGGCCTGACGCTCGGCATGACGCTGGCCTGGCTCGGCCTGATCGTGCTGGTCCCGCTGGTCAGCCTGTTCGCCATGGCCTCGATCCTGGGCCTCGAAGGCATCGCCGAGACGATCGCCGAGCCGCGCGTGCTGGCGGCACTGCGATTGAGCTTCGGCGCCTCCTTCGCCGCCGCCGCGCTGAACGCCGTGTTCGGCACGCTGATCGCCTGGGTCCTGGTGCGCTACGCGTTTCCCGGCCGGCGGCTGCTCGACGCGCTGATCGACATCCCCTTCGCGCTGCCCACGGCGGTGGCCGGCATCGCGCTCACCGCGCTCTACGCCGAGAACGGCTGGATCGGCGCGCCGCTGGCGGAGATGGGCATCAAGGTCGCCTTCACGCCGCTGGGCGTCTTCGTCGCGCTGGTCTTCATCGGCCTGCCCTTCGTCGTGCGCACGGTGCAGCCGGTAATGGAGGACCTTGGCGCCGATGTCGAGGAAGCCGCCGCCTCGCTGGGCGCCAGCCGGCTGCAGACCATCCGCCGCGTGATCCTGCCGACGCTCTTCCCGGCGCTGGCCACCGGCTTTGCGCTGGCCTTCGCGCGCGCCGTGGGCGAGTACGGCTCGGTGATCTTCATCGCCGGCAACCTGCCGATGGTGTCGGAGATCGTACCGCTGCTGATCGTCATCAAGCTCGAGGAATACGCCTACGGCGAGGCGACCGCGATCGCCGCCGTCATGCTGCTGCTGTCCTTCGCCCTGCTGCTGGGCATCAACCTGCTGCAGCGCTGGTCGCGGCGCTACCAGGAGCACTGATCGTGCCGCGCCGCAGGGAAGCCGCCGACGTTCGTGCCGAGCCGCTGCCTGTGCGGCTGCTGGTGATCGCCGTGGCGCTCGGCTTCATCGCGATCTTCGTCGTGCTGCCGCTGGTCAGCGTCTTCGTCGAGGCCTTCCGTCGCGGCGTCGGACCCTATATCGCGGCGCTGATCGAGCCGACGGCGCTGGAGGCGATCAAGCTCACCCTGATCGTCGCGGCCATCGCCGTGCCGGTCAATCTGGTGTTCGGCATCGCCGCGGCCTGGGCGATCGCCAAGTTCGACTTCCGCGGAAAGAGCGTGCTGACCACGCTCATCGACCTGCCCTTCTCGGTCTCGCCGGTGATCGCCGGCCTGATCTACGTGCTGCTGTTCGGCCTGCAGGGCTGGCTGGGGCCGTGGCTCTCGGAGATGGAGTTCAAGATCATCTTCGCCATCCCCGGCATCGTGCTGGCGACAATCTTCGTCACCTTCCCCTTCGTCGCGCGCGAGCTGATTCCGCTGATGGAGGAACAGGGCACCGAGGACGAGGAGGCGGCGCTGAGCCTGGGCGCCTCGGGCTGGCAGACCTTCCGCCGCGTCACCCTGCCCAACATCCGCTGGGGGCTGCTCTACGGCGTGCTGCTGAGCAACGCGCGTGCGATGGGCGAGTTCGGCGCGGTGTCGGTGGTCTCGGGCCACATCCGCGGCGAGACCAACACCATGCCGCTTCACGTCGAGATCCTCTACAACGAGTACAATTTCGTCGCCTCCTTCGCCGTCGCCTCGCTGCTCGCCTGCCTGGCGCTGCTCACCCTGCTGGGCAAGGCGATCGTCGAGTGGAGCACGCCGGCCCGGGACCGGTCGTCCTCATGACCATCGCGCTCAAGGGCATCGGCAAGCGCTTCCGCACGTCGGTGGCGTTGCGCGACATCGATTTCGATGTCGCCAAGGGCGAGCTGATCGCGCTGCTCGGGCCATCGGGCTCGGGCAAGACCACGCTGCTGCGCATCATCGCCGGGCTGGAATGGCCGGATACCGGCACGCTGCGCATCGCCGGCGAAGACGCGATGAACCAGAGCGTGCGCGACCGCCATATCGGTTTCGTCTTCCAGCATTACGCCCTGTTCCGCCACATGTCGGTGGCCGAGAACGTCGCCTTCGGCCTGCGCGTGCAGCGCCGCCGCGCGCGGCCTTCGGAGGCCGAGATCAAGGCGCGCGTCGCCAACCTCCTGAGCCTGGTGCAGATCGGCGATCTTGGCGCGCGCTATCCGCACCAGATCTCGGGCGGCCAGCGCCAGCGCGTGGCGCTGGCGCGCGCGCTCGCCATCGAGCCCTCGCTGCTGCTGCTCGACGAGCCGTTCGGCGCGCTCGACGCCAAGGTGCGCAAGGAGCTGCGCCGCTGGCTGCGCCATCTGCACGAGCAGCTCGGCATGACGACGCTGTTCGTCACCCACGACCAGGAGGAGGCGCTCGAGCTCGCCGACCGCGTGGTGGTGATGGGCAGCGGCCGCATCGAGCAGGTCGGCGCGCCTGAGGAGGTCTACGCCAACCCGGCCAACGCCTTCGTCTTCGACTTCCTGGGCAAGGCCAACCGGGTCCCGGTCGACATCGTCGACGGCCGGCTCGAGCTGCCGGGCGTCATCGTCGACCGCCTCGACGGCGCGCACATTCCCAACGGCAAGGCCATGCTCTTCGTGCGCCCGCACGACGTGTCGGCGATCCGTGCCGGCGACGGCAGCGCCACGGTCCGCGCCGTCAGCCTCGCCGGCCCGGTCGCCGCCCTGGAGATCACGCTCGCCGACGGCACGACGATCGACATCGAGCAGGCCCATCACCTGCACGAGGCCGACCGCCTCAGGCCCGGCGATACGGTCTCGCTGCGCTTCCGCCGCGCCGCGTCGTTTACAACGGCGGCGTCCTGAGCGCAGCGAAGGACCTTGCGGTGGTCCGTCCGGTCACAGCACGGGCATGCGACCGCACTACCGCGGGGCCCCTCGCTGCGCTCAGGACGACGATGGAGGGTTAAGGCGCCGGCTCGACCTTGAGCGTCGCGCCGTCGACGGCGATCACGCGCACCCGTGCGCCGCTGGCCATGTCCGGGCCACTGACGTTCCAGCTGCCGTCGCCCACCCGCACGCGGCCGTGGCCGTTGCGGATGGCGTCGGAGAGCGTGATGGTCGTGCCGACCAGCTGGCCGCCGCGCTCGTTGAGCCGGTCGCCTTCGCGCACCTTGAAGATCTGGCGGATCCAGCCGCGCATGCCGGCGAAGGCGGCGATGCTGACGACGGCGAAGCATCCCAGCTGGATGTCCAGGGTCGCCGACGGCCACACGAGCTTCAGCACGCCGGTGGCGAAGGCGCCGATCGCCATGAACAGGAACGCGATGCCGGGCATGAACATCTCTGGCAGCAGCAGCACGCCCGCGAGCGCGAACCAGTGCCAGAAAACGATCGTGAAGCCCGACATCGTGGTTTCCCCCCTTGTATATGCTCTTACGGCTGCGTCCACGGACCGGCCGGACGCGCCGACGAACCGCCGCCCGCCGGCGCCGGCAATGCCGTCATGCCGGCCGCGGCGCGCGCCTGGGCCTCCTTGGCCAGCTCGGCGATGCCGCCCAGGGTGCCCATGAT